>NZ_JBIWJT010000001.1:131200-624122 GCF_044765325.1 Embleya sp. NPDC127516 | reverse complement strand
GGGGTGTGGGGTCGTTCGCGGTCGAGGTGACCGCGACCGATGCGGCCGGCGCGAAAGCCACCGCAGCGTTCCCCTGGAATGTCACCTGGTTCTGAACCACAGTCGAAGCGCACAGTGCGAGCACAGCTCCGGCCGGATGGGTCGGCGTGTCGCTCGGGGCAGCCGCCCCGGGCGCCGCGCCGGCCCGTCCGGCCGCCCCGGGAACCGAGGTTCAGCCAGCGTTTTCACCCACCCCGGCACCACGGCACACCCTGGAGGAACACCATGGTCGACAGCCACCGTGCGACACATCGAGCACGGGCCCGGACCCGAGCGCGCGATCGGGTCGAGCTCCCGATCGGGGGCGTGGATACCCCGTGACCCTTCAACAGCTGCGCTACCTGATCGCCGTCGCCGAACACGGCAGCATGACCGGTGCCGCACAGGAACTCTTCGTGGTCCAGCCCGCTTTGTCCCGATCGTTGCAGAGCCTGGAACGCGAGCTGAACGTGGTCCTGTTCACCCGGGTCGGTCGCGGCCTGGTGCCGACGGCCGCCGGTGTCCAGGTGGTCTCCCTCGCACGCAAGGTGCTCCGCGGCGTGCAGGCGATCAAGGACATCGTGCGGGTTGAGGAGCCCGCGCACGCGGACACGGTACACCTGGCCGCCACCGCGACGCTCGCCATCGAGTGCACCAGCGGCCTGCTGCCGGGCCTGGCCAAGTCGCACCCGGATCTGGACGTCGTGGTGGATCGGCAGGACAGCCGAGAGGCCCTGTTCGCCTCACTGCGGGCCGGCGACAGCGACATCGCGCTGGTGGATCTGCCCGCGCCCGGCGGTTTCGAGGTGCTGCCGCTGCGCTCGTACGAGGTGGTCCTGGTCTCGCCGAAGGGCACCCGCCTGCCGGATCCGGTCTCCTGGACGGATTTGGAGGGACTGCCGATGATCCTGCCGTCCCGCCGCAGCGGGCGGCGGGCCGACTTCGAGATGTTGTTCGCCACGGCCGGGGTGCGGCCCACGGTCGCGATGGAGACCGACGATCGCGGCGCGTGGATCCCGTGCGTGCTGGCCGGGCACGGCTCGGTGTTGTGGTACGCCGACCTGGCCCAGCCGTTCGCGTCCAGCGTCTCGGTGCGGTCGATGAGCCCGAGGCTGGTCAGGACGGTCGGCCTGGTGCGCGGGCGCGGCCCGATCAGCCGTGAGGTGCGCGCGCTGCTCGACTACAGCCGCCGTCAGGGCGTCCAGGAGATCGAGTACGTATGAGGAATCGGCGCCATGCCCGTCGGATGCGCCGTGCGTTCCGGGGCGTGTCGTCCACAGCCCGACGGGGGATCGAGGACACCCCCTACGCGACCCGAGTGCACGGGGATCCGACCAAGGCGCTGAGGACGCGCGGGGCCGGTTCGCCGGCGCGCGTGTAGGTGTCCACGAGGGCCCGGCGCACGGCCGCGAGCGCGGCGCCCGGTACCACCGCGATCGAGGGCCCGCCCGCACCCAGCGGGCGGGCCTCGACCGCTCCCGAGGCCAGTGCGGCGCGGCAGGCCGGGGACGCGGCGGCGGTTCGGTCCGGGGCCGCCCCGGCCGGCGGCGCGTCCTCGTCGGCCCGGCCGTCCGCCCACCGGGGCACCGTCAGCACGAACCGCAGGCCGAGCCGCTCGGGGTCGAACGGCAGGTGCTCCACCGCGCCCGCGTCGTCCTCGATCAGTGTGATGTGGCCCGGGCGGCCGAACAGCGCGACCTCGCCCAGTGGGGGGTCGGCGAGCCGGATCGGGGCCCGTCGACCGGTGCCGGCGCCCGGGTCGTGGAACGCCGTCTCGGCCAGCGCCGCCACGCAGGTCAGCGGGATCGAGGCGGACAGGCCGGTGTTGTCCGGCAGGTCGGTGTGCACGAGCAGGTCCAGCCCACCCGCGCCGGTGGTGCCCGCGAACACCGGGCGGGCCCAATCGGGGAGCGGGCCGACGCCGACGGCCGGGTCGATCGCGGCCGACTCCTGTGGCCGGTTGATCGAACCGACCCGGACCACCCCGTCGGCGCGCGGCGCGGCGGCGATCACGACCCGCCAGGACAGCGGCACGGCCGTGCCCGGCCCGGCCCGCGAGCCGGACAGGCGCAGCACGTACGGCGCGGACCAGACACCGGCCGGGGGGCGGCCGAACGCCTCCGCGAACACGAACGGCACCAGGCGCAGTACGGGCGCGGCGCCGCGCTCGGCGGGCAGCGCCGCGGCGGCGGACCGGATCGGCGTCGGGTCGGTCCCAGCGGCGACCGGTGTGCCGGTCCGCGGGTCGTTCCCGGGACCGACCCGCGGGCTCGTGCGGGGGAGTGGGCGCGGTCGTGGGCGGGTCATCCCGGGTCCTTTCGGGCGAGGAGACGGTAGGCGTTGCTTGCACCGTGGTCGCCGGCGGTCCGCGCGAGCAGGAAACCGACCGCGTCCAGCAGTACGGCCGCCACGAAGCACGGCACCGAGAGCACGACCAGCGCGGCCCGACGGGCCCGGCGCCACGGGGTCGGCCCGGCCGCGACCCAGGGCATCGTCGGATTCGGCCCGAGCGCGGTGAGCGCCTGGGACACCGCGCCGGTGAAGTCGTTGCCCTGGTGCGCCCGGCCGGTCTCGTGTGCGAGCACGGTGAATCCCCGTGCGTTGAGCGCGAGTTCGAGGTTGCGCCGGGGCATCAGGTGCTGGTGTTGGGGCTGGAACAGCGGCAGCCACAGGCCGCGCAGCAGCCGGCCGTACCAGCACCGCGGGTCGGGCAGTTCGATCAGCAGCCGACCGCCCGGCACCAGGACCTTCGCGGCGGCGTCCAGTTCGGCGAACGGATCGCGGGTGTGCTCCAGGTAGTGGTGCATGCTGACCACGTCGTAACCGCCGGCCAGATCGTCGGCCAGGTCGGGGAACTGGCCGCGATGACCGGCCCGGATCCAGCCGCGCCGCTCGGCCGCGGCGACCCCGTCGCCGAGGTCGAGTCCGTCGAAGGCGGTGTCCGGCAACACGCTTCGGCCGACCACGCACATGTGCGCGTGTCCGGTGCCCACGTCCAGCCACGCGCGCGGGGCGGTGTCCGCCGGCAGGTGTCGGCGCAACAACTCGGCACGGGCCCGGTAGGTGCGCGACATGGTGCCGAACAGCGCCTCGGCGCCCGGGCCGCCGAGGCCGTCGTAGAAGTCGCGGTAGTAGTACTCCAGACCGGCGAGGGACAACCGGGGGTTCTGGAACACGTGCGCGCAGTCCCGGCAGCGCTCCAGCGTGAACCGGCCGGGCTTGCCCTGGAGATGGTCGCCGATCCGGCGGTGCACCCCGAGCCGGTCCGAGCCGCACCACGGGCACGTCTCGCGGCGCTCCTCGAAGAACGCGTCCAGGCCGTGCGCGACGCTGCGCGCGTACTCCGGACGCAGCGCGGCGGGGTCCATCGCGGGCGTTCGGGCCCGGTCCGGGCGGGGCCCGAGGACCGCGCGCACCCAGCGCCATCCGGCCAGGAACGGCCGCAGCGCGGTGGCCCGACCCAGGTCGCGCGGGCGCACCGGCGAGTGGCCGGCGACCACCGCGTACGGCTGTGCCCACATGACCAGGAAGACCAGCGCGCCCCAGAACGGCGTGGTCACGCACGCCCCGGTGTAGGCGGCGGCCTCGCCCAGCCGGCCGATCAGGTTGGGCCACACCGGCACGCCCTCGGCGCGCAGTCGGCGCTTGCGCAGGGCCGGATCCGGCGGCGTCGCCGTCAGCTCGGGGGCGACCGCGTGGCCGGACTCCAGCGCGGCGAACGGACGCAGCCTGGCGGTGAGTTCGATCAGACCGGGCGGATCCAGGCCGACCAGGTCGGCGGCCGGGACGGCGGCCCGGCGCAGCACGTCGTCGTGCACCACGAGCAGGTGGCCCGCGCCGCGGCCGCGGGCGAGCGGGTCGCGGTGGGTCCGGTCCGGGTCCAATCGGCCGAGCAGGGTGAGCAGTTCGTCGGCGGGCAGGTCGCCGGGGACCAGGTCGAGCAGCAAGAGTCCGGCGCGCTCGGCGTGCCCGACGGCGGCGCGCACGGTGGATTCGTCCGGGTGCACCCCGAGCGCGGTCACGCACGTCCACCCGCCGACGGGTCGATCGACGGGCGGCGCGGGTGCTTCGGGTCCGACGGGCAGTACGGGCAGTGCGCGCAGTCGGCGGCGCAGTGTGCGGGTGCCGCCGGCCAGGCCGAGGCCGATCAACAGGGCGAGCCACGGGAACGGTCCGGCGACAGGGCTCAGCACAGCTTCTCCAGACGGTCGGCGGCGGCGTGGGCACCGCCCGCGACGGCGAACGAGGCGCGTACCCGGTGGGCCCCCGCGCGCAGGTCGGGGCGGTCCAGCACGTCGGTGACGGCGGCGCGGATCTCCGGGACGTGTGCGCGGCCGAAGCGCACCCGGACCCCGGCGCCTGCGGCCACCACCTGGCGGGCCACGATCGGCTGGTCGTCCCGGATCGGCGCGAGCACCAGCGGCAGGCCGAACGCGAGCGCCTCGCACACGGTGTTGTGACCGCAGTGCGTGACCACCGCGTCCAGGTGCGGAAGCAGGTCGAGTTGGGGTACGAACTCGCGGATCAGGACGTGCTCGGCCGGTTCGCCGGCCAGGCGCTCGGGGGCGGCCAGGATCACCTGGAGCCGATCGGCGAGCGGTCGGGTGGCCGTGACCACGGCCGGGTAGAACCGGGCGCCCGCCTCGCGGTTGAGCGTGCCGAGCGAGACCAGCACCCGGTGCCGGCCCGGGTCGAGCCGGTCCCACGGGAAGTCCACCGCCGCCGGCCTGGGCCCGAACGCGGGTCCCACATAACAGTGATGGGCAGGGGCCGGCTCGGTCAGGCCGACCAGTTCCGGCGTGGAGAAGACCAGCACGAGGCGCGCGGAGAAGCGCGGATCGCAGTCCGCCGGCACGCCGGCCGCGATCGCGGCGCCGGCGATGCGGGTGCGAACCCAGTCGGCGACCTTGGGGAAGCCCAGCAGCGGCCGGGTGAACTCGGCCGACGTGGTCGCGGACGTGGCCCACGGCACGCCGGCCCGGACGGCGGCGAACGCGCCGGCGAAGGTTTGCTGGTCGGCCACCACGACGTCCGGGCGGTATGCCGTGACCGCCGCCGTGACCCCGGGCAACATCGCGTGCGCGAGCGGCACCAGCGTCTCCTCGACGAGGAAGCGCAGCGCGGCCACTCCGCGTAACCGCTGCCAGTTCGTGTGCAGCCGGGCGTAGCCGCCTGCCTGGTCCGGGGCATCGCCGGTGGCGAACAGCCGGGCCCCCACCGGAAGCAGGTCCAGGATCTCCGGCGGTCCGCACCACACCGCGTCGTGGCCGCGCTCGGCGAGCGCGGCGGCGACCGCGACGGTGGGGTTCACGTGCCCGGTGAACGGCGGGACCACGAACATGAATCTCATCGGCCGACCTCGGGCCGCGTCGTGGCCGGCTCGTGCCCGGGCAGCCAGTCGAGCAGCGCGCTCAACACGGGCGCGGTCGCCTCGCGCAGCACGGTGTGCCCGACGCCGGGCAGCACGGTGAGTGTGCAGTCGGCCAGCAGCTCGGCCAACTCTTCAGCGGGTGGGCGGAGTTCGGAGAGTTCGCCGTACAGCGCCAGGACCGGGCAGGCGAGGTCGGCCAGTTCGCTCGGCGTCGGTGCGCGGAGCAGGGTGACGTCCTCGATCAGCGTGGTGCCGTTCAACAGCGCGTCGGCGCCGGCCCGAAGGCGGGCCACCTTGCGGGCGGGCCCGGTCGGCGGCCGCTCCGGGCCGCGATGCGACTCCAGGCCCAGGGCGGCCAGGTTAAGCGTGTTGGCCAACTCCTCGACCCAGCCGCCGGCGTACGGCTCGGCGCCGGCCGGGGTGTCCAGGCACTGCCCCTCCAGCAGCACCAGACTCGCGACCAGGTCCGGCCGGGTACGCGCGGCGTGCAGCGCGAGCAGGCCGCCGAAGCTGTTGCCGACCAGGTGCACCGGAGTCGCCAGGTCGCACGCCTTGAGCAGCGCGGCCAGGTCGGCGACCGCGGTGTCCGGGTCGTAGCCGGTCCTGGGCCGCTCGGTACGCCCGTGACCGCGCTGGTCGTAGAGCAGCACCTCGAACCCCGCGCGGGCGATCGGCGCGGCGAGCGTGTAGTAGAAGCTGGAGAGGTTGTCCAGGACCAGGCCGTGCAGGAAGACCACCGGAGTACGCGGAGCCGGTCGGTCGGCGGGGGCCCGGAGCCGTTGCACGTGAAACCGCAGCCCGTTCGCGTACACCTCGCTCACCGGGCACCGCCGACGGCCTCGGTGCGGGTGTGCGCGGCGATGAACTCGACGAGTCGACCCACGGTCATCGCCATGATCTCCTCGATCTCCAGGTCGGCGAGGAAGGCGATGAAGTCGACCCGGTCCCCATAGCGCTCCTGGAGTCGCCCGGCGAGGGCGACGAACTCGATGCTCTCCAAAGCGAGATCGTCGTCGAACCCGCTCTCGGGGGTGATCTCGGCGGCGATCAGCAGCTCCTCGCCGACGATCTCGGCGAGCATCTCGGCGACCTCGGCCAGGATCCGGTCGGCGTGCGGGTCCGCGCTCATCGGCTGCTCCCATGTGAGGTGGTGGGGAATTCGTCGGGGTCAAGCGGCCGCGTGCTCGTCCACGCGACCACGTAGCGGTCGATCCGCGTGCCGTCGGGCGCCGGATCCTCGACGTCCCGGGTGCGCACGAGGTGTTCGGCGCCGCCGGGTGCGCGCGAAGCCACCGACACCTCGGCGTCGTGGGTGCCCACGGGCCGGGCCGAGGTCACCACCCGATCCGTCGGGCGGCCGGCCGGGCCGGTGCCGTCCGCCCGATCGGCCGCGTCCTTCGCACACCGAAAGCGCAGCGTCCACAACCGGTGCTGCTCGGGCCGGCCGCCCACGAGCGCGTCCAGCAGCCGGCGTTCGTCGTCGGTCGACGGCGCGCGCCCCGGCGCCGTGGAATCGGGCGACGAGTCGGGCGCCGGGTCGAGGAGTTCGATGGCGATGCCGGCCGCGTTGGCGCTCGCGACGGCCACACCCAGCCGATGGCTGTGTGCGAACGAGAGGTACGGCGAGACCGGCTCGCGGGCGCCGGGCGCCACCACCACGCGCGCCGGCGGCCGATCCGTGCCGGCGGGGGTGATCCGGACCTGCGCCGGATACAGCGGCCCGTGCCCGGACGCCCACAACCACTGTCGCACCGCGTCCTTGGCCGCGACCCGGCCGAGCAGCCAACTCCGGCGCTCCCTGGGTGGCTTGGCGGCGAATTCGGCCCGCTCGGCGGTGTCCAGGTAGCGGCGGGTGACCAGTTCCTGCGCCGCGGGATCGGGCCAGCGGGTGCGCAGCAGACACCAGCCCTCGGGTTGTGGCTCGGCGATCCCGGTGGTGTGCGGGGTGAACTTCATCGGCCACACCCGCTCGTCGGCGGCGAATCGGCGGTAGATCCAGTCGCGTACCCGGATCCGGACCGCGCCGGTGGCCGGGTCGACCAGTTCGACGTCGCCGCGCACCGTGGTCGGCCCGATCTCCCGGATCCGCGCGGTGGCCAGCAACCTCGCGCCGGGCTCGGTGGGCGGCCCGTATCCGTCGATCGCGGCCACCGACATCGGGAACACCAGGCGATCGGTGCTCAGCCGCAACTGCATCCAGTGGCCCAGGAGTTGCCCGGCGGCGTCGAGCAGCGCACCGGGAGCGGGCAGCGCACGCAGGACGCCCCGGATGCCGTCGTCGGCGACGGTCAACACCTGCTCGACCCCGGCGAAGCCGGGGCCGTGGAACATCCAGCGATCCCGGTACAGATCCTCGGCGCGCACCGGTGCGGGGCCCTCGCCGGTGAGCGGGGTGCGGTCGGGAGCCGGGGCCGGCCGAGCGGCGTGCTCGTCGGCGAGCAGCACCTCGGTGGACATGTACCGGCCGAACTCGATCCGGACCCGGTCCTCGGCCAGGGGTGTGCGGATCAGTTCGGTGTCGGTGGCCGGGGCGACCGGCAACCAGCGCAGGGACCGTACGTCCCGATACCCGACGACCACCCGCCCCGGCCCGGCCGCCGCGTGGGCCTGTTCGCCCGCGAGCCGGATCAGCGTGGTCATCGGCAGCACCGGGAAGCGGTCCGCCGCGTCCGGCCACCACTCGGGCTGCTCGTAGACGCAGTGGTCGCGGACATAGGGGTGTTCGGCCAGGGAGAACCGGTACGCGCGGCGCTCCGAAGCCCCGGTCGGCGCCGGCGGGGAGGCGGCCGAGGGGGGAAGGGCCAAGTCGGCGACCTCGGTCAGCGAGCGGTCCGCCTCGGCCAGCGCCGCGTGGAAGGCCGCCAGGACGGGATGCCCGCCGACCACCGGGGCGGGGCGGTGCCCGCCCACGAACCGTAGCGGCCCGGCGGCCGAGCCCAGCGCGACCAGCGGCGACCCGAGGTCGAGCCGGACGATCGGCCCGACGGGCGCCGGAGCGGATACCGCAGGCGGTGCCGGCGCCGAGCTGGTCGGGGCCGCCGGGTCGATCGCCGCACCCTCCACCCACAGCGCCGCCGCCGCCCGCCGGAATCCCGCCAGGCCCGGCCGCAGCGTCGAGTGCGCCGCGACGGCCAGCGCGTCGCGCCCGCGCAGCGTGTCGTGCACGAACCCGACCAGGCTGCCCGCGCCCGGCTGGACGAACACCCTTACCCCGTGCGCGTACAGGGCCTCGACCGACTCCCGGAACCGGACCGGTTCGAGGAGGTGGCGGACGGTCAACTCGCGGACCGCGGCGGCGTCCCGAGGGTAGGGGCCGACGGCGGTCGCCGACCACACCGGCACGCGCGGCGCCCGCAGCGGGAGTCGCTCGAACGCGGCGGTCACCTGCCCGAGGTAGGGCGCCCACATCGGCGTGTGGAAGCCGGAGCGGAACGGCAGTTCGCCGCCCACGACGCCGGCGCCGCGCAATTGGCCCAGCACCTCGGCGACCGCGTCGGGCGGGCCGCACAGCACGCTCTGGTTCGGGCAGTTGTCGTGCGAGACGACCACCGGACCGGCGCCGACCCGCCGCCGCGCGAGGTCCGCCCCGCAGCCCACCGCCGCGTAGACCAGGTCCGGCACGGCCAACGAGTCCGGGCGCAGCGAGCCGAGGAAGCCGTCCACCGCGGCGCGCGGGTACATCCCGGCGACGACCATCGCGGTCCACTCGCCCATGCTGTGCCCGGCCAGCAGATCCGGGACCAGGCCCGCCCGTTCCAACTCGGCGGCCAGGAAGCGACCGGCGGTCAACGCGTCCACGGCCCGCCCGACCAGATCCTCGGCACCGGTCAACTCGGGCCGGGGCAGGCCGCACGCGTCGGCCAGGTCGTCCAGGCGCGGCGAGGTCTCGGGTTCCAGACCGGGGAACAGGAACGCGACCCGACCCGGCGTCGGCGCGTACGGGCCCAGCAGCGGGCGCGGGGTGAACCAGATCTCGGCCCGGCCGCGCCACGGCACGCCGCGGTCGAGGACGCGGGCGGCCAGCGTGAGGCGCTTGGGGGTCGGGTCGGCGATCGCGATTCGGCACGGTCCCGCCCGCCCGGTGGGGGCCGGCCGTCCGGCGGTGACCTCGGCCAGCAGCCGGGCCAGCTCGGACACCGAGTCGGCCGCCAGGGTCAGGACGTCGGGCACGGCCGGCCGACCCGGTCCGGTGGGCAGCGCGACCGCCCGGCCCGCGGGCGGCTGTTCCAGCACGGCGTGCGCGTTGACGCCGCCGAAGCCGAACGCGTCGACCGCCGCCAGTCGGCTTCCGCGCGGGTTGACCGGCCACTCCCGGGCCTGCCGTTGAGGCCGCATCCGGGTGCCGGCGAAGGCCGGATGCGGATCCTCGACGTGCAACGTCGGCGGCAGGGTCCGGTGATGCAGCGCGAGCGCGGCCTTGATCAGACCGGCCATCCCGGAGGCCTGCATCGCGTGGCCGATGTTGGACTTGACCGTGCCCAGCGCGACATCGGCCGGGCCGTCGCCCGCGCGCGGTCCGAAGACCTTGCCCAGCGTGGTCAGTTCGGCCTCGTCGCCGACCGGGGTGCCGGTACCGTGCGCCTCGACCAGGCCGAGCAGGCCCGGTGTGGTGGGATCGAGCCCGGCCACCCGCCAGGCCTGCTCCAGGGCCCGTACCTGCCCTTCGACCAGCGGACTCATCAGGCTCGCCGCGCGGCCGTCACTGGAGACGCCCACGCCGCGGACCACCGCGTACACCCGGTCGCCGTCGCGTTCGGCGTCGGCGAAGCGCTTGAGCAGCACCGCACCGGTGCCCTCGGAGATCAGCGTGCCGTCCGCCGCCCGGTCGAACGGCCGGATCCGCTCGCTCGCACTGAGCGCGCGCAACTGGGTGAACACACTCCACAACGTGGCGATGTGGCAATGGTGCACGGCGCCCGCGAGCACCGCGTCGCAGCGCCCGGAACGCAACTCCGCGGCGGCCTGGTCCAGCGCGAGCAGCGAGGTCGCGCAGGCCGCGTCCAACGTGTACGCGGGCCCGCCCAGGTCGAGCCGGTTGGCGATCCGGGACGCGGTGAAGCTGGGCACCAGGCCGATCGACGCGTCCGGCCGCTCCGGGCCGATCGCGTCCCGGAACGCCTCGCGAATCAGGGTCAGTCGGGCGTGATCCAACTCCGGGGCCAACTCGCCCAACAGCGAGATCAGTTGGGGCGCGGTACGGACCCGTTGGTCGAGCCGGGCGGTGGCCACGCCCATGTAGCCGCCGCGGCCGAAGACCACGCCGATCCGGGAGCGGTCAGGCAGCCGCGCCTCGCCGCCCGCGTCCGCGATCGCCTCGGCGCCGGCGCGCAGCGCGAGCAACTGGTCGGGTTCGGCACCGGCGACGACCGCGGGCATGATGCCGAAGCGCACCGGATCGAACGTGGCCAGATCGTCCACGAAGCCGCCGCGTCGGCAGTAGAAGCGATCGCTGCGGACGGGCTCGCCGGCCGTGCCGGGCGCGTAGTAGAGCGCCGGGTCCCAACGGTTCGCCGGCACGTCGGTGATCGCGTCGACGCCGGCCTCGATCAGCCGCCAAAAGCCGTCCGGGTCGGCCGCCCCGGGGAAGATCGCGCCGATCCCGACGATCGCCGCGTCGTCCGGCCGCGGGCCGGGTCCGCCGGTGTGGGCGCTCACCCGGACACCGGCCCGGCCGCCGGGACGCACGCGTACACGGCCTGCCGGTCCGCGCCCAGCGCCAACTCGGCGAGCAGCGCGTGCACACCGTGCCCGGGATCGATCAGGGGGACGCCGCGCCGCGCGTATTCGCGGGCCAACTCCGGCGTCACCATGCCGCCGCCTTCGGCTGCCCACGGACCCCAGTCGATGGTCACCACCCGCTCCGCCACCGGCGCGAGCGTGTCGCCCGAGCCCGCCGACCAGTGCCGCGCCAGGGTCGCCAGCGCGTCGTTGGCGGCGGCGTAGTCGCTCTGACCCCGGTTGCCGTACACGCCCGCGACGCTGCCGAACATGGCCAGGAACGCCGGTGGCGCCAAGGTCGGCCGCAGCGCGCGCAGGGCCGCGACCAGGGCCCGCGCGCCGGTCACCTTCGTGCCGAACACGGCTCGGAAGGATTCCGGCGTCTTGTCCACCAGGAGCCGGTCGGCCAGCACGCCCGCGCCGTGCACGATCCCGTTGAGCCGACCGTGCCGCTCGGCGATCTCGGCCAGGACCCGGCGGACCGCGTCGGCGTCGGTGACATCCGCGACGTGCAGCCGTACCGAGGCCGCGTGTTCGGCCAACTCGGCCAGCGTCGCGCGGACTCGACGGCGATTGAGCACCCGGGTCAGCTCGGCCTCGATCCGGGCCGGCTCACGCACCCCGGACGCGATCAGCGCGGCCCGCAGCGCCGGCGCGTCGGTCGCGGCGGCGAGCGCGGCGGGCTCCGGTTCGCCGCCGTCGCCGGTCCGACCGAGCAACGCGATGTGACAACCGGTGGCCCGGGCCAGGCCCAGTGCCGCCCGGGCGGTGATTCCCCGGGCGCCGCCGGTCAGCAGCAGCACCGCGTCCGGACCCAGCCGCTCGCGCAGCAGCGCGTCCCGATCGGCGGAGGAGATCTCCGGCAGCGGCGCCGGCCGGGTGCGCAGGGTCGTCCGGCGGCCGTCGGCCAGGCCGAGCAGCACCGGCGCCCCGGGCTCGGGCCGGTGCGTGGTGCGGGCCAGTTCGATCAGGAGACGGTGGGCGGGCCGGGTGGGTTCCTCCTTGGGATCCACGTCCAGGACGCGCACCACGCGGTCCGGGTATTCGAGCGCGGCGGAGCGGGCGAACCCGGCCAGGCCCGCGCCCGGCACCGGGTCGGGTCCGGCGGCGGGCTCCGACGAGCGGCCGAAGTCGCCGCCGCCGGCGGTGCCGAGGAACACCTGCCGTACGCCGCCCACCAGCGCGGCCCGCAGCAGCGGGAAGGCGTCCGGGAGGACCGGGTCCGGGCCGTCGCCGAGCGCGGCCAGGTGGACCAGCGTGTCGACGTCCGACCACGGGACGTGCGACCGCGCCGGGTCCGGGTGTTCGTCGGCGGGTTCGGCCCGATCCCGGGCGCGGACCTCGACCACGGCGCCGTGTGCCTCCAGCAGGTCGGCCAGCGCCCACGCGATCCCGCCGCCGTCCTCGACCAGGACCACCCGGCGACCGCGCAGCGCCTCGCCGGTCGGCGGGTCCGTCGATTCGCCGGGCGGCGGATCCTCGATCGGCACGCACTCGACCAGGTGCCGGGTGGGGCGGTCACCGATCGGCGGCGAATCCTCGCGGGAGGACGCGGTGGGCTCGGCGACCTCGGCGGGCCGTGCCGCCTCGCCCGACTCGGAGCCCGCCTCCAGGACGCCGGACACGATCGCGTCGATCGTCTTGACCTTGGCCAGCCGCTCGACCACGGCCTCGTCGACCGCGCCGACCGCGCCGACCGCACCCGGCAAGCGCAGCCGCAGGGCCAGTTCGCCGATGATCTCGGTGCGCTTGATCGAGTCGACGGACAGGTCCGCCTCCAGGTCCAGCGTCGGGTCGAGCATGTCCTTCGGGTAGCCCGTGCGGGTGCCCACGATGTCCAGCACCACGGCCAACACGTGCTCGCGCGTGATCGGTCCGGCCGGCGCCTCGGCCGGGAGAGCCGATCCCCCGGGCGCCGCCTCCCCGGGCGCCGCCTCCCCGGGAGTCGCCTCGGGGAGGCCCGACGGCACTCGCGCGGGAGCCGGCCACGCCACGGGAGCCGGCGACGGTGCCTCCGGCACGCCGCCCGGAACACCCAGGTAGCCGAGCAGCACCTCGCGCTGCGCGGCGACCGAGGCCCGGGCACCGGCCAGGTATTCGAGCAGCACCGCATCCCGCGCGGAGCCGGTCGGCTCGGCCGTGCCACCGGCCGCAGGCCCCAGGGGCAGCGCGGCCACCGGGGTCGCCGGGCGCAGCCCACCGGGCACCGGGCGACCGTCGGCGGTGCGCACCAGGTGGCCGTCCACGGTCCAGGCCGGGCGGGCACCCGGTTCGACGTCGATCGGCCGGATCCGGCCCGCCAGGCCGCCCGCGACCCGGACCGGCACGCCGGCCACCGCGAGTTCGGCGAGCGCGGTGAGCAGTCGGCGCAGGCCGTCCTCGCCGGGCACGTCGCAGGGCACGGCGGTGTGCGGCCGGTCGCCGAGGATCGCCCGCACCATGCCGGTCAGCGCCCTACCCGGCCCGACCTCGACGAAGATCCGCACACCCGCCCCGTACATCGCCTCGATCTGCTCGCCGAACCGCACCGGCTCGGCCACCTGACGGGCGATCAGCGCACGTACCCCGGCGGGCGTGTCCGGGTAGCGCGCGGCGGTGCTGTTGGACCACACCGGGATCCCGGGCGGGCGTACGTCCAGGTCCGCGAGGGCGGCCGTGAGGGTGTCGGCCGCCGCCGCGACCACGGGACTGTGGAACGCGCACGCCACGGGCAGGCGACGCGCGGACAGCCCGGCGCCGTCCAGCGCGGCGAGCGCCGCGGTCAGGGCTCGTTCGGAGCCGGAGACGACGGTCTGGGTCGGCGTATTGCGGTTGGCGAGCACGACGCCGTCGACGTCGGCCAACACCTCGGCCACGTGGTCCGCACCCGCCGACACCGCCGCCATCGCGCCGGGCTCGGGACCCGCGGCGGCCAGCACGGCCGCCGCCCGGATCCCGCCGAGCCGACCCAGATCGCGCGTGGACAACACGCCCGCCGACCACAGCGCGGCCACCTCGCCGTAGCTGTGCCCGGCCACCTGGTCCGGCCACACCCCGAACCGGTCGAGGAGCCGGGTCAGCGCGACCGCCGCCGCCCCGAGCGCGGGCTGCGCGTGCCGGGTGTCGGTGATCCGGGCGACCTGCTCGGCGCGCGTCGCGGCGTCGAACGCGGCGGGCGGGAACATCGCCCGTACACACTCCGGCGAGATGTCCCGCAGGCCGTCACACAGTTCGGGAAACCGGGCGAACAGGTCGGCGAGCATTCCGGGCCGCTGGCTGCCCTGCCCGGGATACAGGAACGCCACCCGCCCGGCCGGATCGGCGTCGGCCCCGGTCTCGACCCCTGCCCCGGTCCCGACCCCGGCCCCGACTCCGGTGCCGCTCCTGTTCTCGCTCACCGTCCGGTGGAAGATCTCGCCGCCGGGATCGACCGCGCCCGCCCGGGCCAGGGTGAGCTTGACCCGCAGATCGGCGTGATCGGTCGCGACGAAGGCGATCCACACCGGGTCCGGGCCACCGGATCCGACGTCGGTCCCGGCGTCGAGCTCGGTTCCGGACTCGCCGCCGACGCCCACCCCGACGCCGACCCCCGCGTCGGCGTCGGCTTCCGCGAGCGCCGCCAGCCCGCGCAGCGGCACCTCCTGCGCCGCGTCCAGCCGAGTCGTCAACCGGTCGAGCGCCGCGTGCGCCGCCGCGAGATCCGCGCCCCGGAAGCAGAACAGCTCGGCGGGCCACGCGGCGTCCGCGCCGCCCGCCCCGGCCTCGCCGGATCGCGGCGAACCGGCGAGCACCGCGTGGAAGTTGGTCCCGCCGAAGCCGAACGCGCTGACCCCGGCGACGCGTTCGCCGACCGGCGTGTGCCACGGACGGGCCCGGTCGTCGAACACGAACGGGCTCGGGTGCGGCGGTCGACGCAGGTGCAGGGTCGGCGGGCGGACCCCGAAGTGCACCGCCAGCGCGGCCTTGGCCAGTCCGGCCAGGCCGGCCGCGCACTTGGTATGCCCGATCTGGGACTTCACCGAGCCCACCGCGCAGGCCCCGGGGGTCGCGCCGTGTTCGGCGAACACCTGGGTGAGCGTGTCCAGTTCGGCGTGGTCGCCGACCACGGTGCCGGTGCCGTGCGCCTCGACCAGGCCGACCTCGGCCGGTGAGACGCCGGCCGCCCGATACGCGCGTTCCAGCGCCCGCCGCTGGCCCTCGGGACGCGGCGCGGTCAGCCCGAGCGAGCGGCCGTCGCTGGACCCCCCGACGCCCTTGACCACCGCGTACACCCGATCCCCGTCGCGTTCGGCGTCGGCGAGCCGCTTGAGCAGCACGCACACCGCGCCCTCGCCCAGCGCGATCCCGTCCGCGTCGGCGTCGAAGGTCGCACACCGTCCGGACGGTGACAGGGCTCGCACCGAGGAGAACATCAGGAAGTCGTTGATCCCGTTGTGGGTGTCCACGCCACCGCACAACACCAGGTCGCTCGACCCGGTGTTCAGCTCCTTGCAGGCCAGATCCAGCGCCGCCAACGAGGCAGCGCACGCGGCGTCCACGGTGTAGTTGACGCCGCCCAGGTCGAGCCGATTGGCGATCCGACCGGCGATCACGTTGGCCAGGACACCGGGGAAGGAGTCCTCCGTGGGGGAGGGCAGTTGTCGATCCAGGTCCTCGGGCAAATCGCCGAACCAGCCCGGGAACAGCGCGCGGAAGCCGTACGCGCCGGCCAGGTCGGTACCCGCCTCGGCGCCGAAGATCACCGATGTGCGCTCGCGCGCGAAGGTCCGCCCCGGTCCGTATCCGGCGTCCGCCAGCGCCCCCGACGCGACGTGCAGCGCGAGCAGTTGGGCCGGTTCGATCGAGGCCAGCGAGGCGGGCGGGATGCCGTACCCGGTCGCGTCGAACCCGATCGCGGGCACGAATCCACCCCACTTGGACGGGGTCCGCCCGGCCGGGACCGCTCCGGGGCCGGCGCCCTTGACCGAACCACGCGCGGTTGCGCCCGGCTCGGAGCTCGGCGCGAAGTAGCGCTCCACGTCCCAGCGTTCGCGCGGCACCTCGGTCACCGCGTCGACGCCGGCCAGGATGTTGCGCCAGTAGCTCGCCAGGTCCGGGGCACCCGGGAGCACACAGGCCATGCCCACGATCGCGACATCCTGTGGTCGGGGCGCGGCCGATCGCGGCGACCCGCCCAGCTCGCGCACCCGGCGGGCCAGCCACGCGGCCGATCCGGTGGTGATCTCGTGGTGCAGCGTGGCGACGTCGGTCGGCGCCGATCGCAGCACCGCGGCCTGGCCCAGCATGAACATCCCGTCCCGACGCTGCGCCTCCGCGTCCACCGCGACCAACTCGCCCGCCTCGCGCCGCAGACCCTTGCTGGCGATCCGCAAGCGGCCCAGGTTGAGCTGCTCCAACTCGGCCCAGACCTGCCGGGGCGGCACGCCACGCGCCTCCAACTCACGCCGACTGTCCTCGAACGCGGTCACGAACGGCGTGCCGGCGCAGCGGGTCGCGTGCCCGGGCGCGGTCCGCACCAGCGCGGTCGACGCGCACTCGATCGCCGCGGCCTGGAAACCGGGCAGGATCGCGCCACCTTCCACCGCCTCGCGGGTGAACAGGTACGCGGTGCCCATCAGCACGCCGACCGAGGCGCCCAGCTCGACCAGCGGGGCCGCCGCCGCGGCGACCATCGCGGCCGAACGCGCGTCGTGGATCCCGCCCGCGAACATCACGTCCAACCCGGCCGCGCCGCCGTGCCGTTCGGCGTACGACAACAACTCGTCCAGTTGCGCCTCCCACAACGGGAAGCTCGCGCGCGGCCCGACGTGCCCGCCGCACTCGGTGCCCTCGAAGACGAAGCGCCGGGCACCCTCGCGCAGGAACTGCGCCGCCAGTCCGGGGGAGGGCACATGCAGATAGGTGCGGATCCCGGCGGCCTCCAGGGGCGCGGCCTGCCCCGGGCGACCACCCGCGATCAACGCGTACGGCGGCCGGGCGGCGAGCACCGCGGCGAGCTGTTCGTCGCGCAGTGCCGGCGGGGCGAATCCGAGTAGGCCCGCGCCCCACGGCAGGTCGCCGAGGGCCTCGGCGGTCTCGGTGAGCAGCGCGCCCACCTCCGGGCCGCGCAGCAGGGACAGCGCCAGGAAGGGCAACCCGCCCGCCCGGGCGACCGAGTGCGCGAACGCGGCCCGATCGCTGACCCGGGTCATCGGCCCCTGTACCGGCCTGGGACCCACACCGCGCCGGGCGGCCGAGGCCACGTGGTCCACGATCGCCTCGCGCACCGCGTGCAGCACCCGGCCGGCCGTGCCGTAGCGGTCGGCGAGCCGGCCCGCCAACGCGCCGTCCTGGCCGACCGGGAGCAACTCCCGGCGCAGTCCGCCCGCGCCCGACACGGCGGCCGGATCGCCCTCCGGTCCGGCCAGCCGCGAGATCGGCAGGTCCGGACGCCGATATACCCGGTGGCCCCGGATCACCACGGTCTCGCTGCCGTCCATCGCGCGCACCGCCGCCGCGACGTCGGCGGGCACCGTACTCTCGGCCACCAGGGCCAGTTGGGTGTCGAGCAGCACCCCGGCGGCCCCGCCCGCGACCGCCGCCGCGGCGGTGTGCGGGCCGATGCCACCGGCCGCCCACACCGGGACCGACACCCGCTCGTCCGCGAGCAACTGCTGGAGCAGTACGAACGTGGTCAGCTCGCCGCACCGTCCACCGCTCTCGGCGCCGCGCGCGATCACCCCCTCGGCCCCGGCCGCGACCGCCGCGTGGGCCTGGTCGGCCGAGGTGACCTCGACCAGGACCCGCCGCCCCGGCCCGACGGTCGCGGGCGCCCACGGCGCATCGGGCGCCAGCAGCACGACGTGCACGTGCGCGGGTAGTTCACGCGGTTCCAGCGGACAGCCCACCGGTACCCGGACCCCGAAGGACGGGACCGCCGACGCTTCGGCCAACTCGCCGAGCGCCGCGCCGCGATCGCGGCCGAGGTCGAGCACCCCGAGCGCGCCGGCCCGGTGCGCGGCGATCACGAGTCGGGCGTTGGGACGACCAAAGGGGCTCACTGCGAGGACCTGATCGCGACGTGGGGACTGCGACGTCATGGGGGCGTGCCTCCGTTCGGAAACCGTGCGGCAGGATGAACGGTGCGGTGGAGAGAACACGCGAACCCGGCTCCGGGCACGGCGAATCGCGGCGTGCACGCCGATGCCGAAGAAACGCGCCCCGCATCCGAAAGCGGTATGAGGTCGAAAAATCGGCCGTAGCCGAATCACTGCGCCGTATCGTCGGTTTCCGGCAACGAGGAGTCAACGACGGCTCGGCCGCCGCGACTTGCCCGAACAGGCTTCGGCAGTCCCGGCTCGGGACCCCGCTCGACCAAGCGGGACACGGGCCGAGCGCCCCGCCGGACCGACCCGGACGCGCGGTCTCCGCACAGTCGATCCTTGCCCGCTCGGCATACACCGATGCCCTGGAGATTCACCCGACCCACCCACACCACCGTTCCACGAAAGGGAATTGGCCGGTTTCGCACCCTGCCGGTATGGGTGGTGTGACCGTTATGGTGCGGCGCGTGACCCTCCAGCAGCTCCGCTACCTCGTCGCCGTCGCGAACTTCGGCACCATGACCGCCGCCGCCGAAGCCCTCTACGTCGCCCAGTCCGCGCTGTCGCGGGCGCTCAAGGCACTCGAACACGAGTTGGGCGCCGAACTGTTCGTGCGCGAAGGCCGGACGGTGGGACTGACCGCCGAGGGCTCCCGGGTGGTCCGGCTCGCCCGGACCGTGCTCGACACCGTCACCGCGATCGAGGACATCGGCCGGGTGGCCGGTCCGGTCTCCGAGCCGACGCTGACCGTCGCCACCACATCCACGCTCGCGATCGGCCGCGTGGCCCGACTGGTCGCGGCGTTCGCGGGAGAGCACCCCGAGGCGCCGATCGAGGTGACCCGGCACGACGCGCGTGGAGCGGTGCTGGCCGCGGTACGGTCGGGCACCGCCGAGATCGGGGTGGCGGACGCGCCCGGGCCCGGCGACCTGCGCACCTACCGGCTGGCCGACGCCGAGGTGGTGCTCGTCTCGCCGCCGGACACGCGGCTGCCGGACCCGGTGCCCTGGAACGCGCTGGACGGCCTCCCGATGGTGCTCCCGGAGCGCGGCAGCGAGCGGCGCTCGCAATTCGAGGCGATGTTCGCCGAGATGGGCGTGCGGCCGATCGGCGCCTGCGAGCACAACGACCGGGTCAACTGGGTCGCCGGCGTCCTCAACGGCGAGGGTTCGCTGATCTGGTACCGGGACGTGGCCGAGGACGTGTTCGGCGACTCGGCCGTGATCCGCTCGCTCGACCCGCCGCTGCGCCGCGGCATCATGCTGGTCTGCAAGGAGAACGCCCGCACCCGCTCGGCGCGACTGTTCGTCGACCTGGCCCGCCGAGCCGGCCACAGCGAACCGGACGCGGACTGAGGCCCGCCGCGCGATCGGCGGCTCCGCGCCCGCGCGAGCTGCCCGTCGGCCCACCCGGCGGGCGACCGCGCCCGCCTACTCGATCGGCGCCGCCGCGGGTTCGCCGAGGTCGGGCGTGTCCGTGAAGGTGACCTGTGCTCCGCCGGGGCCGTGCAGTTCCAGCACGGTCACCGCGTTCGCCCCCGCGCGCAGCACCGGCGCCGGAACGTACAGCGTGCGCTGCGGACCGGTGCTCCAGTAGCGGCCGAGCAGAAAGCCGTTGATCCAGACCAGCCCCTTGGTCCACCCGTCCAGCCGGACGAAGGTGTCCCCGACCGCCTCCACCTCGAAGGTGCCCGAGCGCAGCACCGGTACGCCCGCCGGGATCGGCCCGGCGGCGTCCGGCAACACCGGCCCGCCCGGCGCGTCCAACGGCAGCGGGTACATCTGCCAGCCGAACAGGTTCTGCCGCTCCAACCGCACACCCCGGGTGATGCCCTTGCGGTCGTGCAGGCCGGGCCCGTAGTTGATCCGCCCGCAGTTCTCCACCAGCAGGTCCAAGCGCGCGCCGCCGGCGGGAATGGCAAGCTCGCACGAGGCCGAACCGCCCTCGCCGCGGTCGAGCACCGCGATCGGCACCCCGTCCAGGAACACCTGCGCCCGGTCGGCCAGCCCGTCCACGTGCAGCGGCGCCGCCTCGCGCGGGCCGCTGACCCACGTGCGGTACAGGACGAAGCCGTACGCCTGATCGAGCTCCTCCATGGTCAGCGTGCCGGGCGAGTACACGGGCGCGGACAGGTCCTCGACGTGCGCGAGCAGCGCCGCCGCCGAGGGCAGCGCGACCTCGCCGAGCTTGATCCGGGGCGGTAGGGCCGGCGGCGGTTCGGCCGGCAGCGGCGCGTAGCGCCCGATCACCTCGCGGAGGGCCCAGTACTTCTCGGTGAGCTCGCCGGCCTCGCCGATCGGCGCGTCGTAGTCGTAGCTGGTCACCGTCGGTTGGTAGACGCCCTCGTGCTCGTTGGCGCCGTTCATCAGCCCGAAGTTGGTGCCGCCGTGCGCCATGTACAGGTTCACCGACCCGCCGGCCGCGAGCATGTCGTCGAGCACGCCCGCCGCGTCCGCCGCGTCCCGCACGTGGTGCGGGTCGCGCCAGTGGTCGAACCAGCCGTTCCAGAACTCCATGCACACCGGCGGCCCGTCCGGCGACCAGCGGCGCAGCGTCGCGAACGCCTCGTCCGCGCGCGAGCCGAAGTTCACCGTGGGCAACACGCCGGCCACGGTCCCGCCCTGGAGCATCGGTTCGGTGGGCCCGTCGGAGGTGAACAGCAGTCCGTTCGCGCCGCGCCGGCGCAGCCCCTCGACCAGGTGCCGCAGGTACGCGACGTCGTTGCCGTAGCTGCCGTACTCGTTCTCCACCTGGAGCGCGATCACCGGCCCGCCGTGCTCGGCGAGCAGCGGCTCCAGCAGCGGCATGACCGCGTCGAGGTAGCGGTCCACGGCGGCCAGGTACGGCGGGTGGGCGCACCGCAGCCGCATCCCCGGATCCTTGAGCAGCCACGCGGGCAGGCCGCCGAACTCCCACTCCGCACAGATGTAGGGGCCGGGCCGGACGATCGCCTTGAGCCCGTGCCGCTCGGCCGCGCGCAGGAATGCGACCAGGTCCTTGCCGCCGGTGAAGTCGAAGCGTCCCGGGGTGGGTTCGTGCACGTTCCAGGCGACGTAGGTCTCGACCGTGTTCAGACCCAGGCCGCGCAGCCGGGTGAGCCGGTCGTCCCACTGCCCGGGGTGGACGCGGAAGTAGTGCAGGGCACCGGAGAGCATGCGAAACGGCCTGCCGTCGAGGGCGAAGCCGTCTCGACTCGGGACGAGGCTGGGGGTGGTCAAGACACTCCTCGGGCAGATCCGTGCGGTGGGACCGGATCATCGTGCACGAGGCGCGCGGCCCGGATGTGCACTCTTCTTCACGGTGTCGTGGACTTTTTTGCATTCCGCTACCCGTCCTGTCGAGGCTCTCACCAGGGTGGATACTCTCTGGTTCACCTTCCTTGCCATTCGGTGACCACGCACTTGGACTTTTCTTGAGGATCACTGCGACTAAGGCACGAGGGCGGCGGCAACCCGTTGACGCCTTGTCGGGCAGGGCACATGATCGGCGGCCAAGACAGCCTCCACTGCCTCCGACCACGCGCCGGGCTCCGTCGAGCCCTGCCCATTTCCCGAAGGGACGGCCACCTCATGTGGGGTAGCACCCGCGTTCCGCGCTCGTCGTCACCCGCCGCTTCGCGCTCCTCGCGCCGAGCCGGCGGGACGGCCCGGCGCGCCGCCGTCGCGGCCACGATCGCGGCCCTGACCGTGCTCACCGCCTGCGGCTCCGACTCGGACTCCGGCGACCGGACCGACAAGGCGGCACAGGGCGACAAGGCCGGGGGCCAGGGCACCGCCCAGCTCGACTTCTGGGGCTGGAACCCGGCCTACGACAAGGCCGTGACCGCGTTCAACGCCGCGCACCCCGACATCCACGTCAACTACAACAAGGTCGAGCCGGGCTCCAAGGGCGGCTACGCCAAGATGCTCGCCGCGGTGAAGGCGAACAACGCGCCGTGCCTGGCGCAGATGGGCTACGAGACGCTGCCCAGCTTCCTGGTCGAGGGCGCGCTCCAGGACGTGGACAAGGAAGCGGCGGCGGTCAAGTCGAAGTACTCGGCCGGCGCCTGGTCGCAGATGAGCGTCGCGGGCAAGACCTACGGGATCCCGGTGGACACCGGCCCGGTGGCGATGTTCTACCGCACCGACGTGTTCGCCAGGAACGGCCTGACCCCGCCCAAGACCTGGGACGAGTTCGCCCAGCAGGCGGACAAGGTGCACACGGCCGACCCGGCGGTGGCCTACTCGGCCTTCGGTGGCAACGACCCGTGGTGGTACGCGGGCATGGCCTGGCAGAACGGCGGCAGCTGGTTCAAGCCCGAGGGCGAGACCTGGAAGGTCTCGCTCACCGAGCCCGGCACGCAGAAGGTCGCCCAGTACTGGCAGCAGTTGCTGGACAGGAAGGTCGTCTCGTCCGACCCGACCTTCACCCCCGACTGGTACAAGCGGTTCGGCGACGGCAGCGTGGCCAGCTATGTCGGCCCGGTGTGGTTCACCGCGCTGCTGGAGGAGAACGCCAAGGACGCGGCGGGCAAGTGGGCGGTCGCGCCGATGCCGCAGTGGGACGCGAACGGCAAGGCCACCGGCAACATCGGCGGTTCCGGCACGGCCGTGCTCAAGGGTTGCAAGAACACCAAGGCCGCGGTCGCCTTCGCGGACTGGATGAGCAGCGACACCGCGAGCCTGACCACGCTGGTCAAGGACGCGGGCATCTACCCGGCGGCCACCGCCGGGGCGGACCTGGAGGCGATGCGGCAGCCGTCCGCGTACTTCGGCAACGCGAAGATCTACGACATCTTCAGGGAGTCCGCCGCGCAGGTCCCGGCCGGCTGGCAGTGGGGTCCCACGATGACCCAGGTCTCCGCCGACCTGACCGACCGGCTCGGCAAGGCCGGCGCCGGCAACGGCAAGCTCGCCGACGCGCTGACCGGCGTCCAGGGCACCACGATCAAGGCCGTCCAGGACAAGGGACTGAAGGCCGCCGCGGGCTGACCCGCCGTCACCACCCCGACGTAGCGGGCGGTTCGCACCGTGCCCCGTCGTCCCGCGTCACCTCGCGCGGACGGCGGGCACGCCGCCGTCGGCCCCACCCACCGGTTCCAATCAACCGCACCATCCACCGGGAGCCCGCCCTTGAGCGCACCGATCCCGCGGCGCAAGCGCCGGCGGTCCGCACCCCTGATGTTCCTCGCGCCCTTCGGCGTGCTGTTCGCCGCGATGTACGCGGTCCCCGTCGGCTACGCGATCGTCGAGAGCCTGCACAAGATGCAGCGCTCCGGCCTGGGCCTGACCCCGCCGAAGCGGGTGTACGCGGGCTTCGAGAACTACACCAAGGCGCTGCACGACGACGCGCTGTGGCACGGCGTGGGCCGGGTGCTGCTGTTCGGCGTGGTCCAGGTGCCGGTGATGCTCGGCCTCGCGCTGGTGCTCGCGCTGCTCCTGGACGCGAAGTCGGCCCGGCTCAAGGGCTTCTTCCGCACCGCCTACTTCCTGCCCTACGCGATCCCCGGCGTGGTCGCCACCATCTTGTGGGCCTTCCTCTACATGCCGCGATCCAGCCCGGTGGTGAGCGTGCTCGACGCGGTCGGCCTGCCCTCCGACTTCCTCGGCGAGGACGCCGTGTTGTGGTCGATCGCGAACGTGGTCACCTGGACCTGGACCGGCTACAACATGCTGGTCATCTACTCCGCGCTCCAGGCCATCCCGCAAGAGCTGTACGAGGCGGCCGAGTTGGACGGTTGCGGGCCATGGCGCACGGCGTGGCGGATCAAGGTTCCGCTGGTGGCCCCGGCGATCGCGCTCACCACCGTGTTCTCGGTGATCGGCACGCTCCAGCTCTACACCGAACCGCGCGTGTTGCGACCGCTGACCTCGTCCGTGGACGCGGACTACACGCCGATCATGTCCGCCTACCACAAGGCCGTCGAGAACAACGACTACGGCCAGGGCGCCGCCGTCTCGGTGCTGCTCGCCCTGGGCACGTGCGTGTTGTCCTTCGTGGTCCTCAAGCTCTCCGCCCGGCTCACGAACGGCAGGTCCTCGCTGTGACGACGCTGACCACACCGCCCGCGAGCCCGGTCCGCGAACGTACGCCGCGACCCGCGACCCGGGTGGGCAAGGGTCGTACCACGCCCATGCGTTCGCAGGTATTGACCACCTCGTTCCTGTTCCTGGTGGCGACCTACTTCCTGATGCCGGTGTGGTGGCTGCTGGTCTCCTCGACCAAGTCCTCCAGTGACCTGTTCGGCAGCAACGGCTTCTGGTTCGCCGACTGGAACCTGGGTGCCAACCTGCGCCAACTCTTCTCCGAGGACGGCGGCATCTTCCTGCGCTGGGTGTTCAACTCGGTGCTGTACGCGGTCGGCGGCGGCGTGGTGGCCACCCTGCTGGCCGCGATGGCCGGCTACGCGCTGGCCAAGTACCGGTTCCGCGGGCGGGGCGCGATCTTCTCGGTGATCCTGGGCGCGGTGCTGATCCCCACCCCGATGCTCGCGCTGCCGATCTACCTGATGCTCTCCAAGGTGCACCTGGTCGACACCGTCTGGGCGGTGTTGCTGCCCGCCGCGGTGAGCCCGTTCGGCGTGTTCCTGGCCAAGACCTACGCCGAGGCCTCGGTGCCGGACGAACTGATCGAGGCGGCCCGCCTGGACGGTGCGAGCGAGTTCCGGATCTTTCGCACCATCGGCCTGCGGATCATGTCGCCCGCGCTGGTGACCATCTTCCTGTTCCAACTGGTCGCCGTGTGGAACAACTTCTTCCTGCCCCTGATCACCCTCAACGACCAGCACCTGTGGCCGGTCACGCTGGGCCTGAACGCGTGGAACAGCGACCCCAACCAGCCGCACGCCAACCTGGTCGTGGTCGGCGCGCTGGTGTCGGTGATCCCGTTGGTCGCCGCCTTCTGGTCGCTCCAGCGGTTCTGGCGCACCGACCTGGTCGCGGGCGGGGTGAAGGCGTGAACAACCGCCGCACGCCCGCCGCCCGCCGCCGTACGATCGGCGCACCATGATCTTCGCGCGCTACCTCACGCCCGCCCGGGAACACCAGCGGCTCGGCCTGGTGTGCCTGGGCGTGGGGTGGCAGCAGGTCACCGCCATGCAGTTCGAGGGCCGGGTGCTGGGCTGCTACCAACTCACCCTGATCACCGGTGGATCGGGCTGGTTCCGCTCGGGCAACCGACACGCGCCGCGGATCCCGGTCCAGGCGCCCGCGGCCTTCCTGCTCTTCCCCGGCGAGTACCACGCGTACAGCCCCGACCCCACCGGCTGGCGCGAGCACTGGGTGCTGTTCGAGGGACCGACCGCCGCGGCGTACGAGGACCTGGGCTTCCTGGACCGGACCGAGCCGGTGATGTCGCTGGGCGGGGTGCGGCCGCTGCGCCAGGGCTTCGACCGCCTGCTGACCGCGGTGGAGCCGGGCGCGCCCAACCGCGAGGTGGTCACCTCGGCGATCGTGCACCAGTTGATCATCGACCTGAAGACGATCCGGGTCGACGAGGACGGCTCGCGGGTGGTCCGCTACTTCGACGAGCACGCCACCGAGCCGCTCACCGTCGGCGAGCACGCCCGCCGACTGGGCCTGGACGAGGCGGGGTTGCGCAGCGAGATGCAGCGCGCGACCGGCACCACCCCCAAGGAGTACATCGTGCGCACCCGGTTGTCCCGGGCCAAACGCCTGCTCCTGGCCACCGACCAGTCCATCCACGAGGTGGCCCGCAACGTCGGCTACGACGATCCGGCCTATTTCGCGCGGCTGTTCTCCCGCCGCGTGCAACAGTCGCCGTCCGAGTTCCGGCGCACCGGACAGACCTCCGGTCAGAATTGACGGGGGTCGATGGTCGACGGCGGCGCGGGTGCCCCGAGCAGGCCGCGCAGCGGCTCCTCCTCGGCCAGGAACGCACCGATGGTGATCGCGAAGACCACCACCGCGCAGGCCACGACCAGCCATGACATCAGGGTCAGCATCAGTCCGAACGGACCGAACTCGGCCACGCTGCGGGCCACCGCCCTGGGCATCACCAGATGTGAGCCGTACTGCACGCCGACCGTGCCCAGCGAGGCCAACAGCGAGCTGGGCAACAGCGGCAACCAGCCGATCCGGCCCTCCAGGAACAGGTACTGGGTCCACCACCAGACCAGCATCGAGGCCACGAACAGCATCACCACGCCGAGCCAGGGCCCGACGCCGAACCCCTCGTGAAACTGCGACTGGAGCAGCAGCGCGACCAGCCACACCGACATACACAGCAGCCAGCGCAGGATCAGCCGCAGACTGAAGCCGGTCGCGCGCACGAACCACGCCCGTCGGCACAACCGTTGCAAGGACCGGGCCACCTGGACCGCCATCAGGAGGGTGAACACCGCACTGGCCGCACCGGTCTGTTGGCGCAGGTGCGCACCCGCGTCGTGGACCCGGGCGACCTCGTCCAGCGAGCCGGCCGGCAGGCCGAGCACGGCACGCAGCGAGTCGCGCAACTCCTCGCGCAAGGCTTCCGGTGCGAACGCGGCGAACACGAACAGCGCCGGGACGCCGGCCAGGAACATCTTCGCGGCCAGGGTGGTGGCCGCCTCGATGCTGTTGACGACCAGGAACCTGGTGGTCAGCCGACCCACGAAGGCCATCACCGGCAGGTCCTTCAGCCGGCCCCGCAGTCGTGGCACGAATCCCCGGGCCGGCGCCCGCACACTCACCGGTCGAGCGCGACCGGCTCCCGCGCCCCGGCCGCCGCGATCACCTCCAGTACGGCCACGACAGCCACGACCACCCCCAGGACCAGCAGGACCGAGCCCACCGTCGGGTGGTCCCACAACACCAGCCAGATCCCGCCGAGCACGCCCACCAGGGCGTACAGCGGGCCTCGTCGCGCGGCCACGAACCGGCCCACCGACCCGGTGCCCGCACCGGTCCGAGCCAGCGCGCCGCCCGCCGCGTCGGGGCCGGCGGCCAGCCCGCGCCGGAGTTTCCCGGCCGACCGTGCCGGGCCGACCAGGAACGCCGCGATCGCGACCGCGGCCGCGGTGATCGCCAGCGTGAGGGTGGTGTCGCGGAGGAATCGGATCAGCGCGTCGAAGATCGCCGCCCCGGCGTCCCGGGAGATGTCCCGAGGCAAATCGTCCAGGTAGATCCGGCGGGAGACGACGAGCGCGATGGCGAGCACGATCATCGCGAGCACGGTGCCCACACCCGCCCACATGATCACCCGGCGACGCCGTGGCGCGACGCACACGCCCGCGAGGAAGAGCAGCACCACGGCGATCGGCAGCCAGGTCCCGGCCTCGTCGACGACGCGGAACACGTCCTGGCCCTTGCGCAGGCCCTCACGGTGCAACAGCACGAACCGGCGATCGGTGTCCGGGATGCCGGTCGCCAACGGGATGCCCCCGGCCGCCAGATTTTTGCGGACCCCGTCGACCACCGGCCCCAGATCCAGCACCACCTCACCGCCGGTCGAGGTCACCGCGCCCTCGTCCTCGCCCTTGAGCGCGGCCAGCGCGGACGCGTGGGCGGCGCGGAGCGCCTCGCGCCACACGACGGCGAACGCGTCGCTGGTGACGAAGGCCTGCGCGGCCTGACCGACCGACTCGTTCAACAGGCCCCGGATCGATCCGGACACCGGTCCCGATCCGTTGTTCAGGTCCAGCCCGAGCGCCTCGCGCAGCGCGTTGCTCAGGCCGGACACGTCCACCGCCTGCACGGCGGCGGCGGTGCCCCGGGCGGCGACGGCGTCCTGCACGGCCTCGTTCGAGGACAGCGGCGCCATCGTGGCGACGAAACGATCGGTGTTGCCGATCTCGTCGTCGGCCCACACGGCGACCACCGCGACCGGGGTGAGGACGCACGCGAGGACCAGCAGCAGACACGCCACCGCGAGCCGCAACCGATGCCGGCTCCGGCCCTGCTCGGCTGACTGGGACATCGGAGGCGCCCTCCCGCTCGTGACCGTTCATGACCATTCGTGACGCTGTGTCCCGAGCCGGTTCCATGAAAAACGGACGTCTACTCACAGCGGACGAATGGTGTACGGAGGGGAGGGGGATCATAAAGGTGCAAATCGCCCAATTACGTGTCAAAGTGCGAGAAGCCGTGTTGCAAGGTCGTGGGCCCCCACGACGGCAGGCAAGCGGTACGAGGCAACACCGCCCGGCTGCCCGGCCGGGGTTGGGAGTAGGCCATGAACAGCAAAATGGGCAGGTCGAGCGCTTGGTCCGGATGGGTGGCATTCGCCGCCTGCACCCTGCTCGTCCTGGGTGTGCTCAACCTCTTCCAAGGGTTCGCGGCACTGTTCGAGGACGATTACTTCGTCACCGCGTCCGGTCAGCTCCTGGTGTGGAGCTACGACACGTGGGGCGTGATCCTGCTGATCTTCGGCGGGCTGCAACTGCTCGTCGGTATGGGACTGCTCACCGGCGCGACCTGGGCCCGCGTGGTCGGCTCGGTGCTGGTGATGCTGAACATCGTCGGACAGATCGGCTTCCTGGCCGCGCACCCGGCCTGGTCCACCATCGTGATCGCGCTCGACCTGGTGGTCCTGTTCGCGCTGACCGTCCGTTGGGGCGCCGCGCAGGGCTACTCGGAGGACAGCGTTTCCGAATGGCGCGCCCGGGACGAGGCCCAGCGGACCGGGACCGGCGCGCACCGCAGGGACATCGATCGCGACGAACCGATGGCCTGACCCCGCACCGTCCGCACCATCCGCCACGCACGGACCCGCCAGGGCTTTCCGTGCGTGGCGGTTTCCTGTCGATACCGGAGGTTGTCCCGTGTCCACGCTCACCGTCTGGAAGTTCCCCACCGCGCACGGCGCCGCCGACGCCGAACAGACCCTGCTCGCGCTCCAGAAGCAGGAACTCGTGCAGGTACACGACGCGGCCGTGGTGTGGTGGCCCGAGGACGCGAAGAAGCCCAAGACGAAGCAGCTCAACAGCCTCACCGGGATCGGCGCGCTGTCCGGCACCTTCTGGGGGATGCTCTTCGGTCTGATCTTCTTCGTGCCGCTGCTCGGCGCGGCGATCGGCGCGGCGGCGGGCGCGCTCGGCGGCAGCATGAGCGACGTCGGCATCGACGACGACTTCGTCGCCGAGGTGCGCCGGCAGATCACCCCCGGCACCTCCGCGCTGTTCGTGATGACCTCGAACGCCGTGGTGGACCGGGTGCACGAGGCGTTCGGCGGGTCCCAGGCCGAACTGGTGCGCAGCAACCTGTCCGGCGACCAGGAGGCCAAGCTCCGTGAGGTCTTCGCGGACTGACGCCGAGGATCCGACGGCGGGCGGGGCCCGCCGCCGGACGCGGGTGCTACGAGCGCAGCCACATCGCTTCCTGGCCGCGGCCGAGGAGGTCGAGGAAGCGGGCGAGTTGCCCGGCCGCCGCCGGATGCCCCTCGGCCAGGGCACGGCGGTACATCTCCTCCGCCTCGCGGGTGCGGCCCCGGCGCTCCAGGAGCCCGGCGAAGCCGAGCGCGGCGTCCGGGTGGCCCTCGGCGAACGCGCGGCGGTAGAGCTTCTCGGCCTCCTTGAACCGGCCGCGCGCGCCCAGCAGCCCGGCCAGGTTGATCGCCGCGTCCGGGTGGCCCTGCGCGTACACGTGCCGGAACAACTGCTCGGCCTCGTCGAGGCGGCCGGAGCCGGCGAGCAGCAGGCCCAGGTTGTTCGCCGCGTCGTCGTGACCGTGCGCCGAGGCGTGCCGGAAGAGCATCTCCGCCTCGGGCGCCCGGCCGAGCCGGACCAGCAGCCGGCCGAGGTTGTTCGCGGCGTCCGGATGCCCCTGGGCGAGCGCGTGGCGGTACAACTCCTCGGCCTCGGCGGCGCGATCGTGCGCGGCGAGCAGGTCGGCGAGATCGTTCGCGGCCTCCGGGTGGTTGCGGGCCAGCGCCTCGCGGTACAGCGCCTCGGCCTCGCTCTCCCGGCCGGTGTCCGCGAGGTGGAAGGCGAGTTGCACGGCGGCGTCCGGATCGCCGGCCGCCGCCGCCCTGCGGAGCTGCGGTTCGTCGTCCTCGGCGGGCGCCTCGACGGCCGCCCGGAGGGGTTTCGCCAAGGAGATGCGGTCGGCGGGGAGCGGCGGGCCGGGCGGAGGCGGGGGCGGCATCATCGGCGGTGCGGCGGGCGGCCGGGGGCGATCGGCGGGGGCGGGCGGCGGCGCCTGGGTCAGCCGCGCGGCGACCGCGGCCGCGCCGGCGGGGCGGTGCGCGGGGTCCTTCGCCAGCAGGTCCAGGACCAGCCGGCTCACGTGCGGCGGCAGCTCGGGGCGGCGCCGCTCCGGCGGCTCGGGGACCCGATCGAGCTGGGCGTACACCGTGGCGGCGACGTCACCGGTGCCGAACGGCGGGGTCCCGGTGAGCAGTTCGTAGAGCACGCAGCCCAGCGCGTACAGATCCGAGCCGGGGGCGGCGGCCTGGCCGCGCAGGCGCTCGGGCGCGGTGTAGGCGAGGGTCCCGAGCAGGTGTGTGCCGGTCGCGGCGACCGGGGCGAGGCGACCGGCCAGGCCGAGGTCGAGCACCCGGACCCGGCCGTCGTCGGACACGAACAGGTCGGCGGGCTTGAGATCGCCGTGCACCAGCCCGGCCCCGTGCGCGTGTTCGAGCGCGGCGCAGATCTGCGTCGCCCACGCCAGCACGCTCGACACCTCGGGCAGCCCCGCGCGCAGCGTCGCCCGCAGGTCGCGACCGGTGAGCAACTCGGTGACCAGGAAGGGTGTGCCGTCGGTGTCCTGCCCGACGTCGGACACCGGGACCAGGCCGGGGTGCGTCAGCGCCGCCGCGGCCCGTGCCTCGCGCACGAACACCTCCGCGGCCTCGTCGTCCGGCGGGCCGTGCAGCAGCTTGACCGCGACGTCGCGGGACTCGGTCAGATCCCGCGCGGCCCACACCCGGCCGAGGCCGCCGCGACCGCGCTGTTCGACGAGTTCGTACCGGTCCGTCAGAACCCGACCCACCACTGTCACGACATCTCCCTCGTCCCGTCACCGTCCGGGAAGATCCTGCCCCACCGGCGGGGAATCGGCGGCCTCGCGGTCGGACCCGGCGACCGGCCGCCGGGCACCGCCGCGCGAGACCGCGACGCCGGCCAGGCACAACGCGCCGCCGACGAAGGTCAGCGGGCCGGGCACCTCGCTCAGGAACACCCAGGCCAGCAGGACCACGACGGCCGGCACCGCGTAGGTGGTGCTGCCCATCCGGCCGGCGCTGGTGCGGGCCAGCGCGTACGCCCACGTGGTGAAGCCCAGCGCGGTCGGGAAGACGCCCAGGTAGATCACGTTGAGCGTGGCCGCCGGCGGGGCGTCGGCGGTCTGCGTGACCAGTTGTCCCGCGAACGGCAGGCAGCACGACATGCCGACGAAGCACCCGTACGCGGTGACCTGGAGCGCGGAGGCGTGACGCAGCGCGGGCTTCTGCGCGACCACACCGGCCGCGTAGGACAGCGCGGCCAGCACGCACAGGCCCACCCCCAGCAGCGGCGCCCCACCGCCGTCGGACATCGAGACGCCGACCACGACCGCGCCCGCGAACGAGACGCCGATACCCGCCAGCAGTCGCGGCGCGAAGCCCTCCTTGAGCAGCCATCCGCCGAGCAGCGCGATGGCGATCGGGCCGATGTTGACCACCATCGCCGCGGTGCCCGCGTCCACCTCGCGCTCGCCCCAGTTCAGCACCGCCATGTACAGGCCGAACCACAACACGCCGGAGAGCAGGATGCCGGGCCACGCGGCGCGCGGCGGCAGACCCTCGCGGCGCACGAGCAGGATCACCCCGAGCACGAGCGAACCGCAGAGCATGCGCCCCAGGGCCAGCGCCCCGGGCGCGAAGTGCTCGCCCGCGCTGCGGATGGACACGAACGCGGACGCCCAGAACAAGACCGTGACCCCGGCCGCCGCGAGGGCGCGCCGATCGGGACCGGTCGCCGGGCGAAGACGTACATCCGACATCGTGTGGACCCCTCTGCGTTGCCGGTGCGCGGCGTGCGCGCCGGCGGCGGACTCGGTTTCGGGCACGACGGTAGGCGCGGGTCGTTTCGGCGCCCACCGAATCGTCGGCCGCCCGGATCCGGGGGCCGGGCCGCGCCGGCTTGTCCTGGTGATGCAGCATGGTGGTTTCCCGCCGCGTCCCCACGCCGGCACAAGGAGAGTCGCACCGTGAGTCGGAACCCCGCGAGCCCATTGCGCGGACTCGTCGGATACCCGCGCCGCAGCCCGGCGACGTTCGCCGTGCTGATCCTGCTCGCGATCGACGGGATCGTGGTCGGATGGCTCATGTCCGACGCGGCCGCGGATCGCCTCCTGGCGGACATCAGCACCAACCTCGACAACCTCGGCCACCGTCCGCTGCGCGCGATGGCGGGCAGCCTGATGCTGGCCGACGTGCACGGCACGCTGATGGGCAACCTGCTGACCATCGGGTTCGGGATCGGGGTGTGCATGGCGTTCCTGGAGCACCGGATCGGCACGCTGCGTGCGGTGGGGATCACGGTGCTCGGGCACGTGGGTGCGACGCTCGTCACAGCGGTCGTGCTGATCGCGGCGATCCACCACGGGACCTATCCGGAGGACATTCGGTACACGCTCGACTACGGGGTGAGCTACGCCTCGATGGCGGCCATAGCGGCGATCACGCCGCTGCTGCCCGGGCGGCTGCGGCCGTGGTGGGCGCTCGCGTGCCTGCTGTACCCGTTCTCGTCCGCGCAGTGGTACGGCGATCTCCCGGACTTCACCACGATCGGCCACTTCTCGGCGGCGCTGATCGGCCTCGGGTCCGGATTCCTGTTCTCGGGCCGGTTGCGGCCCGCGTCCGAGCGCGCGCCGCGGGCCGGCGAAGCCGTGCTCCCGCCGGCCGCGGAGCCGCTCCCGGAGGCGGCCGGGAACGGCTCCGCGCCGGCCCGCGGGACGCGTTCGGGTCAGGCCTGAACCGGCGGCACCCGCCACTCGATCAGCACCCGATCCTCCAGCGGCAGTTCCTCCGGGCCGAGTGCGACGTGGTCGATCACGTAGCGGAAGAGCAGCACCACGGCGTCCGACTCCATGTCCGGCAGGGTCTGCCGGGTGGCCCCGAGCACGTCCAGCAGGAGCACCGGGTCGGACTCCAACTCCTCGATCTCCTCGGCCAGTTCGGCATCCAGGTCGTCGGTCGCGGCGAGCGCCGCGATGGACCGGGCGACGAAGGCCGGCTCGGTTTCGAGGCGGACGAGCACCTGCTCGGTGACGAACGCGTCGAGCAGATCGGCGTCGATGTCGACACCACCGCCGGCGCACCCGCACCCGTCGCCGCAGCCGCCGACCGCGCTGACGTCCTCCAGGCTCAGGGGAGTGCCGACGGTGGGCAGGGGGATCGGCTGGGCGGAGGCGTCGGAGGCGGGGAAGTCGGAGGAGGACACGCGAACCCTTCGGGGAAGCTTGCGCCGGGAGGCCGGCGGGGCGGAGGAGCGTCCATGGTCGCACCCGGCGTGCGATCGCGGGATCGGCGCGCGATCGGCGCGGCATCGCGCGGGTCGGGGCCGGATTCGCCGGCCGGCACAAGATCGAGATATCCCGCCGGCCCGGTCGCCTGGCGTGCTAACGTTAATTGCTGCTGTGGTTCCCATGGAATTTTCTGTGCGCCTGCTGGTTGTAGCCAACAGGTGCACTTTTGTTTTTCCGGTGTCCAACTCCGGGCGGGGTAATCAGCAACGATTCGGGTCTCGCAGGGTGCGAGATCCCGGTACTGCCCCGAAGGGGAAGATACGTGGCTACTGGCACCGTGAAGTGGTTCAACGGCGAAAAGGGCTTCGGCTTCATCGAGCAGGACGGTGGCGGCCCCGACGTCTTCGCCCACTACTCGAACATCAACGCTCAGGGCTTCCGTGAGCTGCAGGAGGGCCAGAAGGTCTCCTTCGACGTCACGCAGGGCCAGAAGGGCCCGCAGGCGGAGAACATCAACATCGTCTGAACCCGCTCATGGGCGCGGCTTCGGCCGTGCAGCGAGGGCCCGCGCCGCACGGTGCGGGCCCTTCCCGTGGCCCGCGGCCCCATCGGGGTCGACGGTTCTTCGACCGAGAAGGCCACGGTGCAGCACCCCAGGCGGATGCCCGACATCCGCCGATCAGGACCCTGCCCGACGCGACCTCGTCGCCTCGGCCCCGCACGGTCCGGCACATCGGCCGCCGCTCTTCGGCAGGCGCCCGACCGTTGCGCACTATCTCGACGCGAGTGACCCGAGTCACCACGTCGGTTCTTTTTCAGCTAGTTCGGCTCGTTCTTGCGACTCCTTGTGCGGCGTCATGCCGCGGAGACGTCCTCGATACGCGCCGCATCGAGGAAGGTTCTCCATGAATCGCACCCCCCGCTCCAACGACCGATACAGCCGCAGCGGCGGCGGCAGCAGCGCCGGCCGCAGTGGCGGCTACGGCGGTGGCGGCGGCCGCGGCCGCGGTGGCGCCCCGTCGGGCAACCGGCGCAAGCCGATGACCGCCGGCCCCGTGGCCGAGTTCGCGCTGCCGGTCAGCACGACCCCCTCGCTGCCCGCGGTGGGCTCGTTCGCCGAGCTGGACATGCCCAAGCCGATGCTGGCCGCGCTCACCCGCCAGGGTGTCACCGAGCCGTTCCCGATCCAGGCGGCCACGCTGCCCAACGCGCTGGTCGGGCGGGACGTGCTCGGTCGCGGTCGGACCGGCTCGGGCAAGACGCTCGCGTTCGGCCTCGCGCTGCTTGCCCGGATCGCCGGCCGTCGGGCCGAGAGCAAGCAGCCGCTCGCCCTGGTCCTGGTGCCCACCCGCGAGCTCGCGCAGCAGGTCACCGACGCGCTGATGCCGTACGCCAACTCGGTCCAGTTGCGGATGACCACGGTCGTCGGCGGCATGTCGATCGGCCGCCAAGCCAGCTCGCTGCGCAACGGCGCCGAGGTCGTGGTGGCCACCCCCGGCCGGCTCAAGGACCTGATCGACCGCGGCGACGCGCGGCTGGACGCGGTCGGCATCACGGTGCTCGACGAGGCCGACCAGATGGCCGACATGGGCTTCATGCCGCAGGTCACCGCGCTGCTCGACCAGGTGCAGCCGGACGGCCAGCGGATGTTGTTCTCGGCCACGCTCGACCGCAACGTCGACCGCCTGGTCAAGCGCTTCCTGTCCGACCCGGTGGTGCACTCGGTCGACCCCTCGCAGGGCGCGGTCACCACGATGGAGCACCACGTGCTGCACGTGACCGAGGCCGACAAGCACACCGCCGCGACGCACATCGCGGCGCGTGAGGGCCGGGTCATCATGTTCATGGACACCAAGCACGCGGTGGACCGGCTCACCCGGCAGATGTTGCAGAGCGGCGTCCGCGCCGCCGCGCTGCACGGCGGCAAGTCGCAGCCGCAGCGCACCCGCACCCTGGAGCAGTTCAAGAGCGGGCACGTCACCGCGCTGATCGCGACCAACGTCGCGGCCCGCGGCATCCACGTGGACGGCCTGGACCTGGTGGTCAACATCGACCCGCCGACCGACCACAAGGACTACCTGCACCGCGGCGGTCGTACCGCGCGCGCCGGCGAGTCGGGCAGCGTCGTGACGCTGGTCACGCCGAACCAGCGCCGCGAGATGGCCCGCCTGATGATGATCGCCGGCATCGAGGCGTCGACCATCCAGGTCCGGTCGGGCGACGAGGAGCTCACCCGCGTCACCGGCGCCCAGGTGCCCTCGGGCGTCCCGGTCGTGATCTCCTCGCCGGTCTCCGAGGCGCCGCGTCGCGGTGGCTCGGCCGGTGGGCGCGGTCGTGGCCGTCGTCCCGGCCAGGGCGGCGGCAGCGGTACGGGCCGTCGTCCGTCCGCTGCGGCCTCCGGCGCCTCCTCGGGCCGCTCCGGCGGTTCCACCGGCGGCGGCGCCCCGCGCCGGCGCACCGCCGCCGCGTAGCCACGGTCGGGCTTGCCGGGGCGGCCGGTGGGCCGCGGTCCTCGACCGCGGTTGTCGACCGTCGCGCAAGCCTTCGAGAACTCCGAAGCCGCGTCCGGGATTTCCTCCGGGCGCGGCTTCGTGCCGTGCCGTGCCGGGCGGTTGCGCCCCAAGGGTGTCGAAACCGTCACACCCCGGACGGGCATGGGGAATTGATCCGCATTGTTAGTGTTGAACGATCCCCGGTCGTCCAAGTTCGTGAGGTCAGCACGTGCGCAAGCCACTGATATCCGGCTCCCGCAAGGGAATTCGCATGGTCGCGCTGCCCCTGGCGGCGGCCGCCGTCCTGCTCGCGGGATGCGGTTCGGGAGGGGCGGACAAGGCGGGGAAGTCGGAGGCGGCGCAGGGGAAACCGGGCTCGGACGGGAATGAGGCCAAGGACACACCGGCGCGGGTGAGCGTGGATCCGATCGACGGGACCCAGGGTGTGGTGCCGGGCAAGCCGATCACGGTGACCGCCGACTCGGGCACGCTGGCCTCGGTGCGCGTGGTGGACGCGCAGAACCGGGCGATCGAGGGCGCGGTGGGGGCGGACGGCCGCACCTGGACCTCGACCACGCGGACCATCCCGGGCGCCGCCTACACGGTGACCGCCACCACGCGCGGCAAGAAGGGCGCGGAGACCTCCGTCACCAGCAAGTTCGGCACGCTCAAGGCCGACACCGTGAACAAGGTCACGCTGCGTCCGGCCAACGGCGGCACGTTCGGCGTCGGCCAGCCGGTGTCGATCATGTTCGACCACGCGGTCAAGGACAAGGCCGAGGTCGAGCGCAACCTCAAGGTCACCACCGCGCCCAACGTCGAGGGCTCGTGGGGCTGGACCAAGGACCAGTCCGGCAAGGACCGGGTCGACTGGCGGCCACGCGAGTTCTGGCCGAGCGGTACCAAAATCACCCTCAACGCGAACCTGGCGGGTGTGGCCAGCGGTCCGGGGACCTACTTCACCCGGGACTACGAGAGCACCTTCACGGTCGGCACGAACCGGGTCGTCGAGGTGGACATCCCCAAGAAGCGGCTGACCGTGATCGAGGACGGCACGGCGGTCAAGACGATCAAGATGTCGGCCGGCTCGAACGAGTTCCCCACCCGCGGCGGCACGCACGTGATCCTGAACAAGAACGCCACCGAGACCCTCGACTCGACCACGGTCGGCCTCGGCGACAGCTACAACCTCCCGGACGTCCCGTGGGTGGTGCACTTCACCTCCTCCGGCACCTTCTTCCACTCGGCCGCGTGGAACACCGCCAACATCGGCGTCGCCAACACCAGCCACGGCTGCGTCGGGATGACCGTCCCGGACGCCGAGTGGTTCTACAACCGCGTCCAGGTCGGCGACCCGGTCGTGGTCAAGGGCTCGAACAACACCGAGGCCACCGAGCCGGGCAACGGCTTCGGCAACTGGCAGCTCACCTACGACCAGTGGAAGGCCAAGAGCGCCCTCGCGAGCTGAGCCGGGTATGCCCGGGGCTCGGCCGAATCGGTCGGGCCCCGGGTCGGTTCACGTGCCGGAACGCGGCACCCGGGCCGGCGCGCTCCGCCGGCCGCCCGGGCGCTCGGGCAGCGACGGCGTGGCCGCACCCCCACCGACATCCTGCGCGTCCCCGGCGCGCGGTGCGGCAGCCCCCGCAGCCCGACGCCCCGCAGCGTGCGGCCGGCCCATACCGCCTGCCCGCCTCGGTCCCCGGGTCGGGCACGCGCCGTCGTGGCGCCGCGTCGGCGGATGCCTCGGCCCGCCGGGCGGTTGGCGAATGGATTCTGCGGGTGGTGTGCAGGACATGTATCTTCTACGAGTCTGTAGATCAAGTTCCGAGCGCGTGTGTGCGAGAGGCAGGGGATCCCGATGGCTCTGTGGGACAAGTTCAAGCAGTCGGCCCAGACGATGCAGGGGCAGCTGGAGGCGAAGAAGAACGAGCTCAAGAGCGGCGGCTTCCGGGACGCGAGCATGGCGATCTGCGCTCTGGTGGCCGCGGCCGACGGCTCGATCGATCCGGCCGAGCGGCAGCGGGTCACCACGCTGATCACCACCAACGACGTGCTGCGCAACTTCGCCGCGAGCGACCTGGAGCAGCGCTTCGAGGCCTATCTGGCCAAGCTCACCGCCGACTTCGAGCTGGGCAAGGTATCCCTGCTCCAGGACATCGGCAAGGTCAAGAAGAAGCCGACCGAGGCGCGCGCGGTGATCCAGATCGGCATCGTCATCGGCGGCGCGGACGGCCACTTCGACAAGACCGAGCAGGCCGTCGTGCGCGACGCGTGCTTCGCCCTCGACCTGGCCCCCGTCGAGTTCGGGCTCTGATCGCACGGGCCCGCGCCGATCACCGGGGCGGGCCCGCCAACCCTTTCGAGGGACCGATTCCGCCCGACGGCCGATGTTCGTCGGGCGGAATTCCCGGCTTCGTCGGACGTTGGTGACATGACCGACGCCCGCTTCCGCACCGGGCCGCGGCGGGCTCGCTGGTGGGGTCCGTTCGCGGTCGCCGCCATCGTGGTGCTGCTCGCCGGCGGGTGGCCGCTGATCGACTCGTGGATCGCCGGCGACAAGCGAGTCCGGGCGGGCACGGTCTTTCGGGTCGGACCGGACGAGGACCATCGCGCGTGGTTCCGGGTCGGCTCCGGCTGGACGTTGGACCAGGCGGCGACCACACCCTCGCGCGTGTTCGTGCTGCGACACGGCGCCGTGGACCTGTCGATCGCGTACATCTCGCTGCCTCGGGCCGAGGACGCGGACGCGCTGTGGACCGGACTGCGCGACACGGTTCGGGTCGGCGACCGGCACGCCCGGCTCGGCGCGCCGGTGCCGCTGACCGCCGACGCCGGGGCCCAGGGCATGGTCGGCACGCTGGACCGGGGCGACGACACCGGACGGGCGGTGATCTATCCCGGTCCCGAGGACGCGTTCGCGATCCGGCTGATCGCGCTCGCGCCACCGGATACCGCCGATCCCGACTGGCTGCCGGTACGGGACGTGATGCGCTCGCTGACCTTCACCGAGGAGGCCGCGTGAGCGCTGTCGTGGTCCGACCGTCCGGCGAGCGTCCCGCACCGATCGCCCTGACGGTGGGACTGCTCGCCTGCGTGTTCGGCCTCGGCGTGATCGGCTACGAATACCGGGACACGGTACGGGTGTTCCCGGCCGCGGCGGCGCTCGCCGGTTTCCTGCTCGTGCTCACCCTGGGCGTGGGCTATCTGCTGCCCCGCCGGATCCGGCCGGTGGTGGCGCCTCCGCACGCGAGCTCACTCGCGTGTGTCGGGTGGGGGATGACCGCCGCGACCGGTTGCGCGATCCTGGCCAACACCGGTCTGGGCGGGATCTGGGCGAAGACCAGGGGGGTCGACTTCGCGGACAGGTGGGGCGCCGCGGTGACCGCGCCGTTGAACGAGGAGACGCTCAAGCTGTGCGGCGTGCTGCTGCTCGCGTTCGCCGCGTCACGCGCGATCCGCGCGCCGATCGACGGCTGGGTGTACGGAGCCCTGGTCGGCCTGGGCTTCCAGGTGGTGGAGAACCTGCTGTACGCGCTGAACACCATCCTGCTGGACGGTGCGACCGATCCGGGCGCGTCCGTGGACGCGTCGTTCGCGGCCCGGGTCGGGATCACCGGGTGGGGTTCGCACTGGGCGATGAGCGCGGTGGCGGGCACCGGCATCGGCTACCTGGTCGCGCGCGACGGTCGACCGCTCGCCCGCCGACTGGCGGTCGCGCTCGGCTGCTGGCTGCTCGCGATGGGAATGCACGTGTCGTTCAACGCGCCGACGGTGTTCGGATGGCGTGGCACGTTGGTGAAGGTGGCGGCGAACCTGGTGATCGCGCTGCTGGTCTACCGGGCCGCGCGCCGGCACTACCTGGCCAGGTTCCGGCAGGTGGCCGCCGAGGAGGCCGCGAGCGGCGCGATCCGGCCGGAAGAGGCCGCGTTGTTGCCGCGGTGCCATGGTCGGCGACAGGCTCGCTCCGGCCCGCGCCCGCGGCCGACGCGGGTGCTGATCGGGGAGATCGAGGCGGCCCAACTGGCGCTCGTGGCCGCGCGGATTCCATCCGCGGACCCGGAGGCGCCGGCCCGCGCCGAGCGGCTGCGCGCGGAGATCGCGACGCTGCGGGCGCACCTGCGGGCGAGGCCCGTCGCGGACGCGTCGGGATGGCCGGGGCGGACACCGGCGCCGCCTTCGTGAGCGGGCGGTTGGCACCGGCGTCGTGTCCTGTGCCCGGCCCCTCTCGTGTCGCGGGCTCGGCCCCTCTTGCGTCTCACCAGCCCCTCTGGGCTGCCGAGTTCGATGCCGTCCCGGATTCGCGCACGCCGGCGGGGGATCTTTTGCAACTTCGCGGCGGTGGAGTTCTACTTGATGGAGCGAGAGGGGTCCGACGGAGATAGACGCGGAGAAGCGATCGAAGTCGGACCGCGCACCGCGCAATCAGGATCCACGAGAAGTGGATGGGCCCCTCTCGGCCGCATCATCGCGGTCGGGCACACCGCGGCAACCCCGGTCACCGCCACCCCGGTTGCCTGGAGCAGGCGACACGAAAGCCCGCCGGACTCGATCCGGCGGGCTTTCGGGCGTCGGCCGCGCCCTCGGGCCTGGCCGGCCGAGGGCGCCGGTGTGGCCGTCGAGGGTGTCGGTCAGCCGTCGGCGATCTTGCGCTTGACCTCGTCCATGTCCAGCCCCTGCGCCTGCTTGATCAGGTCGACGAGCGCGGCCTCGGGCAGCGCGCCCGGCTGCGAGAACACCACGACGCCGTCCCGGACCAGCATCACGGTCGGGATCGACTGGATCGAGAACGCCTGCGCGAGGTCGGTCTCCGCCTCGGTGTCCACCTTGGCGAACACCACGTCCGGGGTCGCCTCGGAAACCTTCTCGAAGGTCGGTGCGAACGATCGGCAGGGTCCACACCAGGACGCCCAGAAGTCGAGCACGGTCAGTCCGTCGCCGGATACGACCTCTTCGAAGTTCTCCTTGGTCAGTGCGACCGTGGCCATGCGTCCTCCCAAACGTTCGTGCCCCGTGGCTTGCGTCTACGTGGCTGTCAACAGGCGCGGGGGCGAGGGCATTCCTGGGCTTGTCTCGGGCCCGTCCGCGGGACTTCGCGACGACCGCGCGGGGCGTCGACGGGGTCCTGCGGGCGCGTTCCGCGAACACCTACCCAGCCGACCGCCGCACTGCACACGCCCCGTGACCCCAACCGTCACACCCGCACCATAGGCTTGTTCGAACCGGCGCCGACCGCCGGTTACCGTGCAGCCGAGGAGTCCCGCCATGCGCTACACCCGCCGCAGCGTCGTCAGTCTCGCCCCGGCCGAACCCGGGTGGGACGTCGAGGTGACCAAGGCCGGCGAAGAGGCCGTTCTGTGCCCCGTCATCGGCTGGGCCATCGTCGTGCTCGACACCAGCGCCGAGGGGCTGACCGAGACCGCGATCGAGCCCGCGTTCGTCTACGACGGTGCCGTGTACACCCCGGCCGAACTGGCGCACTCGATCGGTGAGCTGGACTACCAGATCATCGAACCGGAGGAGTGAGCGGACCGCGATCGGGTCTGGCCCGGTCGTGGCAGTCCACCTCGCATCGGCTCCCGTCACGCGCTCGGCGGGAGCCGTCGGCATTCCCGGGTCCCGCCCTGCTCGTCGGTCGGATCCGGGGCGGCCGGACCCGCCTTCGTCGCGCGGGTGTCCGGTTCGGGCGTACCGGCCGGCCCGGGCTCGACCTCGGCGAAGCGGGAGAGGGCGATCGCGCCGGCCACGGCCAGCACGAAGCCGATCAGCGCGAGCGGGACGTACGGGCCCGGGCGGCTGTGGTCGCCCAGGAAGACGATGCCGACGGCGGCGGGCAGTACGGTCTCGCCGACGACCAGGGCGGCGGCGACCGCGGTGACCACGCCGCCCTGGAGCGCGACCGTGTACAGCAGGAAGGTCAGCGCGGCGCCGGCGAGCAGCGCGTAGCACGCGGGGTCGCGGACCAGCGCGGACGGGGACAGGTCGGTGATCACGCGCGTGGCCAGCGCGATCAGGCCGAAGCCGAGCCCGGAGAGCAGGCCGAGCAGGCGCGAGCGCCACGGCTCGGTCAGGCGCGCGCAGCGCCGGCCGGCCAGGCCGAGCAGGGCGACGCCGGCCAGGAGCGACCAGCGGAACGCGGCGTGGGTGTGTGCCGGGCCCTCGTGCCCCGCGGAGACGCCGAGCAGGGCCAGGCCGGCGCACACGGCCGCGACCGCGCCCCATTCGCGACTGTGCAGGCGGGCGCCCAGGATCGGGACGGCCAGCACCGCGGTGACCGCGAGGTTGGCCGACTGGACGGCCTCGACGGCGAAGATCGGCAGTTGCCGCAGTGCGACGAACTGGCAGACGTACCCGACCAGATCGAGTCCGGTGCCGAGGACGAAGGGCCATTGCCCCAGGGCCCGGACCAGCACCCTGGGATCGAGCCCGCTCGTGCTCGCGGTGCGCCGCGCGCCCAGCGCCTGGAGCACGGTCGCGACGCCGTAGCAGAGCGCGGCGGCCGGCGCCGCGAGCACGGAGAACAACACGGTTCGACGGTATGTGTCGTTCCGGCCCGCGTGGTGCAGGACGGGCGGTGCGAAGGGGTGACCGGGAATGGTGCCCGGCGCGGCCGGTCGGTGCGGCCTCTCGGGATGGGTCTCTCGGCGTGGGCCCTCCGGGATGCGCCGAACTGCCGGACCGGGCGGCCCGATTCGCCGGCTCAGCGCAGTTCGGCGACCACCGCGTCGTTCAGCACCGGCCATACCTGGGCCGCCCACGGCCCGAACTCGCGGTCGGTCAGACACACGCAGGCCGCGTCCAGCTCCGGGTCCACCCACAGGAACGTGCCGCACGCGCCGAAGTGGCCGTACGTCGCGGGCGAGTTGGTGGTCCCGGTCCAGTGCGGCGACTTGGTGCCGCGGATCTCGAAGCCGAGCCCCCAGTCGTTGGGCCGTCGGGTGCCGTAGCCCGGCAGTACGCCGTCCAGGCCGGGGAAGACCACGGTGGTGGCCTCGCGCACCGTTTCCGGCGCGAGCAGGCGCGGTGCGAGCAACTCGGCCGCGAACCGGCTCAGGTCGCGCACGGTGGACACGCCGCCGGCCGCGGGGGAGTCGCCGATCGTGGTCTCGGTCATGCCCAGCGGCTCGAAGACCGCCTGACGGACGTACTCGTCGAACGGGATGTCGCAGGCCTTCTCGATGGTGGCGCCGAGCAGGTTGAAGCCGGTGTTCGAGTAGATCCGCTTGCGGCCCGGGCCGGCCAGAACGCGGTCCTCGTCGAAGGCCAGACCCGACGTGTGCGCCTGGAGGTGCCGGATCGTGGACCCGGGCGGCCCCGCCGCGTCCCCGGGCTCGATCGCGCCCTCCTCGATCGCGGCGAGCGCCGCGTACGCGGTGAGCAACTTGGTCACCGAGGCGAGTCGGAACGGCTCGTCCACCGGGCCGTGCTCGCCCTTGACCACCCCGTCCCGGGTGATCACGGCCGCAGCGGCTTTCCCGACGGGCCACGTGTCGATCATGCGCAGGCTGTTCACGGGAGTCGAGCCTACGGCGAGGGTACGCGGTCGCCCAACCGAGGGATCAGATCCGCCATCAACGCGGCCAGTTCGTGCGCACACGCGACGAAATCGGCCTCTTCGCCGCCGCCGGGGTCGACCACGTCCTCCCAGTCCGGTTCGAGCTCGACCGAGGCGAGGTCGAGCGCGGCGAGCCGGTGCGCCAGGGGTTCGCCGGCCGGTCCGGTGGCGGGCAGGTCGCGGACGAGACGCCGCAGGGTCGCGGTGCGCGCGGCGCCCTCCGGGTGGTGCCGGCGGATGTACTGCACGTGCTGGTACTCCTGCGTGATCAGCAGGTCGGCCGCGGCCACGTGCGCGTCGGTGAGCTGGGTGCTGCGGTGGCCCGCGGCGCTCAGGCCGAGCCGCTCCAGCGCGGCGCGGGTGCGCCAACTGATCTGTAGGCCCTCGACCACGAAGGTGCCGGCGGTGGCCACGCGCCAATCGGGCCGGGCCGCGCGGGCCAGTTCGCCGGCGATCACCGAGCGGGTGGCGTTGCCGGTGCACACGAAGAGCAGCGAGGTCATCCGTACATCATGGGGCCGGTCATCGAGGCGGGGCGGGGCGGGCCGCGGTCGGTCCGGGGTGGGTGGGTGTGGGGCTCGGCGGTGCCGGGTCGGGCGGTGCCGGGTCGGGTGGGTGTGGGCTCGGTGCCACCGGGGCGAGGTGGGCGGCCCGGTCGGCTGGGTCCGGTTCCGGGTGGGTCAGGTTCCGGGTGGTTCGGCGGCCGGGCGGCCGGGTGGGTCCGATTGGCCCCAGTCGCGGCCGGTCAGCGCGCACCCGGCGCTGCGGTCGCAGAACGGCACGTTGCCGGTCGAGCCGCAGCGGCACAGCGCCGCCCGCGTCTCGTGGCGGTGCGTGCCGTCGGGCATGGTCACCTGGATATGACCGCGCAGCACCAGTGGGCCGCCGTCCACGACGTACACCCGGGTGGGGTGGGTCGGCATCTCCGGCGCCCCGCCCGTGGGCGTGTAGTGCAGCGCGCCGCTGGGACAGTGCCGGATCACCTCCGCGACCTGCTCGGCCGGAACCCGCGTCGGGTCGATCCAGGGCCGCCGATCGGTGTCGAAGACCTCGGGCAGGCCGCGTACGCACTCGCCGGAGTGCAGGCAACGCTTGGCGTCGAAGGTGACGACGATGTCCTCGGCCGGATACTCCTCGCCTCGGTCGGGACCTGGGGCGGTGCTCATCTGAATCAACTCGGATCGGTCGGAGCGGGGACCGTCGGACGGGTCAGTCCGTGACCGTGCTCGGCGGGGCGTCGTAGACGAGGTCGAAGTAGTCGGGGTGCTTGCCGATCCACGCCTTGACGAACGGGCACAGCGGCAACACCTTGCGGTCGCCGCCGCGCACCAGGTCGAGCGCGCCGCGCACGAGCGCACCGCCGACGCCCTTGCCCTCGAACCTCGGGTCCACCTCGGTGTGGGTGAACACGATCAGGGCGTCGGTGGTCATGTACTCGGCGTAGCCGGCCAGGTCGCCGTCGGCCCGGGCCTCGAAGCGGTTCTGTGCGGGAACGTCCTCGACCGCGATGTCCATGTGATCCCCTCGATGTGGTTCGGATAGGCGGATGCCGACCCGACACTCTCTCTCGAATCCATTCGAACGCATACCCGGGTGTGGTGCGACCCAGGGCGACCGTCGCGGTGGCCGGAGCGCTTGATCGTTTCCCGCGCTCCGGTCGGTGCTCCGCCGTTGACCTCGCGCGCGACCTGGGAGAGCATGCGCAGATCTGACGCATCGTCATATTTGCTGGGAGGCACCACTCATGCTCGATCCCGAACCCCTCGCCGGTCAGGTCGCGGTCGTCACCGGCGGAGCCGCGGGCATCGGCGGCGGGGTCTCCCGGCTGTTGGCCCGAGCGGGCGCGCTGGTGCTGCTGAACGACATCGACGCGGACTGGGCCGAGCAGGCCCGGGTGGACATCGAGGCGGCCGGCGGGCGGGTGGAGGTGGTGCTCGGCGACATCCGCGAGCCGGCCGCGGTGGCCAGGCTGCGCGATGCCGCGCTGGCGGCGGGTGGCGCGGACGTACTCGTGAACAACGTCGGCGACTATCGGCCCTCGACCACGTTCCTGCGCAGCACGGAGGAGGAGTGGCGGGCGCTGCACGCGATCAACTTCGAACATGTGTTGCGCGTCACGCACGCACTGTTGCCGCAGATGATCGAGCGCGGCTCCGGCAGCATCGTGAACGTGTCCACGGTCGAGGCACTGCGCGGCATCCCGGGTTGCCCGGTCTACTCCGCGTACAACGCCGCGATCATCGCGTTCACCAAGAGTCTCGCGGTCGACGTGGCGCGCAAGGGGGTGCGGGTCAACGCGATCGCACCGGACATGGCGAACACGCCGCAGACGACATACGAGGCGAAATTGCGCGATCGTGACCCCGCGCTGATCGGTTCGTGGGTGCCGATGGCGCGGTTCGGCGAACCCGAGGACTACGCGAAGGTTGTGCTCTTCCTGGCGAGTGCCGCATCGTCGTATGTGACGGGTCACCTGATCCCGGTGGACGGCGGTACGACCGCCGCGAGCGGGTGGTACGGGCGGGCGGACGGTCGCGGTTGGACCAACCTGCCGGATGGCGCGTGAGCGGCATTTCGTAGGGTGTCCGGTTGTTGTTCGGGCCGGGAACCGGGCAGGTGTCCCATACGTCGGGACAGCAAGAGGGAACGATGGCGTGGCCGCGGAGTCGGTGGCGCCGATCGGATCGGGACAGCGTGAACGACACGAGTACGACCGGCCACAGCGTCACCGGGGGGACGACGGACATGGCACGTACGACGGTGAGGGCCTACCTCAATCTGGCCATCCTGGTGGCCGGGCTCGAACTCCTCGCCATCGGCATCTGGTTCGTCCTCGAGGGCATCCGAGTCGACCAGGCGGACAGCATGATGGTGGTCTACGTCTGCGCCGCCGCGGTGCTCGGCTCGGCCATCTGGCTGGGCGGATATCGGCCTCGGGCCGACGAGTTCGTCGAACGCTGCGACGACACCGCGCTGCGGGACGCGAAGGCGCGGCTGGACCGGATGGACCCGGCCCGGCTGGCCGAACACGTGGCCGACCTGTGCGAGCGGGACGGGCTGGCCGAGGTGGAGACGGTGCGGGTCGTCGAGGACGCGTACGCGGTGGACATCCACGCGAGGCGCGTCGACGGGACATCGGCGGTGTTGCGGTGTCGCAGTGCGGAGGGGCCCGGGCCGGTGGCGGGGGGCGTGGTCCAGGACTTCGTGAGTGCGCTCGCCGCTCACGCGGGTGGGGATGGGGCTGCTGCGGGGGCCGGCGCGGGCGGGGATGGGTCCGGGGCGTTGTTGCTCGCTACGACGGCCGGGTGCTTTTCGGCCAAGGCGGCGGCGGTTGCGGCGTCTGCGGGGGTGGTGCTTTTGGATCGCGCGGCGTTGGCGCACTGGGAGTGTGACAAAGAGGTGCCGGCGCCTTTGGCTGCGTAGCGGGCTTTTGGCCTCATGCGCCGGCCGGGCTATTTGGCCTCAAGCGCCGGCCGGGCTGATGGGTTTCGGCTGGCCTTGGGGAGTTGGCTGCGCTGGGTTGGCCTCAAGCGCCGGCCGGGCTATTTGGCCTCAAACGCCGGCCGGGCTGGGTGGCCTCATGCGCCGGCCGGGCTGATGGGTTTCGGCTGGTCTTGGGGAGTTGGCTGCGTTGGGTTGGCCTCATGCGCCGGCCGGGCTGAGTGGTGCGGCGGTTGGGGTGGGTGGTTTTCCGCTGGGCTTGGGTGGGGTCAGTTGCAGCAGCCGCCTCCGCAGCAGCCGCCTCCGGTGTTGCCGGTGGGGCGGGGGGTGGAGGCGGCGCCGGTTACCGCGACCGTGGACAGGAGTTTTGTGGTGTCGCCGTGGCCTTGGGGGCACGTGGCCGGGTCGTTTGCGGCGGACATCGGGCGGTTGAGCTCGAAGGTGATGTCGCAGGTGCGGCAGCGGTAGTCGTAGCGTGGCATGGCGCCAAGGCTAGTACCGGAGGTCAGGCCTTCGGGCCGGTGCTCTGGACGACCTCGAAGGACCACAGCGCCGAGTCGGTGGAAGCCGGCTTCGGCCGTTCGCCGCCGTCGCCCTGCCCGTGCGCGGCCTTCATGGTCCCGGCCATCCACGCCTGGAAGTCCTCCTCGCTGCGCCAGCGCGTGTACACGAGGTACTGGTCGGTCCCTTCGACCGGCCGCAGCAGTTCGAACCACTCGAACCCGTCCTGCGAGTCCACCATCCCCGCACGCGACGCGAATCGCTGCTCCAGGGTCTCCCGCATCTCGGCGGGCACGGTCAGCGCGTTGATCTTCACCACAGACATGCCCCCAGTCTGCCGGACGGTCGGGTGTCGCCTCGCACCGGAGCGGGTGGAGGGGACGGCCCCCGGGCGCGGGGTGGGCAGCGCTCGGGGGCCGTCGTTGGTGGGGGTGGTGGATCAGGGGCGGAGGGGGCCTTCGCAGGTGTAGGTGGAGGTGGCGGCCCGGGCGTTGGTCCAGGCGACGGGTGCGGTGAAGTGGCAGTTCATGTCGGCGAGGTTGTCGAGGGCCGCGCCGGCGCGGATGAGGATGAAGTAGTCGACCGTGGCCGCCATGGCGGTGTGCATGCGGCCCGGATCGGTCGAGTCGATGTTCGCGGTGATCGCGCCGGTGCAGGTGAAGCGGGGGAGCCTGTCGCGGGTCGCGCTGCACGACGTCGGGTTGTTGGAGGTGGCCCCACGGAAGGCCCGGCGGACCTGGTCGGCGCCGGTCGCGGTGAGTTTCCCGGGCGGGGTGTACTTCGCCACCGGCACGATCAGGTTGTCCACGTCGGCGATTTGGCGGTCGAGGTAGGTGTCGAACTCGGCCTGGAAGGTCGGGCCGCTCACCCGGTCGAGGAAGGCGTCGAACGCGGCGACGTCGTTGTTCCGCAGGTGGGTGTACATCTCGGTGAGCAGGTCCGGGTGGTCCCGGCCGAGCATCGAGAAGAACGAGCCGGCGTAGGCGTAGTAGCGGAAGAAATAGCCGTCGTCGTCGTATGTGAAGTGCAGCGTCTCGCGGACGGACGGCCGACTGCCGTACTTCCGCACGTCCGAGATCACCTTGGTGACGAGCGACTTGCGTAGCTGCACGCCTTGGTCGCGGGTCGCGCCCGCCAGGTACTCGGCCATGCCCTCGTCGAAGGCGGTGGTCCGGTTCTCCGCGTACCAGGGGCCCTGGCCGAACGAACCGGGCACCGCCCAGCGGCCGTTGAGGTAGTGGGTGTACTCGTGGCGGAACAACTCCTCCAGTTGGAGGAGGGAATCGCGCGGCACGACGCGTTGATAGGTGTAGAAGGTCGCGCCTTCCTCGATGTACAACCCGCCGTTGTTCGTCGAGTAGCCGTACAGGAACGGCTGGTACGTGTGGTAGTCGGCCATGCTCGCGTACAGCCGGACGGTCAGTTTGTGGTTCGGGTCGCCCGTGAGCGGCAGGTCGGCGCCCACCGTGCGGAAGAACTGCTCCTTGACCTGCTTGGAGGCGTAGTACAACTGCTCGACGGTGGCCCGGTCGAGAGACGTGTGCACCTCGATGTCACCCCGGTCGAAGGTGTACGTGTTCGGGAACACGGCCGCCTCCACGTCGGCCCGACAGACTCCCGCCGCGTGACAGCGACCGTAGGTCTCCAGCCAGTGCGCGACCTCGCTCCACGGCACCGAGAAGCGGCCGTACCAGCCCTCGGTGTCGGTGAGCATCGTGTTCAGCCCGGTCACCGTCTCGGCGGTCAGACTCGGGATCTGCCCGAGTCGGCCGTACTCGTAGACGCCGTTGCGCAGCAGCCCGGAGGTGCTCGGCGTGTTCAGGTGCCGGTAGCCGACGAACGCCTTCAGGCCGGCGCGGTAGGCCGGATCGGCCTGTACGGCGGCGATGAAGCCCGCGTCGCCGTTGTAGATGCCGTGGTAGGCGAGGGTCTGTGCGGAGAGCACCGCGTTCCGCCGGGCCGCGTCCTGCCAGGCTGCCGTGCTGCCGTCCATGTCGCGGAACATCCGTGTGAGCAGAGGCAGTTGCCGTCCGCGTACGCCGTCGATGTCGGCGCTGATCAGCACTTCGCGCAGCAGTGCGCCCGAGGTGGGTGTGAGGTCGAACGCGTGCGGCGCGGCGCGGAAGGCGTCCGCCGCCGCGTTGATCGCGGCCACCACGGCCGGCCCGCGCAGGTCGATCGCCGGGTTGTCCCAGTCGAGGTAGAGCGCGGCGTGGGTGAAGTACCAGAGTTCGTACAGGTGCGACGCGTTCGTGCCGTCGTAGCCGGGGGCCAGCGCGGTGATCCGGGCCAGTACCGCCTGGAGGTGAGCCGGCGTCAGCACCCGGCCCAACTCGGGGGTGTAGGTCCACAGGAAGCCGCGCAGGCAGTCGGGTCCGACGTCGGCACGGGTGAGGAAGTCGGCAAGGGCCTGCGGGGACAGTGCGGAGAACTCGGCGAGCGTGCAGCCGGCCGGCAGGGCGGCGGCCTGGGCTCGCAGGTGCGCCGGCGGGGCGATCGGGAGGTCCGCCGGGGAGGGGCCCCGGCCGGGCGGCTTCGCGTTGCTCCCGTCGACCGGACCCGGACCCCGGTCGGGGCCGAGCGAGAGTGGCGAACCGATCCGGTCGACCTCGTCGTCCGGATCGGCCGCCGTCGCCGTGTTCGCTTGCCCGACCCGCGAGTTCGTGCTCGGGACGGGGCCGGCCGAGGCCGTCGACGGAGCTGCGATCGGCAGCACGCCGACGGCCAGTGCCAAGAGGGGAACGCTTGTGGCAAACCACTTCCTGCGGCGTGCGTGATTGCTCATGTACGGCCCTTCGGGCACGGGCGGACCACGGTCGGTGGTCCACAGTGAGAACACGACGCTGAGTACAATGGCATATGTCACACGTGACATCCAGATGGATTCACGGTGAATCGTTTCCGACGGGGGCGGAAGTCGGTTCGGAAGTTGCCGCCGTGCTCGCGGCGCTCGGCGGTCGTGTCGGCTACCGGGCGGCGAGTTCGGCGTTCGCCTTGGCGGTGACATGGGCGAGCGCGCGGGCGGCGATCTCCCGGTCGGCGGTCGGAAGGTCGCCGTACAGCCGCTCGGCCACGCCGGCCACGGCGTCCGTGAACCCCTGCCGGAGGGCGGCGCCCTTGTCGGTGAGAGCCGTTCGGGCGCCGTCGACCAGCCCGGCGTCGGCGAGTTCGTCGAGCAGGGTGTGCGCCTGCGACTCGCAGAGGGGAGCGCGCCGGCGGGGCGCTATCGCAGCGCCCCGTTTCGCCGACACCACGAGCAGATCGCCGGCATGGTCGCGGAGTTCGCCCCCGACGCGGACGCCGCCTATGTCGCCGATCTGCTCCTGATGGCGTTCGCACCGGGCCTGTTCGACTTCCAGCGCACCGAGCGCGGCTGGGACGTGGACCGCATCAAGCGCGGCCTCGACGCGCTGATCGCCGGCATCGGGGCCGCCGAAGGGGCCGACGCGCAGCCGTCGTAACCACCACCGTGCCCCGTGGGACGGGAACACGACCGGGACAGAACAGCGATGGGACAGGGGTAGGCAGCCCAGGAGCGGGCCGGCCCGCGACGCCCCCCGGAGCCGGCATTTCCCGCCGATGAACCCGTGACCTTCGGCCCGCCGGCGACTAGCGTCGGCCGCAGGCGCCCCGAGCCGCGACCCGGTCGGGTGTGTGCCGCTGATGGTCCGTCATGCCCAGTGCACGGCAAGGGAAGCGGAGGCTTGCGTGGTCTACAGTCAGCCCGGCCAACCGGACAGCATCGTCAATTTCGAACCTCGGTACGACAACTACATCGGGGGCAAGTGGGTGCCGCCCGTGCAGGGCCGGTACTTCGACGACATCACCCCCGTGACCGGACAGCCGTTCTGCGAGGTGGCCCGTTCCACTGCCGAGGACGTCGAACTCGCGCTGGACGCCGCGCACGCGGCCGCCGACGCGTGGGGGCGGACCAGCGTCACCGAGCGGTCGCTGATCCTGCTGAAGATCGCCGATCGCATCGAGCAGAACCTCGAACGCCTCGCGGTCACCGAGACGTGGGAGAACGGCAAGCCGGTCCGCGAGTGCCTGGCCGCCGATCTGCCGCTGGCCGTCGACCACTTCCGCTACTTCGCCGGGGTGATCCGGGCCCAGGAAGGGTCCATCTCGCAACTCGACGAGGACACCGTCGCGTACCACTTCCACGAGCCCCTCGGCGTGGTCGCGCAGATCATCCCGTGGAACTTCCCACTGTTGATGGCCACCTGGAAGCTCGCGCCGGCGCTCGCCGCCGGGAACTGCGTCGTGCTCAAGCCCGCCGAGCAGACCCCGGTGAGCATCCTGGTGCTGATCGAACTGATCGCCGACCTGCTGCCGCCCGGTGTGGTCAACGTGGTCAACGGCTTCGGCTTCGAGGCGGGCAAGCCGCTGGCGAGCAGCAACCGGGTGGCGAAGGTGGCCTTCACCGGCGAGACGACCACCGGGCGGCTGATCCTCCAGTACGCGTCGCAGAACATCATCCCGGTGACCGTCGAACTCGGCGGCAAGAGCCCGAACATCTTCTTCGCCGACGTGGCCGACGAGGACGACGACTTCTTCGACAAGGCGGTCGAGGGCTTCGTGATGTTCGCGCTCAACCAGGGCGAGGTCTGTACGTGTCCGTCCCGGGCGCTGATCCACGAGTCGATCTACGACCGGTTCATGGCGCGCGCGTTGGAGCGCACCCGGGCGATCGTGCAGGGCAACCCGCTCGACCCGGCGACCATGGTCGGCGCGCAGGCGTCCAACGACCAGTTGGAGAAGATCCTGTCCTACCTCGACATCGGCCGGCAGGAGGGAGCCGAGGTCCTGATCGGCGGCGCGCGCAAGGTGGTCGAGGGCTTCGAGGACGGCTACTACGTCGAGCCGACCATCTTCAAGGGCACCAACGACATGCGGATCTTCCAGGAGGAGATCTTCGGTCCGGTGGTCTCGGTGACCACGTTCGGCGACGACGCCGAAGCGCTGCGGATCGCCAACGACACGCTGTACGGCTTGGGCGCGGGGGTGTGGACCCGGGACGCGACGCGGGCCTACCGGTTCGGTCGGGAGATCAAGGCCGGCCGGGTGTGGACCAACTGCTACCACGCCTACCCCGCGCACGCGGCGTTCGGCGGGTACAAGGCATCCGGGATGGGCCGGGAGAACCACCGGATGATGCTCGGCCACTACCAGAACACCAAGAACATGCTGGTCAGTTACTCGGCGAAGAAGCTCGGATTCTTCTGATGACCGAGTCGCCGCAGACGCCGAGCGTGGCCGACCCGCCCGAACGGCCGGGGACTTCGGTCGAGAAGGTCGCGATCACCGCGGCCGCCGCCGAACTTGTGGTCGAACTCGCGGCCGAGCACGGGCCGTTGCTGTTCCACCAGTCGGGCGGTTGTTGTGACGGGTCCTCGCCGATGTGCTACCCGAGAGGGGAGTTCCTGGTCGGCGACGCGGACGTTTTGCTCGGCTGGGTCGCCGGGCAGCCGTTCTACATGTCCGCGGCGCAGTACGAGTACTGGCGGCACACCCACCTGACCGTGGACGTGGTGCCCGGTCGCGGCGGCGGGTTCTCGGTCGAGGCGCCGACCGGCAGGCGATTCCTGATCCGCTCGCGGGTGTTCACCGACGACGAGGCGCGCCGACTGGAGAGCGACCGGGCGCAGCCGGGGCGCGGGCACTGAACGGTCGGGCCCGGGACGGGATCGCTACCGTCCCGGGCCCGCCGGCACGGTCGGCTCAGTCCTCGCGGCGGCTGCGTCGCATGCCCAGGATCAGGGTGGCCGCCAGCAGTACCGCGATCACCGCGGCCAGCGTGTCCCGCAGGGTGTGGTCCGCCGGGCCGTCGATCAGGTTGCTCTGGTTGGTCATGTCCGGCGTCGGCGTCGCGGCCGGCCCCGTGGCCTGGAGCAGCTTCGGCAGGTCCAGGCCGCCGAACGTGGTCACCGTGCGGTTGGTCGCCTTGGCCGCCAGGATCAGCGAGGCGAGCCGGACCGGGTCGCTGCCCGCCATGGTCTTGGCGCCCGAGGCCAGCCAGTCGACCGCCGCGCCCGCCTCGGCCGGGTGACCGGTCGCGGACAGCGCCTGGACGGCGGCCACCGTGGCGTCGAAGTCGCTCGGCCCGCCGAAGTGATTGCCGCCCGCCTTCAGCTTCGCGATCAGCCACGCCGCGCCGCCCTGCGCGGCCAACGCCCGGCCCGGCTCGGCACCGGGGCAGACCAGCGGGGTGACCGCGATGGAGGGGGCCGGTACGGCGGGCTGGGTGCCGTATCCGAGCGCGAGCACCGAGTGTGCGGTCACCGTCGGATCGACCGGACCGCCCGGGCGCGTGGCGAACGCGCCCCGGTCCGGCTCGGGCGCGGCGCAGCGCGACTGGGTCGCCTTGAGCGCGTCGGTCGGCGTACGCCCCTGCGGCGACCTCAGCAGCTCCGGCGAGCGGCCGGCGGTGACGATCGCGCTGATCGCGGCCGCCGTCGCGGCAGGGTCACCGGTCGCGTCGGGCGCCGGTGCGGTCGCGAACGAGCCGTCCGCGAGCTGCTTGGACCGCAGCCAGTCGACGCCGCGCGCGACCCGCGTGTCGTAGGTGCGCAGCGCGTGCAGTGCCTCGATCGCGGTCGCGGTCGCGACGGTGTTCTCCCGAGCGGCGTCGCACGGCGCGGCGGGATCGGCTCGATACGCGGTGAAGCCGCCGTCCGCGCACTGCTGCCCGAGCAGCCACTCGATCGCGGTCGGGGCCGGTTGGCTGTCCGTGGAGGCCAGGGCCATGATCGCCAGCGACTGCCGGTAGACCCCGTCCGAGGTCGGATCACTTCGCCCGTACAGCGCGAGCGGCACCGGTCCGGACTGGGCCTTGTCGACCGAGACGCGTTGGACGGCCGACACGGAGGTGGTGATGGTGCGCGGCACCGAGTCGCCCACGGCCGCCCCGAGCGAGCCGCCGGGCGGCGGCGGTGTCGGCGCGGCGGCGGCCACACCCCCCGTCCAGAGCGAGCACAACAGCGTCGTCGTGAGCACGGAGGCCGCCGCGGCACGCCCGCGGCGTCGGGGGGAGGGCATGCAGTGCCTTTCGCTGAACGCTGAGCGGATCGGACCGCGAAACCGACGGTCGACGGTCCCGGCCACCCTACCCGTGCGCCCCCGCGGGCCCGAGGGTCACAGGGCCGTATAGCGCACGGGGTCGCCGCCGGGCTCCGCGCCCGCCCGTCCGCGCTTGACCAGGTGGCGCAGGTGCGCGGCGGCCTCGCTGAGGGCCAGTTGCCGGTTCTGCGCGCCCAACTGCGCCCACGGCCGGTTCCAGTCCATGCCCTCGGCGATCTGCCACAGGGTCAGCGACGCCGCGCACAGGCGCGTGTGCAGCGCCGCGAGCCGGTCCTCGTGCAGCCGGGCCACCTCGGCCGCCCGACCCGCCGCGTCCTCGAAGGCGTGCTCGTGGGCGGGGAGCACACCAGTGATCGGCAGCCTGGCGACACGTGTCAGGGAGGCCAGGAAGTCACCGAGCGGGTCGGCCTCCTCGGCCTCGTCGTACAGCCCGATATGCGGCGTGATCGAGGGCAGCAGGTGGTCGCCGGAGAGCAACCGGCCGTCGCCGCCCTCCAGGTGCAGGCAGACGTGGCCGGGCGTGTGCCCGGGCGTCCACACCGTGCGTACCGTGCGACCGGGCGCGGGTGCGAGTTCGCCGTGCACCAACTCGCGGTCGGGCACCGCGTAGTGCAGACGCGGGCGGCTGCCGGCCGTCGCGGTGCGCAGGCCGGTGAGCGCGTCCAGCGCCTCCTGCGGTGCGCCCGCGAGGGCGAGCACCTCCAGGTGGTGGCGCAGCCAGGCGGAGCGCGGCGCGTTGTTGATCAGTTCGACCTGCTCGGCGTCCGCCGCGTGCAGCGCGACCCACGCGCCGGATACCTCGCGCACCTTCTCGGAGAGCCCGTGGTGGTCGGGGTGCGCGTGGGTGACCAGTACGCCGTGCACCTCCTCGATCGAGGTGCCGACCTCGACCAGGCCGTCCACCAGGGCCCGGTAGGAGACCGGGTCGTCCCAGCCCGAGTCGACCAGGACGGGTCCGGCGTCGGTCTCCAGCACATAGACGAGGGTGCAACCGAGCGGATTGTTCGGGATCGGAACCGGGACGGTCCACACACCGTTGCCCAGATCGGCGACCCGAGGCGTCGGCGGGGTGGGGCGGCTGGATGCGGTGGTCATGGGCGGCCTCCTTCTCGATGTACTCGAAGTGGCGCCAGTCGAACGCCGGGTGCGCGCCCGACTTCGATGATCACCATAGAACACGTTCTCTCATACACCACCGCGCCGATGATTTGAGGGGTCGTCAGATCGAGATCCGGCACGTACGATCCTTACCTGTCAGCCGATGAGACTCCAGTCTCATTCGAGCCGCGAATGCGTTGTTCCCTCATCGGCAAACTGATATCTGTTCTAGTCAGAGTTCTGCTCATAGCCCGCAAGCCCCTGTATCGCGCAGCGTGTGTGCACGCCCGCACCGAGGAGGACCGTGATGACGGATATCGTGGAGCACAGCCAACTGGTCATCGGCGGAGAGCTGGTCGACCCCATTGGCAAGGACACGATCGAGGTCGTCTCGCCCCACACCGAAGAGGTCATCGCGCGCGTTCCGCACGCCTCGACCGCGGACGTGGACGCCGCGGTCGCCGCCGCGCGCAAGGCGTTCGAAGAGGGCCCGTGGCCGCGCATGTCGTTGGACGAGCGGATCGCCATCCTGGAGAAGATCCGCGACGGCTTCATGACGCGGTCGCAGGAGATTGCCGAGGTGGTCGCCTCGCAGAACGGATCGCCGGTCGGCTGGGGCCTGTTCGCGCAGGCCATCGGCGCCGGGATGATCTACGACACGGTGGCCAAGATCGCCCGCGACTACCAGTGGGAGGAGAAGCGGACCGGTCTGCTCAACCCGCTGCTGATCCGCCGCGAGGCGGTCGGCGTGGTGGCCGCCGTGGTGCCGTGGAACGTCCCGCAGTTCGTCACGGCCGCCAAGCTGGCGCCGGCGATCGCGGCCGGCTGCACGATCGTGCTCAAGCCGTCCCCGGAGACCCCGCTCGACTCGTACATCCTGGCCGAGATCTGTCGCGAGGCCGGCCTGCCCGACGGCGTGCTGAGCATCGTCGCCGCCGACCGCGAGGTCAGCGAGTACCTGGTCGCCCACCCCGGCATCGACAAGGTCGCGTTCACCGGCTCGGTCGGCGCGGGCAAGCGCATCATGGAGGTCGCCGCGCGCAACCTCACCCGGGTCACCCTGGAACTCGGCGGCAAGTCGGCGGCGATCATCCTGCCCGACGCCGACCTGGAGCACACCGCCACGACGCTGCTGCCCAACTCGTACATGAACAACGGCCAGGCGTGCGTCGCGCAGACCCGCATCCTGGCGCCGCGCGCCCGCTACGACGAGATCGCCGAGCGCTTCACCGCGTGGGTCGGCGAGCTCAAGGTCGGCGACCCGATGGCTGCCGACACCCAGGTCGGCCCGCTGGTGGCCAAGCGCCAGCAGCAGCGCTCGTTCGACTACATCCGGATCGGCCAGGAGGAGGGCGCCAAGCTGCTCGCCGGCGGCGGCCGTCCCGAGGCGCTGGAGAAGGGCTGGTACGTCGAGCCCACCCTGTTCGGCGACGTGGACAACTCGATGCGGATCGCGCAGGAGGAGATCTTCGGCCCGGTCGTCGCGCTGATCCCCTACGACGACGAGGAGCAGGCGATCGCGCTGGCCAACGACTCGGACTTCGGACTGTCCGGCAGCGTGTGGACCACCGACATCGAGAAGGGCATCGACGTCGCCCGCCGGATCCGCACCGGCACCTACTCGGTGAACACGTTCGGCCTGGACTTCTTCGGCCCGTTCGGCGGCTTCAAGAACTCGGGCATCGGCCGGGAGTTCGGCATCGAGGGCCTGGGCGCGTACACCGAGGCCAAGTCGATCGCGTTGCCCGCGGGCTACGACGCGCAGATCTGACCGTCGCCGCCGGCCCGCCTCCGCGCGGGGCGGGCCGGCGGTTCCAGGCCCTGCCGGGCCGAGCGAAGAAGAGGTGTTCTGATGGGTGATCGCTGGCGCGTCGAGGTCGACAGAAGCGTCTGTATCGGTTCGGGCATGTGCATCGGCAGCGCCCCGGCCGACTTCAAGCTGGACGCGGGCCGGCAATCGCATCCCCGGGCCGAGGAGATGGACGCCTCGGACGCGATCCTGGAGGCGGCCGAGAGCTGCCCGGTCGAGGCGATCTCGATCATCGAGGCCGGCTCGGGGAAGACGGTGTTCCCGCCGGACTAGAGGTCCTGTCCGGAGGCCAGGGCCAGGGCCTGGGGCACGGCCCGCGGCGACGTCGGCGCGCCGCGGCACCGCGTCGGTTCGACGTCGCCGCGGACGAGCCGGCACGGAAGCCGCGGGCCCTGGTCGCCGACCGGGGCCGTGCGGCGTCACGACGGCGACGGGCGCGCTCAGTCCTCGGGGATCAGCCGGCAGACGGTCTCGATGTCGGTGCGGACCTGGGCGATGGAGGCGCGGCCGTTCAGCCACGCGATCAGCGACGAGTGCCACGTGTGGGTGATCACCCGGATCACCGCGAGGTCCTCGGCGGTCGGCTCCCCGGCCGGCTCGTCGCCGCTGATCGCCTCCAGGATCATCGTGGTGGTCTCCCGGCTGACCGTGTCCACCTCGGCGCCGACCGAACGGTCCGCGAACTGGAGCGCGCGCATCATCGCCTCGGTCAGATGCGGCTCGCGCTGCATGCCCTTGAACGCGCGCAGCAGCGTGTCCACCACCCGCTCGCGCGAGCCGGCGCTCCGGGGCGGGCGCCGGCGGAGCTGGGCGTGGAGCTGATCGAGCTGGTCGTACATGGTGGCCACGAGCAGGTGCACCTTGGACGGGAAGTAGCGGTACAGCGTGCCGAGCGCCACCTCGGACAGCTCGGCGACCTCGCGCATCTGGACGGACTCGTAGCCGCCCCGAGCGGCCAACTGGGTGGTCGCACGCAGGATCCGGCGGCGGCGCGCCTCCTGCCGCTCGGTCAGCGGCGCCCGGTCGGCCTTCGTGTACGTGGTCATGTCAGCCCCTCGGTGCGCGGCGGTTCGCCGGCTGGTGTGTTACGGGTCACGCCGTGCTCGTCGCAGTGGGTACCCGGCGGTATCTTGGCTGCTCTCCGACGAGCAGATACTGAAACTTGTTCTAGATTACGCGACTACTATGCTCCGACGAGGGCAGCGATAGGGGGCCATTCGTGATACGGGAGACCGCAACCGCTGTGGATACCCAGGTGGACCCGGCGCGGACCTCCCCGGAGCGACCCTTGCGAATCGCCCTGTTGGCGTACCGAGGCGATCCGTACTGCGGCGGACAGGGAGTCTACGTCCGCCACCTGTCCCGCGAACTCACCCGGCTCGGTCACCACGTCGAGGTGATCTCCGGTCCCCCGTACGCGGTCGTGGACGAGGGCGTGAAGCTCACCACCCTGCCCAGCCTGGACCTGTACCGCGACCCGGACCCGTTCCGGTTGCCCCGGCTCGGCGAGTACCGGGACTGGATCGACGTGCTCGAGGTCGGCGGCATGCTGACCGCGGGCTTTCCCGAGCCGCTGACCTTCTCGCTGCGCGCATGGCGGCACCTGGCGGCCCGGCGCGGCGAGTTCGATGTCGTGCACGACAACCAGACGCTGGGCTACGGCCAACTCGCGCTGCCCCGACTCGGCTTCCCGCTGGTGACCACGATCCACCACCCGATCACGGTCGACCGCGCGCTGGAGATCGGCGAGGCCACCACACTGCGCCGCAAGGCCACGCTGCACCGCTGGTACGGGTTCACCACCATGCAGAAGCGGGTCTCCGCCCGGCTGAGCGAAGTGCTCACCGTGTCCGGCTCGTCCAAGGCCGAGATCATCGACCACCTCGGCGTCTCGCCGAGCCGGGTCACCGTGGTGCCGGTGGGCGCCGACACCGACCGCTTCGCGCCGGACGCCTCGGTCCCGAAGGTGCCCGGCCGGATCGTCACCACCGCGAGCGCGGACGTGCCGCTCAAGGGCCTGATCCACCTGGTCGAGGCGCTCGCCAAACTGCGCGCCGACAACGACCACGTCGAACTCGTGGTCGTGGGCCGCCCCAAGGGCGACGGGCCGGTGCTGCGCGCGATCGACCGGCTGGGACTGACCTCGGCGATCCGCTTCGTGTCCGGACTCAGCGACGACGAACTGGTCGACCTGATCCGCAGCGCCGAGATCGCCTGCGTACCCTCGCTCTACGAGGGCTTCTCGCTGCCCGCCGCCGAGGCGATGGCCTGCGGGACCGCGCTCGTGGCCACCACGGGCGGCGCGATCCCCGAGGTCGCCGGGCCGGACGGGGAGACCTGCCTGGCGGTGCCGCCGGGCGACCCGGAAGCCCTGCGCGCCGCGCTCACCCGACTGCTGGAAGACCCCGAACTGCGGGCCCGACTGGCCGAGGCGGGCCGTGCCCGGGTGCTCGAGCGGTTCACCTGGCGCAACACCGCGGTCCGGACCGCGGAGCGCTACCGGGCCGCAGTCGAGGCCGGTCCCACCGCGCCGACCACGGCCGGCGCCGGTAGACGTGGGCTCACCGAGCGCGCGAGCGACGTCCTGCTCGGCCGCTCGCCGTTCGGCCGCCGGCTGCCCCCGCCCGCGTCGCACGGCGCCGGACCCGGAAACCGCTGACCACACCCCACCCTCGCCGGCCGCCCCCGCAACCGGTTCGCGCAATACGAGACGGAGTCGCCGACTTGCTCACCGTGGATTTCTCCCGCTTTCCCCTGGCCCCGGGGGATCGGGTCCTGGACATGGGTTGTGGTGGCGGCCGGCACGCCTTCGAGGCATACCGGCGTGGCGCCGACGTGGTCGCGCTCGACCGGAACGCGAAGGACATCGCCGAGGTGGACGCGATGTTCGCCTCGATGCTGGCCGCCGGTGAGGTTCCCGAGGGCGCGCGTGCCGAGGCGCTCGTCGGGGACGCGCTGGCGCTGCCGTTTCCGGACGACAGCTTCGACCGGGTGATCATCTCCGAGGTGCTCGAACACATCCCGGACGACAAGGGTGTCCTGGCCGAGCTGTTCCGGGTGCTCAAGCCCGGCGGCCTGGCCGCGATGACCGTGCCGCGCTACGGGCCGGAGAAGATCTGCTGGGCGCTGTCGGACGCGTACCACGAGGTCGAGGGCGGGCACATCCGGATCTACAAGGGCGACGAGTTCCAGGCCCGGATCCGCGAGTCCGGGCTACGGCCGTACGGGACCCACCACACGCACGCGCTGCACTCGCCGTACTGGTGGATCAAGTGCGCGGTGGGCGTGGACAACGACAAGGCGCTCCCGGTCCGGGCCTGGCACAAGCTCCTGGTCTGGGACATCATGAAGCGCCCGCTGGCCACCCGCCTCGCGGAGAAGGCGCTGGATCCGCTGATCGGCAAGAGCCTGGTGGTCTACGCGACCAAGCCCCGGCCGCACGGCGACACCGCGGCAGGCGCCGACGGCGACCTCGCCGGAGCCCGCGCATGAGCCTCGCGGGTCGCCGTCGCGGCCCCGAGTCGGCGCTCGAACTGCTGGCGCTGGAAGGCGTGTTGACCGTTCGGCAGGTGGCCGAGACGATCGACGGGATCGCCGCCGTGCAACGGCCGGACGGGTCGATCCCGTGGTTCGTCGGCGGGCACCTGGACCCGTGGGACCACACCGAGGCCGCGATGGCGCTCGACGTGGCCGGCCGGCACGACGAGGCCGAGCGGGCGTACCGCTGGCTGGCGAGCCGGCAGGAGCCGGACGGCTCGTGGTACGCGGCCTACGTGGACGGCGTGGTCACCGATCGCAACAAGGAGGCCAACTTCACGGCCTACCTCGCGGTCGGCCTGTGGCACCACCATCTGCTCACCGGGGGCGAGGAGTTCCTGGTCCGGATGTGGCCGAAGCTGCGTGCGGCGATGGGCTTCATCCTGGACCTCCAGGCGCCCGGCGGCGAGATCCGCTGGAAGCGCGACGAACACGGCGTGCCGGTGCCGGACGCGCTGCTCACCGGCTCGGCGAGCATGTACCAGGCGCTGCGCTGCGCGCTGGCGATCGCCGAGCACCTCGGCGAGCCGCAGCCGGACTGGGAGTTGGCCGCGGGTCGGCTGGGCCACGCGGTGTTGTCGCACCCCGAGCGGTTCCTGGACAAGAACCGCTACTCGATGGACTGGTACTACCCGATCCTGGGCACGGCGCTGCGGGGGGCTGCGGCGGACGAGCGGATCAAGGACGGCTGGGACACCTTCGTGGTGCCGGACCTGGGCGTGCGGTGCGTCTCCGACCGGCCCTGGGTGACCGGTGCGGAGAGTTGCGAACTGGCCATCGCGCTTTGGGCGTTGGGCGAGAGCGACCGTGCGGTGGAGATCGTGTCGTGGATCCAGCGGTTGCGGCACGAGGACGGGTTGTACTGGACCGGGTACGTGTTCGAGGACGACGCGATCTGGCCCGTGGAGCGCACGGCGTGGACGGCGGGGGCGATGATCCTGGCCACGGCCGTGCTGGGGGGTGAGCCGGCGACCACCGCGGTGTTCGGTGGTGGGGGCTCGGCGTTCGCGGGCGACGGGTTGCCGGTTGGGCTTGCGCCCGAGCAGGTGCGGTGTGGCTCGGAGCTGTGCGTGGATGGGGTTTGAGGCCGGGGTCCTCAATCGCCGGACGGGCTGGATGGGTTGTCCTCAAGCGCCGGACGGGCTGAAGGGGGCGGTTGGCTTGGGCGTGGGTGTGGCGGGCTTGGGCGTCGGACGGGCTGAAGGGGGCGGTTGGTTCGGGCGTGGGTGTGGCGGGCTTGGGCTTGGGCGCCGGACGGGCTGTATGGGTCGGTAGTCGGCGTGGGTGTACTCGGTTGTCGGGGTTGGTCGGGGCGGCAATAGGGTTCGCGTGGGGGGCTGGGCGACTCGCGTGACGAGGGTGGGCATGGCGGCTGGGTTGGGGCCGGGGGACCGGATAGGTCCTTATACGGTGGTGGGATTGCTGGGCGCCGGCAGCCCCGGGTGGGTGTATCTCGCGCGGACCGGTGCCGGGCGGCCGATGGCCGTGCGGATGTTGTACGGCGAGCAGCGTGGCATCAAGCGGGCCCAGAAGGTGCGCGGGCCCGGTGTGATCGAGGTGATCGGCAGCGGTGGCGCGACCCGCAATCCGTGGGTGGCGTCGGTGTACGTGCCGGCGCCGTCGCTGGGGGACCTGGTGATCTCGTGCGGCCCGCTGCCGCCGGACGCGGTGCGGTGGCTGGCGGCCGGGATCGCCGAGGGTCTGGTGACGATCCATCAGGCCTCGCTCACGCACGGCGATCTGCGACCCGCGCAGATAGTGGTGGCCTCGGACGGACCGAGGGTGACCGGATTCGGGATCGAGGGCGCGGGCAGTCCGCTGACCGCGCCCGGGTACCTCGCGCCGGAGCAGGCCCGAGGCGAGGAGCCGGGGCCGGCGTCCGACGTCTACGCGCTGGGCGCGTTGTTGTGCTTCGCGGCGACCGGACGGCCGCCGCACACCGGCGAGGGCGAGGCGGCGATCCGGCGCAGTGTGGCCGGCGGCGAGCCGGAACTTGCGGATGTGCCGGTTGAGTTGGCCGAGCTGATCCGGTCCTGTCTGGCCCGGGATCCGGAGGATCGGCCCACGCCGCGCGCGCTGTTGGAGGAGTCGGCCGCGGAACTGGCGGATCGTCAGGGGGCGTACGGTGCCGCGTCGTGGTTGCCGGGACCCGCGGTGGAGCTGATCGACGCGTACCACCGGCGTGGGCGTCTGGTCGGCGACCCGCCGACCGTGCCGCTCGGCGATCGATTCGGCGGCGCGTCGAAGGGCGGTTCCGCACATGGCGGTTCGGTCGGGGACAAGGTCGGCCCGAGAAAGGCCGCCGAGCCCGCCGGGCCCGCCGAGGCGGGCGCTCCGGCCGAGGACGCCGAGCCGGCCCGGGAGGGTGTGGCCGTGTCGGCTCCGGCCGGCGCGGCGAAGAAGGATCCGGCGAAGAGCGAGGCCGTGCCGAGCGGGGCCACGAAGGCCGATGCGGCCAAGCCCGGGGAAGGCGCGCCCGAGCCGGAGGAGGCCGTCGCCGAGACGATGCAACTCGCCCGGATCGTCGACGCGATGGTGCCGCGGATCGACGACAGCGACGACCGTCAGGACCCCTACGACCTGCCCGTTCCGCCCGAGCCGCACGAGGGCGGCGGGGCCGGGTGGCTCCTGGTCGCCGCGCTCGTGGTAATCGCGCTCGTGGGCGGCCTGCTCGCGGGTGTCGCCTACGAGCGCGGGCGCGGGGATCGTGATCGGGGCAAGGCGGGTGCGGCCGATGCCCGCCCCTCGATTCCGCCCGGCGACCCGGTCGCGGCCTTCGTGGCGAGCGTACCGGTGGGCGGCTGCGTGGACTTCGCGAGCGACGGCACGCCCGGATGGCGACCGGCCGCGCCCCGCTCGCTGCCCTGTGAGGACCCGGCGGCCCGGCAGCGGGTGCTGGCGCGTACCTCGGCGGCCGGCGGCGCGAGCGACTGCATGAGTACCGACGGGCGCAGCCGCTGGCCGGCGACGCCCGGCGTGCCCGCGCTGTGCCTGGAGCGGATCTTCCGCCCGGGCGAGTGCGTGCCGGCCGAGACGCGCGACGGTCGGCAATGGGCCTTCCTGGCCTCGCTGGTGCCGTGCCAGGGGCCGCTTCCGCAGGATCGCCCGGCGCGCCTGCGGATCGACGAGGTGCACCCGATGACCGCGTCGAACGCCACCAGTTGCCCGGGCCGCTCGCCGGTCTACTATCCGTTGCCGTCCCGAGTCCAGGAACTGTGCATGGCCCCGCTGCCCTGATGGCAGGCCCGGGTCGTCCCGACCGCCGCTCCCGTGCCCGCGGGCCACGGGGCGGCGACGGCCGGGCGGCGGTCAGCTCGCGAGTTCGGCGAGGAGCTTCAGGGCCTCGGGGTTGCGGGTGGTGACGATCATGTCGGTGACGTGCGGGTCGGCCGCCCACGCGGCGTAGCGCTCGCGGATGCGGTCGGCCGGGCCGACCAGGGCGATCTCGTCGACGAAGCCGCTCGGGACGGCGGCGATCGCCTCGTCCCGCTTGCCGGCCATGAACAGCTCCTGGATTCGGTCCGCCTCCTCGGCGTAGCCGAACCGGCGCATCAGGTCGGCGTGGAAGTTCTTGTTCTTCGCGCCCATCCCGCCGACGTAGAAGCCCATCGCCGCCTTGATCGGGAACATCGCCTGTTCGACGTCGTCGCCGAGCGCGACCTGCACCATCGGCGCGATCCGGAAGCCGGCCGGCTTGTCGCGCAGCGCGTCCGCGTACACCTCGGGCCGGGTCGGCGCCCAGTGCAACGGCAGCCATCCGTCCGCGATCCGCGTGGTCAGGTGTACGTTCTTGGGCCCTTCGGCGCCGAGGAAGATCGGCAGATCCGCGCGCAACGGATGGGTGATCGACTTGAGCGGCTTGCCGAGCCCGCTGCCGTCCTCGCCGGTATACGGGTGCCGGGCGTAGCGTCCTTCGGCGACCACCGGCCCCTCGCGGCGCAGCACCTGGCGGATCACGTCGACGTATTCGCGGGTGAAGGTCAGCGGGCTCTTCGGGAACGGCCGCCCGTACCAGCCTTCGACCACCTGCGGCCCGGAGAGGCCGAGGCCGAGGATCACCCGCCCGCCGGAGAGGTGGTCCAGGGTCAGCGCGTGCATCGCGGTCGCGGTGGGCGTACGCGCGGTCATCTGGGTCACCGCGGTGCCCAGCTTGATCCGCGACGTGTGCGCGGCGATCCAGGTCAGCGGCGTGAACGCGTCCGAGCCCCACGACTCGGCGGTCCACACCGCGTCGAACCCGAGTCGTTCGGCCTCCCGCGCCAGTTCGACGAAGTCGGCGGACGGGCCTCGGCCCCAGTACCCGAACGTCAGACCCAGCCTCATGGCGTTACCTCCACGGAGTTGCACGGCGAATCGCCCCCGCAGACTAGAACACGTTTTAGTTCGTGGGGAGACCGACTCCCCTGGCGCGGACTTCCGGCCGCTGCCGGACGGGCGCGCGGACTCGCGTCCCGGGCAGGCGCGGACTTCCGTACCCGGGACAGGCGAAAGGGCGCCGTCCGGTGTGGACGACGCCCTTGCCTTGTTGCCGAGTCGCGGTTCGTGTCTCGGTACTACCGGTTCCTCGGGAGCACCGGAGTCACGAGCGCTGGATGCCGATCGTGTTCTGGAGCACGCCGCGCACGTTGTCGACCTCGACGAGCAGGCCGTTGGGGTGCTCGGCCACCGCCAGGTACCAGACGCCCGTGTTCAGGACGCCCTTCTCCTGGTTGGTGTGCTCGTCCAGCATCGGCCGCGAGTCCGGCACCGAGAACCAGAAGGGCTGGAACGGCGCGCCGCCGGGTGCCCCGGCCGGGTTGGGCTGCTGCGCGCCGGGACCCTGCGGCCCGGGAGCACCGAAGCCACCCTGCGGACCCTGGGGACCCTGCGGCGCCGGGCCGCCGAAGCCGCCGGGCTGCGGGGCGCCGCCGTACGACTGCGGACCCTGGGGGCCCGGCTGGCCGCCGTAGGGCGCGCCGCCGTACTGCTGCTGCCCCTGCGGGCCGCCGAACTGACCCTGCGGACCCGCCGCGGGGCCCGCGGCGCCGAGCAGCGGCGCCTGGAGGGCGGGCACCAGCGTGGTGGCGATCAGGGTTCCGCTGAGCACGAGGACCAGCAGGATGATGATGATGCCGCCGAACTTCATCTCCAGGCCGTCGTCGGCACCGCCGATCGACCACAGCGCGTTGATCGGCGAGATCGCCGCGAGCGGCAGCGCCCACTGACGCGCGGTCAGACCGAGGATCTGACGGTCGCGCAGTTGCGGGAGCAGCCCGCCGAGGATGAACAGCACGCCGGCGATGATCGGGGTCAGGACGACCGCCGAGATGGTCGGGGCCAGGAACCCGGACCAGGCGTTCCAGGTGAAGTCGGACGAGCGGCCGAGGCCGTCCTTGGCACCGATGTAATCCAGGAACGAGAAGATGAAGATGAGCACGGCGGCGACCCCGATGACCGCGTCGCCACGCGAAAGCTTTCTGACGTCCACTAATACTCCTCCCGAGGGGGATGGGCGCCGACAGCGTACGGGGGCGACCCAAGTCGTGCCACCGACGTCGCCCCCGCGCGTCCCCGGTGCATTGGTCCGGGGACACTGTGCCAGACGGGCGAACGATCTGTGCCCCGACCCCACGCGACGCGCCGTATGGGGGCATTTTTTCAAAGATGTCTATTCGCCCCGCTGAATGCCCGTCAGATCGGTCAACATGCCCTGCAGGCCGTCGATATCGATGACGATGCCGCCGTCCTGCACGCCCACCGCGAGATACCACACGCCGGGATGCAGCGTGGCCACCGCGTCACCGGGGTGGTCGAGCGGCTGGAGCGGCCTCTGTTCGGGCACGGCCAGCCAGTACTGCTCGAACGTGCCCGGATCGCCTGATTCCGGCTCCGGGGCGCGGACCGGGTCCGCTGCCGGGGCGGGTTCCGGTTCGTCCGACTTGTACAGCAGTACCGGCGGTTGCACGGCGGGCGGTTGCATCGGCGGCGTCAGCGGCGGGGGAGTGTTGCCGGACGGCCCGTAGACCGGCGGCGCGACGGGCGGCGGGACCGGGAAGCCGCCGGTGCCGGGCGGGCCGGGCGGATACCCGCCGGGAGCGCCGGGGAAGCCGCCGCCGGGGTAGCCCTGCCAGTTGTTCTCGCGCGGACGCACCAGTGGGACGTTGAGCCCGCCGATCCGGTCGATGGTCAGCAGCAGCAGAGCCTGGAGCACGGCGAAGCCCGCCAGCCCCCACGCGCCCCAGCCGTGGCCGGCGTCCACGGTCGCCTGCGCGTCGCCGTTGGAGCGGGCGATCTGCTCGGCGGCGTGCGCCAACTTCTCGTAGCCGCCGTCCGCGCCGAACACGGCCCACACCGCGCTCCACGCCGACGCGACGCCCAACGCGATGCCCCACTGGCGAAACGCCAGACCGCCGAACTGGATCTCGGTCGGCTGCGGCGAGCCCGGCCGGATCGTGTACCGGCCGATCAGCAGCAGCACCAGCGAGATCGAGGACAGCAGTACGACGGCGGGCGCGAGCGGCCAGAAGTCGCCGATCCACGCCGAATAGTCGGTGGTTCCCTCGGTGATGCGTTTGCCCTTGGCGGTCACCGTGTACCAGGGGAGAAACGAGAAGACCAGAACTCCGATCGCCGCCACCGCGACGATCAGATCACCTCGGGTGACGCCTTTGCGTGGCATCGTGCTCCTCCCTGACGGGGCTTTTCGTACTGCTCGGAATTGCCGTGCGTCTGCTGCGCCGATCCGGTGCCGGTGCGGGTGACCGCACCGGCACCGGAGCCTGACGTACCGTCATTCTCCGCGCTGGATCCCGGAGACGTCGCCGAGGACCCCTCGGACGCCGTCGACCTCGACCAGGACGCCGCCCGGGTGCGGGGCGACCGCGAGGTACCACTGGCCGGTCTGGAGGGTGGCCACCGGCGTCTTGGACAGACCCTCGGTGGGTGCCAGCGGGCGGGCCTCCGGTACGGCGAACCAGAACTGTGCGAACTCGCGCGTGTCCTGGCCGGCCGCGGCCGGGGCGGGCTGCCCGGTGACGGCCGGCGTGGCACCGGTTCCGCCGGCGACCGCGGTGCCGGTGCCGGTGCCGGCGTCCGGCGGCGGCATGTGGGCCGGTACGCCGGCCATCGGCGCGCCGGTGCCCGTGGCGCCCGGTGCCGGGTAGGCGGGCGGCGGGAAGCCGCCGGTGGCGTTCGGCAGCGGGTAGCCGGTGTTCGGGTCGACCGGAGCCGGGTAGCCGCCGGTTCCGTTCGGCGGGGGGTAGCCCCACGGTTGCTGCGGCACCGGGCTGAACAGCGGTGCGGCCAGGCTGGGGATGCGATCCCCGATGATCAGGAAAAGCGCCGCGACGAGCCCGGCCACCATCATCAACCACGCGAAGACGGTGGGTCCGGTGTCGATCGAGTAGCGGGAGGAACCGGAGCCCTCGTACATGTCGCCGAGCATGCCGCCCGCCCCGAAGGGGGCGAAAAAGCCGCTGATCGCGCCGGTGACGCCGAACGCGATCGCCCACTGGCGCGGGGCCAGTCCGAGCGCCGGCTTGTCCGGTTGGGCCGCGAAGCGGCCGATCACCATGAGCAGTACCGCCAGCAGCGGCACCAGCACCACGGCCGGCATCAACGGATAGAAGTTGACCGTCCAGGCGTTCCAGCCCTTGCTCTGACTACGGCCGCTGCCCAGCGGGTCGTCGTCATCGCTGCTGCTGCCGCCGAAGGACGCGCTGATTTCGTAGTATTTGAAGAACGAGAAGATGAAGATCAGGACGATCGCGAGAATGACGATCGCATCGCCCCTCGTGATCCCTTTCCGGTTCAACGTTTCTCCTTAGAGGTACGGAGGGGGACGTGACGCCGACGGCGCGGGCGCGCCGTAGGACGTGCGGTGCGTGGACGGCTCGTGCCGGGCCCGAGCGTGCGGCTCGCGGCGGTCGGTTGACCCGACCCGGAACCGTCCGGTGGTGCACGGCGCGCGTGGACGCCGCGAAGCGGGGACCGTCACCGCTGCGTGCGCGGCGAGAACGGTCGGGAAGACCCTAGGGGACGAGTGACTCGTGCCTCACGTCCCCTTCAGGAGATAGGCCGTGATCCCGGTCGCGATCCCGGACGCGGCGCGTTCGCGCCAGTTCGGGTCGGTGAACTGCGCGGCGTCCGAGGCGTTGCGCATGTTGCCGCATTCGATGAACACCTTGGGTCGGGTGGACAGGTTCAACCCGCCGAGATCGGTGCGGGTGACCAGCCCGTCGTCGGTGCCGAGGTAGGTCGCCGGGCTCGTGGCGGTCGCGGCCCGGAAGGCGGCGGCCAGGGTGCTGCCCAAGGCGCGCGAGGGAGCCAGGATCGCGGTGGTGTCGACGTTCTTGTCCTTGACCGGGGCGGGCAGGATGACATGGAAACCCCGCCCGCTCGCCGGTCCGCCGTCGGCGTGGATGGACACGATCGCGTCCGCCCGGGACGCGTTGCCGCGCGCCGCCCGCTCGTCCACGCACGGACCCCAGACCTCGGTCTCCCACGTGTAGAGCACGGTCGCGCCCTGGGCCTCCAGGAGCCGCTTGGTGCGATGTGCCACGTCCAGGGTGAACTCGGCCTCGGTGTAGCCCTTGTCGGTCTCGGTGCCGGTGGTGTCGCACTCCTTGGACAACCCGCCCGCGTACACCTGCTTGTTGATCTCGCGGGAATGGCCGCCATTGCCCGGATTGTGGCCCGGGTCGATCATCACCACCCGGCCGGACAGCGGCAGTCCGGTGGTCCCGGCGTGCGGCGGCGCGCCGGCCGAGGTCGCCGGTGCGCCGATCGGCGGTGCGCCGGACGCCTGTTGCCCGCCCGGCGAGGAGGTCGCCGTCGGGGCCGGCGCGCCGCCCGCGGTCGCCGGGTCGGAGGAGTCGGCCGGCGCGCCGGGGGTGACGACGGTCGGGATCGGCCGCCCGACGTCGGCGCGGGCCTTGTCGTGCCCGTCCGGCCAGGCCACCGCGATCGTGGTGCCGGTTGCGGCGAGCGCGAGCGCGAGCACGGTCAGGGTGATCCGGCGACGCCGGCGCAACCGGTCGCGCGCGGCCTCGACTCGGGCCTCGTGCGACGCGGAGTGGCCGAAGAAGCCGGCTTCTCGGCGGTACGGAAAGCCGGGGTCGTCGGGACGGCCGCGGTCGTCGCGGCGGTCAGAGGTCAAGTTCACTCCTGGACGTGAGGCCGTACCGCGACGCGAGCGAGTTCCAGGTCTCGACGAACGACTTCTTCGCGGTGGACGCCTCGGCGCTGATCGTGGCGCCGTCGTCGTAGAGCGAACGGGTGCCCGGACAACCCGAGTCGGCGGCCGACTGCGCCCACGCGGCGAAGGCCCGGTCGGCGCGCGCCGACGCGGTCCACGCGGTGCGCAACGTCGGTGCGGCGGACTGGAGTTCCGGAACGCCGTCGAAGCGCATCGCGTCCAGTTGGGTGACCAGTTGATCGCGTTGCGCGGCGGCGTCGAGCAGCGCGGAGCGGGACGCGGCCAGCGCCGAGCACGAGCCGACGTTGTTCACCGCGTCGATCACCGCCTGCCGGGACGAACCGCTGCGCGAGAGCAGCGAGTCCAGCGCCGCGGCCTGAGTGCGGCCGTCCGGCGGTGCGGTGGTCGGCGGCTGGGTGGTCACCACCGCGCTCTGCGTCGGGGGCGGGGCGGGGGGCAGGCCCGAGCGGTCGCCCGAGGGGGTCGGGGAGGCCGCCGTGGACGGTCCGGCACTCTCCGAGCCTCGCGCGGCCGGTTCCTTCTTGTCCTCCTCCCACGGCCGCAGCGCGAACAGCGTGCCCAGCGCGGCGACGAAGACGACGGCGACCACGATGAACAGCAGCGTGCGCTCGAAGGACGGGCCGGGCGGGGTCGGGGACAGCGGTCCCGGCGGCGGCGGGCCGGCCGCGCGATACCAGTCCGGCGCGGCCGGTACGTCCCGCGCCGGCGGCACGCCGAAGCCGTGCACGGGAGTGTGCGCCGCGTCGGCGAAGGTGCCGCCCGGGGGCATCGGCGAGGGGCCGCGCTCGTGCTGGAACCAGTCGGCGGGCGGGGCCGGTTCGCCCGGCGGCGCGGACGGGCGGGGCGTCGGGGGCGGGGCGGGAACCGGCCACGCGGGCGGCGGAGGCCCGGCCGGCAGACCACGCGCGGCGGGGTTGTCCACCGTGTCCTGATCCTCGAGCGAGCGAGGCGCACCGGGTGGAGGGGGCGGCCCGAGTGGTGCGGGGGGCGCGGATGGTGCGGGTGGTGGAGTGGGCGGTGCGGCCGGCCCCGGAGGCGCGGCCGGCAGGTGTGCCGTCGGCTGGTGGTGTGGTCGCGGCGGCGGGTCCGGGTTCACCACGGTCGGCGGTGCGGCCGGTCGGCGGCGGACCCAACCGCCCACACCGCCGTTGGCCGAACGTTCCCAGACGGTCTCGAACCGCTCGCCGTCCGCCTCGGGTTCGCCGGGCCGGTCGTCGTGCTGTTGTTGATCGGACATCAAGATCCCCCCGCGTCCTTCCCGGAACGGCATTGTCCCAGCAAACGGGACCCGCGCGGGACCGGATCCGATTGCTTTCGGAAATCGAATCAGGCTCGATTCACTCTTGACCGGGTCAACGGGGCGCGCGCGGCGGTGGCGAGGCAGACCGCCGGCCCGGCGGGTTCGGGGCGGGTCGGTGGCGGATCCCGGGTGCCGCGGGTCTGGTCGGGTGAGGTCGAGTCGCCCGGATATGAGGCGCCTCGGGGCCGAGTCGCCTCGGGTGTGGATGCCTCGTCGGATCCGGGTCGCCTCGGGTGGGTCCACCTGGGTCCGAGACGCCCTGGGTCCGAGACGCCCTGGGTCCGAGACGCCCTGGGTCCGAGACGCCCTGGGCCCGAGACGCCCTGGGCCCGGGCCCGCTCTGTCCCCGCGCCGCTTCCGTCCCCGGGCCCGCTCAGATGCCCGGGGCGATCCGCCGCAGCACCCGCAGCGACCCGTCGCCGGGCAGTTCCTCGAACGCGCCCGACGCCAGCGCGCGCAGGTAGACCCGGTACGGCGCCTGGCCGCCGTCGGCCGGATCCGGGAACACGTCGTGGATCAGCAGCAGCCCGCCGACCGCGACATGCGGCGCCCAGCCCTCGTAGTCGCCCTGCGCGTGCTCGTCGGTGTGCCCGCCGTCGATGAACACCAGGCCCACCGGGGTGTTCCACAGCGGCGCGATCACCCGGCTGTGCCCGACCAGGGCCACCACGTACGGCTCCAGGCCGCTGCGGTACAGCGTGCGCCGAAAGCGCGGCAGCGTGTCCATCACGCCGACCTCGGGGTCGACCAGGGTCGGGTCGTGGTACTCCCAGCCGGGCTGCTGCTCCTCGGAGCCCCGGTGGTGGTCGAGGGTGACCACCACGGTGCCGGCGTCGCGGGCGACCGCGGCGAGCAGGATCGTCGAGCGACCGCAGTAGGTGCCGAGTTCGACCAGCGGGCCGACCTTGGCGGCCTCGGTCGCCGCCGCGTACAGCGCGTCGCCCTCGTTCGCCGGCATGAATCCGGTGGCGGCCTCGAACGCGGCCCGCACGGCGGGGTCGATGGTGCTCATCCTGGGGTTCTCCTTGATCGAGCCGCGCGCGGCGCACCGGGTCGGTGCGACCCCGGGGCCGCCATGCTGCCGCAGCCGCTCCCGCGGCACCGTGTCGGGGGCCACATTCGGGCCCCTCGACGGCACTTCGGTCTCCCGATTAATTGAAACGGGTTCTACTATCGCAAGTACTGGACCGAGTCACGGAAGGCGCGATATGGCCATCGGCATCACGGAGGAGCACCGCTCCCTGGCGGAATCGGTACACGGGTGGGTGCAACGTGTTGCACCCATCGGAGAGGTGCGCCGGGTGCTGGAGGCGGCGGCCGAGGAACGGCCCGGCCACTGGGCCGGCCTGGCCGAACAGGGCCTGCTCGGCATGCATGTCGCGGAGGAGTTCGGCGGCGCGGGATACGGCCTGGTGGAGACCGTCGTGGCGCTGGAGCAGGCCGGTCAGGGCATGCTGCCCGGCCCGTTCCTGCCCACCGTCCTGGCCTCGGCGCTGATCCAGGCGGACGGCGGCGACGCGGCCAAGGAACTGCTGCCGGGCCTGGTGGACGGCACGTTGATCGGCGCGGTCGCGGTCGGCCCCGGCACCGTGGCGGCGAGCGAGGAGGCGGGCGGCCTGCGGGTGACCGGCGTGGCCACGCCGATCCTGGGCGGCGCGCTCGCCGACGTGCTGGTACTGGCCGCGCGCCGGGCCGACGGCACGCCCGCGTACGTGGTCGTGGACGCAGCGGACGTGAGCGTGCGCGCGCTCAAGAGCGTGGACCCCACCCGGCGCAGCGCCGAGGTCACGGTGGACACCGTGGTCCCGGCCGGGCGCGTGCTCGGCGGCGTGGACGAGGACCTGGCCCGCGACCTGGCGGCCGTACTGCTGTCCGCCGAGGCGTGCGGGGTGGCCGCCTGGGCGCTGACCACGGCGACCGAATACGCCAAGGTGCGCGAGCAGTTCGGTCGGCCGATCGGCCAGTTCCAGGCGATCAAGCACCTGTGCGCGGACATGCTGGTGCGCGTCGAGCAGTCGCGCGCGGTCACCTGGGACGCGGCGCGCGCGATCGACGCGGGCGCGGACGCGCCGACCCGGTCCTTGACCGCGGCGATCGCCGCCACGTACGCGATCGAGGCGGCGTTCACCACCACCAAGGACTGCGTGCAGATCCTCGGCGGTATCGGCTTCACCTGGGAGCACGACGCACACATCTACCTGCGTCGCGGTCTGACGCTGCGTCAGTACGCCGGGCCCGCCGCCTACTGGCGGTTGCGCGTGTGCGAGCTGGCGAGCGCCGGCGCGCGCCGCGAACTGGTCCTGGACCTGCCCGAGGAGGCGGAGGGCCTGCGCGACACCGCGCGTGCGATTTTGACCGAGGTGGCCGGCGAGTCCGGCGCCGAGCAGCGCGCCAGGCTGGCCCCGCTCGGTTACGCGGCGCCGTACCTGCCCAAGCCGTACGGCATCGGCGCCGGTCCGGTCGAGCAGTTGGTGATCCAGCAGGAGATGAAGGCGCTGGGCGTGCGGCTGCCGGACATCACCATGGGCAACTGGGTGATCCCGTCGCTGATCGCGTACGGCACGCCGGCCCAGCAGGAGCGCTTCGCGCCGCCCACGCTGCGCGGCGAGATCCAGTGGTGCCAACTGTTCTCCGAGCCCGGCGCGGGTTCGGACCTGGCCGCGATCAGCACGCGCGCGACGCGGACCGAGGGCGGCTGGCTGATCAACGGGCAGAAGGTGTGGACCTCGCGGGCCCGGGAGTCGCAGTGGGGCATCCTGCTCGCGCGCACCTCGCCGGACAAGCCCAAGCACGAAGGCCTGACCTACTTCATCGTGGACATGGCCGCTGCGGGCCTGGACATCCGGCCGCTCAAGGAGATCAGCGGCCTGGCGATGTTCAACGAGATCTTTCTCGAAGACCTCTTCGTGCCGGACGACATGGTCGTCGGCAAGGTCGACGAGGGCTGGCAGGTGGCCCGCAACACGCTGGGCAACGAGCGGGTGCACATGGGCGCGGGCAGCTCGTTCGGCGCGGGCATCGCGAACCTGGTCGCGGCGGTGAACGGTCCGGCGGGCGAGTTCGTGGACGGGGGCTTCCGCGAGCGGCTCGGCGCGCTGGTGGCCGAGGCGTCCTCGCTCGCGCTGATCGAACTGCGCACCACGCTGGCCCGGTTGTCCGGCCTGGAGCCGGGCGCGGGCGCGTCGGTGCGCAAGCTGGTCGGCACGCCGCACCAGCAGCGCGAGTCCGAGCTCTCGCTCGAACTGCTCGGCCCGCTGGGCGCGGTGGACGAGGGCGCGGGGCAGCAGGCGGCGTTCGGCTTCCTGATGAGCCGCTGCCTGACCATCGCGGGAGGCACCACGCAGGTCCAGCTCAACGTGGTCGGCGAGCGCATCCTCGGACTGCCCAGGGACCCGCAGCCGGCCGAGAAGTAGTTCGTTCGGTTCGTTCGGTTCGTTCGGTTCGTTCGGTTCGTTCGGTTCGTTCCGTTGGTTCCGCGGGTTCGATTTTCCGTTCAGTGGTTCTCTTTCAGTGGGAGTTCGCGACATGGCACAAAAGGCGTTCATCGTCGGCGTCGGCATGACCAAGTTCGAGAAGCCGGAGAGCCGCGACTGGCAGTACTGGGACATGGTCAAGGAGGCCGGCGACAAGGCCCTGGCGGACGCGGGCGTCGGCTACGACCTGGTCGAGCAGGCGCCGGTCGGCTACTGCTTCCAGGCGTCCACCGCGGGCCAGCGCGCGGTGTACGAGCTGGGTCTGACCGGCGTGCCGGTCTACAACGTCAACAACAACTGCGCGACCGGCTCGTCCGCGCTGATGATGGCCCGTCAGTTCGTCGCGGGTGGGCTGAACGACTGTGTGCTCGCGATCGGCTTCGAGAAGATGAAGCGCGGATCGCTGGGCGGGGGCGGCGAGGGCGATTTCTCCACGTCGCCGGTCGCGCGGCACTACAAGATCATGGGCGACGCGCACGGGTTCTCGATGACCGCGCCGCCGACCGCGCAGATCTTCGGCAACGCGGCGCGTGAGCACATGGCCCGCTACGGCACCACCGCCGAGCAGATCGCGCACGTGGGCGTCAAGAACCACCGGCACTCGGTGAACAACCCGTACGCGCAGTTCCAGGTCGAGTACTCGCTCGAAGAGGTGCTCGGCGCCAAGGAGATCCACTCGCCGCTCACCCGGCTCCAGTGCTCGCCCACCTCGGACGGCGCCGCCGCGGCGCTCGTGGTCAGTGAGCGCTTCGTGCGCGAACACGGCCTTCAGGACCAGGCGATCGAGATCGTGGCCCAGTCGATGACCACCGACACCGAGGAGAGCTTCGCCTCGAACACGTGCATCGACGTGGTCGGCAAGCCGATGTCGGCCGCGGCCGGTCGGCAGGTCTTCGAGCAGTCCGGTCTGGGCATCGAGGACGTCGACGTGATCGAGCTGCACGACTGCTTCTCGATCAACGAGATCCTCACCTACGAGGCGCTGGGCATGTGCGGCGAGGGGGAGGGCGGCAAGCTGGTCGCCGAGGGGGCCACCACGTACGGCGGGCGCTGGGTGGTCAACCCGTCCGGCGGCCTGATCTCCAAGGGCCACCCGCTGGGCGCCACCGGCCTGGCCCAGGCCGCCGAGATCAGTTGGCAGTTGCGCGGGCTGGCGGACGCGCGCCAGGTCGCCGACGCCAAGGTCGGCCTGACGCACAACATCGGTCTGGGTGGCGCGGCCGTCGTGGGGCTGTACCGCCGGGGTCAGTTCTAGTCGTTGCCGTTGCCGTTGCCGTTGCCGTTGCCGTTGCCGGCGCCGCCGGTGCCTGCCGGTGGTTGGTTGCCGGTCGTCGTCCGTGGCTTCCGGCTGTCCGGGGTGTCGTGATTGTTGCGTTATGGCTGCGCCGGGTCGGCGTCCGTGGGGCGGCTCGACATCGTGACGGGTGCGGCGTGGGGCCGCACCCGTCGTCGGGTGCGGTCAGCCGCCGTTGGTGCCCGGGACGATGGTGAGGTCGGGCGCCATCCGGTCCGCGGTCGTGGTCTTGCCGTGCAGCCACTCGGACAGCATGGCGCGCTCGGTGTCGTTCAGGTACAGCCGGGCGTTGGCGCACAACGTCTCGACGTTGCGCAGGAACGCGACCGCCAGGTCGTCGGCGGAGGCGACCGGGTGCGCGGTGGAGGACCAGTAGCCGGAGTAGACCAGCCCCGTGGTGACGAACGCGATCGCCTTGCGGGCGATGGTCTGCATGCGCTCGGCGCACCGGTCGCGGACCGCGCCCGAGGTCTGGTTGCCCTGGAAGCCGTTCTCGCTGACCTCGGCGTGCAGTTCCTCGAAGAGCACGTGGTACTCCTCCGGGGACAGCCGGGGCGCACCCGTGACCGTGGCCACCCGGTCGATCAGGTCGCGGACCGGCTCGCGTACGTGGTCCATCCGACCCTGGCCGTTGGGACGTGCCGAGGGCGGCTGATGTCGGGTCCGGTCGTAGATGTATCCAGGGGGGACCCGGCTGATCAGCAGCTTCTCGTCGGAGCCCTGCTCCAGCATCAGTTCGAGCAGGGACGAGAAGGTGGCCGCGCCGCCCCAGCGGGTGCGGGTGACCTGCTCCCGGCCGACCTGCTGGAGCACCGAGTGGGCCAGCGTCGCGAGCACGATCGGCTCCTCGGACCCGCCGAGTTGCTCGCGCACGTGTGCCATCACCTGTTCGCGCACGCCCTCGTCGGCCGGCGCGACGTCGATCTCGTCGCGCAGGGCCCGTTCGATGAACTCCTGGTCGCTGATCACCACGTCCCCCGCCGCGACGTACGCCTGGGCGGCCGGGCCGCTCGCGATCACCATGGTGCGCCGGTCGTGGCTGCGCAGCCGCAGCAGCACGGGCGTGAAATCCGCGTCCGCGCTCATGATGATGACCTCGTCGAACCGGGTCGAGTGTTGGAGCGTGTCGAGGACGTCCATCACCATGTGGATGTCCGCGCTGTTCTTGCCCCGTCCCGTCAGCGGCGGGCAGTCGATCACGCGAAAGGCCGACCGCGTGAAGAAGGCCCGGTAACGGTCGTGCATGACCGGGTTGAGGTAACAGTTGCGCACGAGCAACGATCGGCGCAGGCCACGCTCGGTCGCCTCGTTCTCCAACCACTCCAACCACTGGGAGGGCTTGCGGGCGAAAATCTCCGCCGAAGCCCGATCCGTCTCGCGCAGCCCGCTGTAAATATTGTCAAAGTCAAGAAAAAGCGCGCTGCGAATTCTGCCTGGTATGCCCGAATCCATACTCATGTCCATGCCTGCCTCCCCCGATGCGTACGGCTTCAATCTGTCCGACGCGTCACGTGCGGGCAAGCGAGGCCACTTACGGTCCGGTTCCGATCTTGGCCGTCTTCCGATCCGCGCGCACCCGGGTTAGGTTGCCAAGCGAAAGCTTGATCGTGCCACGTACGTGTGTCTGTCCGTCAGGAGTCGTGCCGTGTCGGGACGTTGGACCACCACCCTGGACGAACTGCTACGCCGGCGGGCCGCGGATTCCTCGGCCGCACTCCGATCCGAGGACCGGGTGTGGTCCTGGGCCGAAGTGGTCGCCGAGTCCGCGCGCCGGGCGGCGCTGCTGCGTGGGATGCGGGTCGAGGGCCGGCCGTGGCACATCGGGGTGATGCTGGAGAACGTCCCCGAGTTTCCGCTGTTGCTGGGTGCCGCGGCGCTGTCCGGCGCGGTGATCGTCGGGCTCAACCCGACCCGGGTCGGTTCCGAGCTCGCGCGCGACATCGACCACACCGACTGCTCGCTGGTGATCACCGACGCCACGCACCTGGCGCAGCTGCGCACCGCCGCTCCGGACTTCCCGGCGGACCGGCTGCTGTGCGTGGACGACGCGTCCTGGGCGGCGGCGCTGGAGCCGTACGCGGACGCCGAGCCGCCGGCGGAGCGACCGGCGGTCGAGGACACCTTCATGCTGATCCTCACCTCGGGGACCACGGGGCATCCCAAGGCGGTGATCTGCTCGCAGGGCAAGATCGCTTCGCAGGGGGCGAGCGTCGTGGCGATGGAACGGCTCACCGGCGCGGACGTCGCGTACTGCGCCATGCCGCTGTTCCACTCCAACGCGGTCATCACGTGCTGGGCGCCGGCGGTCGCGGCCGGGGCCGAACTGGTGTTGCGCCGGCGATTCTCCGCGTCCGGCTTCCTGCCCGACGTGCGGCGGTTCAAGGTCACCTACGCGAACTACGTGGGCAAGCCGCTGTCATACATCCTGGCCACACCGGAATTGCCCGACGACGCGGACAACCCGCTCACGCGCGTCTTCGGCAACGAGGGCGGGCCGCAGGACGTCGAGCGGTTCGCCCGGCGGTTCGGCTGCACGGTGCGGGACGGATTCGGCTCGACCGAGGGCGGCCTGTCCTTCGTTCCGGTCCCGGGCATGCCGCCGGGTGCGCTGGGCCGACCCAACGGCGAGATCCGGATCCTGAACCAGGACACCCGCGAGGAGTGCCCGCCGGCGGTCTTCGACGCCGAGGGCCGGATGACCAACGTCGAGGAGGCGGTCGGCGAACTGGTCAACATCGGCGGCGCGGGTTCCTTCGAGGGCTACTACAACAATCCGGTGGCGACCGCGCAGCGCATGCGCAAGGGCTGGTACTGGAGCGGCGACCTGGCCTACCGGACCGAGGACGGCCTGATCTTCTTCGCGGGCCGCAGCGGTGAATGGCTGCGCGTGGGCGGGGAGAACTTCGGCGCCACACCGGTCACCCGGATCCTGTCCCGGCACCCGGACGTCGCGGTGGCGACGGTGTACGGCGTGGCCGACGAGGCGGCGGGCGACCAGGCGATGGCGGCCCTGGTGCTGCGCGAGGGCGCGCGCTTCGAACCGGCGGAGTTCGCCGCGTGGTTGGCGGAGCAGTCGGACCTGTCCCGGGCCTGGCATCCGCGCTACGTCCGGATTGCCGCGGCGCTCCCGCAGACCAGCACGAACAAGATCCTGACCCGCGTCCTGGTCCGGCAGGCCTGGTACACCGGCGCGGACGAGTTGTGGTGGCGCGACGCGAAGGACGGCCCGTACCGACCCTTCACCGAGGCTGATCGCAAGACGCTGGAAACGGCATTCGCCGACCGGGGGCGGGCGCATGTTTTGGCGCTGATGGAACGGGAGGGGTAGGGGCGGGAGTGCGCGCGGGGCGGGCGTCGGGTCGGGGCGGTCGAGGTCGGGTTGGGCTGTGTCATCCCGAGGTGACGTGCGGGCGCGGGCGCATCAACCGACGTATCGTCGCGCTCGGCTCGGCACTGACTCGATGGCCGGCGCGACGCCCGCTTCCCGTCGCGGCCGGTCGCCGGTGGGGCGGGGAGGCCGTGCGGCTTCAGCCGTCGGAGGCGGCGAGGCCGATGCCGAAGGCGCCGATGACGGTGCCGGTCGAGGCGTCGAGGGTGCGGCGGAAGCGGGGGCGGCGGAGCTTGGCGCGCAGGCTGTTCGCGCCGAGGATGATCACCGCGAACCACACCATGCCCTCGATGTCGTGGACCAGCGCGAGCAGTATCCCGAAGGCGAGGTGCGGCGTCCCGGACGGGATGAACTGCGGGATCATCGCCATGTAGAAGACGCCGACCTTGGGATTGGTCAACGACGTCAGCACGCCGCGCCCCCACGCCGACCACAGCCCCGGAGCTGCCTTGGCACCGGACTCCGCGCCGACCTCGACATCGGTGTACCGGTTCGCCCACGCGGCCCGCAGCAGCCCGTACGCCAGCCACAACAGGTAACAGGCACCGACGATTCGCAGGCTCGTATAGGCGACCCGGGATGTGGTCAGCACCGCCGAGACGCCGGCCGCCGCGGCGGCGCCCCAGACCAGCGTGCCGGACCCTATGCCGAGCGCGGTGGCGAATCCGTGCCGAGACCCCCGGGTGAGGGCAGCGCGCAGCACGATCGCGGTGTCCGGGCCCGGGATGATCGTCAGCAGCCCGGCGACCAGGGCGAATGAGGCGAGGTGCGTCAACACGTCCATACGGTCATGCTGCCGGCCTCGGCCGAGAGCCCAAGCGGTGGGCGAAGATCGGTCGCGCGACGTGCTGACACGTCGTCATGATCGAGTCCTGGCGGGCGATTCGGGCGAGGTCGCGTACGGCCGGGGCGGACGGCCGATGCCGGGCCCGGGTTGGGGCGGGGCCGGGACCGGTGCCAGAACCGGAGTCCGGGGCCGGGGTCGAGGCGGCGGTTGGGCGGGAGCGGGATCGGGCGGTGAACTTCGCCCCCGGCGTGTGTGCGGCGAGGGCTCGGAGCGGGCGTGGTGTCGGGCGCGTTCCGGCGCCGGTGGGCCGTGCCGGCGTTGACGGGTGGCACCGTTGGGGCCATAACGGCGCGTCTCACAGGCCCCAGAAGCGGCCTTCGAGTCCGATCGAGGCGAAGTAGGCCGCCGCCATGGCCGGGTCGCGGCGTTCGTAGCCTCGGTGCAGGCGGCCCTCGTACCAGTGCTCGGCCAGGCGCCACAGCGTGGTCAGGTCGAGCACGTAGCCGCGGGTCTGGCCGGTGCGGGCGAGCCAGCGATCCACGCAGCCCTCGTCGCAGAACAGCCGCTGGTTGCCGCACGCGTGCACCACGTCGTCCCACAGCATGGTGATCGGGACCAGGAAGTGCGCCACCTCGTCGCCCTTGGGCGGCTGTTCGGTGCCCACGTTCCAGGCGAGTGCCCCTGCGCAGCCCGGGCAGCGGGTCGCGACCAGGACCTCTTCGTCCACCAGGTGCGGCACCGCGAAGGAATCCCACGCGCAGCCGCCCCACCACAACGTGCGCGAGCCCATCACCGAGAAGCCCAACGGGACCGCGCTGAACGGATGCGCCATCACGATCGCCCCGTCGTGCAGCACGATGTGCCGCTGCTCGTGCAGCGTCCACAAGCCCGCGCGTACGGTGAGCTCCGAGACGCCCAGGATCGCGGCCAGCTCCTGATCGGACGGTGCTCGCCCGGTGTCGGCGAAGCCCCGATAGACCGCCAGGCGCAACTGTTCGACGCTCACGAGGTCGCCTCTCGTTCGGGCACGACGGTGACCGCAGTCTCCCGGGGCGCGGTGGTGACAGTGGCCTCGGGCTCCCGCTCGGATACGAGGACGGCGACCCGATTGCGGCGGGACTGGCGGATCGCGTCGTAGGTGAGCACCGCGAGCGCCGTCCACACCAGGGCGAAGCCCGCCCACCGGGCCGCGGGCATCGGCTCGTGGTAGACCGAGACACCGATCCCGAACTGGATGATCGGGGCCAGGTATTGCAGCATGCCGATCGTGCTCAGCGGCACCGTGTTCGCGGCGACCGCGAAGCACAGCATGGGGATCACGGTGATCAGCCCCGCCGTCATCAGCATCAACGCCTGCGGCGTCCCCTCGTGCCCGAACGTGCCCTCACCGGTCCAGGCCAACCAGGTCAGGTAGCCGAGCGCGGGCAGGAACATCACCGCCGTCTCGGCCGTCATCGAGTGGGTGGCGGGGAGGTTCATCCGCTTCTTGACATAGCCGTAGGTCGCGAACGACGCGGCCAGACTCAGCGCGATCCACGGGACTCGGCCGTAGGCGACGATCAGCACCACCACCGCCGCGACGCCCATCCCCACGGCGGTCCACTGGATCGCCCGCAGCCGCTCGCCGAGCACCACGACACCGATGCCGATCAGCACCAACGGGGTGATGAAGTAGCCCAACGAGGTCTCCACGACCTGGTCGTGGTTGACGCCGTAGATGTAGGCGCCCCAGTTGATCGAGATCATCACGGCGGCCAGCGTGACCGTGGCCAACTTGGCCGGGGCGCGCATGATCTCGCGGATCCAGGACCACTGCCGGAGCGCGGCGAGCAGGACGAGCATGCACAGCAGTGACCAGGTCATCCGGTGCGCGAGGATCTCCACGGCGCCGGCCGGTTTGACGTGGGGCCAGTAGAGCGGGAAGAGACCCCACATGACGTAGGCCGCCGTGCCCAGGAGCAATCCGCGTCGTTCTGAACCCATGCCGCAGACGGTACTGGCGAATTGGCCTGCCGTCAGGGGCCAATCCGGAATGAGTGGATCCGCCCCTCGCGCGGCCGGGCGCCGCCGGGGTCTCAGTCGCCGTCACGGCTCATCGCCTCCCAGCGGTCGTTTTCCTCACGGCGGGCCCGGTCCAGCTCGGCGATCATGTCGTAGGCCGCGCCGCCCAGGATGATCCGGCGGGGCGGCTCGGGCAGATCGACGAGTCGCAGCAGCACCGTGGCCGCCTTGGCCGGGTCGGCGTCCTTCGACTCGGCCCACATCTCGGCCAGTTCGGCGCGCAGTGGCGCGTACGCCTCGTTCTCGGTGGTCATGGTCAGGCCGTGGGTGAACAGCGTCGTCTCGTAGCCGCCGGGCTGTACGAGGGTCACGTGCACCCCGAAGGCGGCCATCTCCATCGCCAGGGCGCCGGTGACGTTCTCGAGCGCGGCCTTGCCCGCGCCGTACAGACCGGTGGACGCGAAGCCGACGGCGGAGCCCATCGAACCGATCTGGAGGATGTGCCCCGAGCCCTGCTCGCGCAGGTAGGGCGCCGTGGCCTGGCTCACCCACAGTGCGCCGAAGAAGTTGACGTCGAAGTGCGCCCGGACCTGCTCCTCGGTCACCTCCTCGACCATGCCGATCAGACTGACGCCGGCGTTGTTGACGACGACGTCCAGCCGACCGAAGGTCGCGATGGCACGGGCCACGGTGCGAAACACCGCTCCGCGGTCGGTGACATCGAGCGGAAGAGCCACAAAGCGACCCTCGTACTCGGCGGCGAGATCGCCGAGCGGCGCGACGTCCCGCGCGACGCCGACGACTCGATCGCCCGCCGCGAGCGCGGCCTCGGTGAAGGCCCGACCCAGACCTCGCGACGCGCCGGTGATGAACCAGACGCGGGGCTCGCGGTCGGTGGGGCCGGTGACAGCGGTCGGTTCGGTGGCGGTGGTGGGGGTGGTGGTGTCGGCAACAGTGGCGGTGGTCATGAGCGTGGGCTCCTTCGTGGGGGTGGTGTCGGAGGCTGTCGGCGGGATGGTTCGGGCGGTGGTCGGGATCGGGCTCACCTCGGTCGGTAGCCGGACGAGGTCGCCGCGCGGCGGCCGGCCGGCGCGGGACGAGGGGCGGTGATCCGCGCCTCGCGCCGGTGGCGCGGTCGGGGCGGCTCGGCGGGGGACACCACACGAGGGACGGCTGCGGCCGCGGCGGAGATCCGCATACCGGTCGTGGTCGCGGTTCGTACATCGACGACGGAGAACGCGTCGCTCGCGTCGGTCGCGGGGACGGTGATCGGCGCGGCGGCGGTCGGGGTGCGGAACATGAGTGACAACTCCTCGAAAACGCGATGGCGAGAGGCATGCGGGACGCATGTCATGTGAGACGAGACGGTTCGTCTCGCTTCGAGATTCGAGCATGCACGCTTCGGCTCTGCATGTCAAGACGAGACGGTTCGTCTCGTGGATCGGCTATGCTGTGCCCATGAGCATCGACAACACGAGTAGCGGCACCGCCGCGAAGCCGAACCCGTCCCGGCGCAGCGAACAGTCCCGCCGCGCGATCCTCGCCGCAGCCCGGGAACTGGTCTCCGAGCTCGGTTTCGCGAAGCTCACGATCGAGGCCATCGCGGCACGCGCGGGCGTCGGCAAGCAGACCATCTACCGGTGGTGGGGCTCCAAGGGCGAGGTCGTCTTCGAGGCGTTCCTGGCGCTGAGCGACCCGGGGGAGGGCATCGTGCTGCCCGATACGGGTGATATCGCGACGGACCTGAAGTACCTGATGCGCGAGACCGTCGCCGAGTTCGCCGATCCCGCGTTCGAGGGCCCGATCCGCGCACTCAACGCCGAGATCATCAACGACCCCAAGCTCGCCAGGCTCTACCACGAGAAGATGGCCGCCCCCATCGACGAGGCCAAGAAGGAACGCCTGCGCAGCGCCCAGCGGGCCGGCCAGATCGCCCCCGACATAGACCTCGACCTGGCCCTCGAACTCCTCTACGCCCCCCTCTACCAACGCTGGCTCCTCCGCTCCGGCCCCCTCACCGAGCAATACGCCGACGCCTTGGTCGACTTGACCCTCAAGGCCCTCCGCCCCTGAGAGCCGAGCCCCGCCCCCGACCGACGACCGATGCTCCCCACCCGCAATCGGCAGCGCGCTCCGACGGGTTCGCGGGCCGGGCAGGCGGGTGTCGGTCGGAGCAGCCGCATACCGGACGAGCGTCTCCGCGCGGGGCGGGCGGCGAGTGTTGGTTGCGCGCCTTGCGGTTGCTTGTCGTCGGGGAGTCGGCTCGACCGTCGCAGGCGCGGTGGGAGTCCGCGCCGTGCGAGGGGCGCGGCGGTGAGCCTTGCCGCGCCGCCGGGGCCGGGTGCGGCACGAGCCGGCATTCACGGATCGACTGCCGGTCAACCTGATCCAGCCTGTGTACCCGGCTCCCGCCCGACTCGCTCGGCGACGTGTTGGGCCACATCGATGCCCGGGGCGAGAAGGTGCGGTCGCTTGGACCGCGACCCCGGATCGGCGATCGGGACGGCCGGTCAACCGCGCCGGGCTGCGGGTCGCCACCATCCGCCACCTGTGCAGAAGCATGAAACGGCGAAATGGGCGGATCAAGGTGGTTACCGTGTGTTTGGTGATCATCTTGGGGGCGTCGTGAAACGTTTGATCGAGCCGGGCAACCCGGCGTTCGTCGCCGCGCGGCACCAGCGTGGGTGGCACTCCCAGCAGCGGCTCGCGGACGCCTTCGAGCAGAAGGCGGTCGAATGCGGGTTTCGCATCGGTGTCAGCGTGCGTCAGGTCCGGCGCTGGGAGAGTGCCGAGCCGCCGTGGCCGTCGAGCGACTACCAAACGGTCCTGGAGGCACTGTTCGGGCTGCCACTGACCATGCTTGGCTTCTCGCCACCGGTCGGCTCGCGCCGGTTCGAGGAGGAGATCGCGAGCGCCCAGGTCGTCGACATCGTCGAAGGACTGCACGAGGGCGAGCAGTCGGGGTGGTGGCGCACCGACCCGAACGAAGGGTCAGCCGCTCGCGTCGACCGCTTGGTGCAGGTGGAACAACGCGCGGTGGTCACGCGCACGTACGAGTCCAGTCTGATCCCTGGGCCTCTTCAGGTGTATGAGTACGCAGTCGCGGCGATTCGCGCATTCGTGCCCGCGCTGCCCGAGGATCAAGTCATTCGGCGAGCACGTAGGCGCACCGAACGGCTGGCCGACCTGACGGCGCGCTCCGACGGGTCTCGTGCACTGCTGTACATCATCGACGAGCCCGTCCTGCATCGTTCCGTCGGCAGCGAGGCGATCCTGCGTGATCAGCTTGCTCATTTGCTTGTCACGGTGTCTGCGCTGCCCCATGTGGAACTTCGGGTGATGCCGCTCTCCGCCGGTGGTCATCCCGGCATGGCAGGTCCGTTCGTGCTGTTCGACCTCGGAGACAGGCGAGTCGTGTACACCGAGGCCCTCACCGGGGCTTCGTGGACTTCACGGCCGGCATGTCTCGCGGCGTACGCGTTCGCCTACGATCGACTTCAGGCAGCAGCACTCACGGCCGACGAGTCGATGCATCTCGTTGCACAGAGGCTCGCGGAATTGGAGACGGCATGGATGCTCGCGGGCGATGGACGACCAGCAGCCACAGCGGAGGAGAAAACTGTGTCGAGGTCGCGGTTCTGGGAGCGTTCGTCGGAGTGAGAGACAACAAGGTCGCCGACTCGCCGGTGATCGCCGTCAACTCGGCCGCGTGGGCTCACCTCATAGAGCGTGCCGGTCGCTGATCGGCGCCTTTGTGGGTCAGGCGGCCGCAGTGTGCCGGTCGCGTCGATCTCGTTTCACGATTCGACGGATGACGTTCGAGAGCGCCGCTTGAGGGCCCGCGGGCCCGGTGGGAGTCTTCCTTCCGCGATCACGCGCAGGTAGTGGGCCCGGCCGCAACCGAACTCGCGGATCAGGCAATTGGCGACGCGGTGAAGCACCGAACGCGGACCGGTCACCGGCCCCGAACCGGCGACAAACATTCGTCCCGTCGGAGGCGTCGAGCGCTGCGCTGCGCCGCCCAGGGGGCCGCCGCAGCGGTACCCGGCGATAAGCCGGGTGACGCCACCGACGTGTAGCTCAAGCGCGCGGTGCTCCTTGCGCCCCGCGCGCGCTCGCGTTCCCGTGCTCCCCATGCCCGCGACGCGTCGAACGTGTCCCGTGGTCGGATCAGCGACGCCGGCATGCCTCGGCCCCAGCCCGCTCCACCCCGTCCCCGTTCACGCCCGGCCCTGTTCCCGGGCCGCCCCCTCGACCGCCCCGCCCCGCGCCGCGCGTGGGCTTCGGGCCCGGATCGGCAGCTCCGGCCCACCCCACCCCGGCCCGTTCCCCGCGCCCCCTCGCGCCGCGCGTGGGCTTCGGGGCCCGGATCGGCAGCTCCGGCCTCACCTCGGCCCCACCCCATCCCGGCCCGTTTCCCGCCCCGATCAGCCCGTGCCGCGCCCGCTCCTGTGCGCGCCGCGTTGAGCGTGGGCCTCGTCGCCTCGGATCGACGGCTCCCGCTCCGCCCGTCCCCGTCTCCCCTCCGCCCGTCTCCACCCCTGTGCCGCCTCCGCCGCGCGCTGCGATGTGCGTGCGCCTTGGGCCTCGAATCCGCAGCTCCCGCTTCGGCCCGGCCCAGTGCCGCCCGCCCCTGGCTTCGGCCCGGCCCCGCGCCGCCCGCCCCGGCCGGCCCGCTCCGCCTCCCGGTGTGGTCCATCTCGTGTTCCGCGGGCTTCGGGGGGGTGCGTGATCAGGACTGGGGTGCGTGAATCGGATGGTGCGTGAATTGGCTCCGGGGTGCGTGATGTGGCTTGGGGGAGGGGTCCGAGGTGGGGGATATCGGGGCATCGGTCGGCGGGTCAGGGAAAACTGACGGAGAGTCACTTCGGTCGGTGGAATTTGGGGATTGGGGCTGCGGTACCGTCACGGACGGTGCGGAATTGTTATTTGACGGACCGTCAGATTTCTCCTTACCGTGGCCGTATATCCACGTCTGGATCAAGGAAACGACGCCACCCCGCTCCCGGGACGGCGTGCCTTGTGCTTCCCGAACGCAGGAGCGTCCCGTGCGAACCGTGAACTCGACACCCCTCAAAACCCGCCTGGTGCGCCGCGCGGGCGTACTCGCGGGCCTCGCCGGCCTGACGCTCGGTGCCACCGCGTGCGGTGGTGGCGGCGACGACGCCGGCAGCGGAGCCTCCGGCTCGATGACGGTGCTCATCACGCAGGAGGCCAAGGGCATCGACCCGATCATGACCACCGTGTCGTCGCTGACCGGCGGCAATCAGGCCGCGGCCGTGTTCGACATGCTCTTCTGGATCAACCCCAAGACCGGCAAGGCCGAGCCGCAGATCGCCGAGAGCGCGACCGCCGGCGAGGGCAACTCGGTCTGGACGATCAAGCTCAAGCCCAACGTGAAGTTCTCCGACGGCACCGCGCTCGACGCCGAGGCGGTCAAGTTCAACTGGGAACGGCACGCCGACCCGGCGAACCGGTCGGTGCAGTTCACCGCCGTCAAGGGGATGAAGTTCGACGCGGTCGACGCGCAGACCGTCAAGGTCACGCTGCCCGCCCCGAACGCCCACTTCGACCTGGTCGTCGCGCACAACCTGGCGTTCATCGGTTCGCCGACGGCGATCAAGGCGGACCCCAAGCTGTTCGCGCAAAAGCCGGTCGGCGCGGGCCCGTTCAAGCTCAAGACGTGGATGCGCGACTCGCAGCTCACGCTGGAGCGCAACGACTCGTACTGGAGCCAGGGCAAGCCCGCGCTCAAGGAGTTGATCTTCAAGCCGGTGATGGACCAGAAGCAGCGCCTGGCCGCGCTGTCCTCGGGCCAGGCCCAGCTCATGACGACGGCGCACTTCCCGTCCACCGAGCAGGCGCGCAAGGACGGCATGACGGTCACCCTCGATCCCAAGAGCGGTGGCTTCATGACCATGTTCGACACGTCCAAGCCGCCGTTCAACGACGCGCGCGCCCGCCGCGCGTTCGCGTTGATCATGAACCCGGACGACCGTAACCAGACGATCCAGGGTTCGCCGGGCCAGACGCTCAAGACCCTGTTCCAGCCCGCGTCGCCGTTCGCCAACCCGGACGCGGTGTACGCCACCAACAACCGGGTCGAGGCGCAGAAGCTGCTCGACGAACTGGCCGCCGAGGGCAAGCCGCTGAACTTCACGTACACCACCAACAGCAGCGCGAGCGCGCGGCTGACGGCCGAGTACTGGCTCACCCAGATCGGCAACATGAAGAACATCACGATGAAGACCGAGTTCCTCGAGGGCGCGGCCTACATCCAGAAGGTGTTGATCAACAACGACTTCCAGGCCTCGGAGTTCGTGATCACCTTCGACGAGCCGGAGCCGGTGCTGTACAACTTCACCCACTCCAAGGGCTCTGAGAACCGCACCAAGTGGAACGACCCCGTCGTGGACAAGGCGCTCGACGACGCCCGCAACAGCGACGACGCGGCGGTGCGCAAGGCCGCCTACCAGAGCGTGCAGGCGGAGATCGTCAAGGAGGTCCCGTTCTTCTCCTACGAGAAGTCCTTCGCGGCGGCGGTCCAGGGCAAGAACACCAAGATCGAGGGCCTGGCGCTGTTCGAGGACGGCCTGATCCTCTTCGACCGGATCGCGCTCAAGTAGTCGCACCCGACGCCGACCGGGCCGACGCAGTGAAGTGACGCCACGTCAGGGACGTACCCACGGTACGTCCCTGACGTCGTCTCAGGTGAACCCGGGCCGGCTGCACCCGGCCCCAAGCGGCTGCGGGCCGCTCGGATCAGCCGCGCGGCGCGGCCCGGATGAACAACGCCTCGGCGTCCGCGACCAGTTCGCCGTCGGCGTACGACCGGGCGGTGACCCAGGCCTTGCGCCCGTCCACGCGGGTGACGCCGGCCTCGTAGTCGATGCGCGTGTACAGCGGCGTCGCGCGGCGCATCCGCACGGTCAGCCACCCGGTCATCCCGAGTGCCCCCGCGCCGGACTGCGCGCAGCCCATCACCTCGTCGAAGGCCGCCGCGACATAGCCGCCGTGCACGCGCCCGTACGGCCCCTCGTACGCTGCGCCGAAGGTCACATGCGCCCGCACCAGTTGCCCGTCGCCGGTGATGTGCAGCGGCGGCGCGAGTGGGTTCGCGGCGCCCACGAGCGGGCCGCGTTCGTGCAGCGCGAGATCGCGCGAGGTCGGTGTGCGCTCGCCCACACGGGCCAGTGTGGCGATGCGATCGGCCAAATCTGATACATCGTCAGCTACGCTTTCCAGCGTGCTCTCGGCACCCTCCGGGTCGACCGACTTCACCGCCTCGATCAGGCGGCGGGTTGCCTCGGCCAGCCGGTGTCGCGCCGCGCGTCCGGCGCTGTCCGGGTCCGGGCGCGGCGTCCAGGTCAGGCGCAACTCGCGCAGTACGTCGTCCGGTATCGGCGGTGGGGCGAGGGCCTCGTCGGGCTCGCGGGTGTCCGTGGGTTCGCGGGCGGCGGCGGTCATGACGGCTCCTGGGTCGGAGTGGCCTGGCTTCGGCCGGGCGAATGGCCGATCATTGCATGTAAAGAGAACGAGTTCTAGTTTTGACGGGCTGCCGTCGCAGGCGGCGCCGTCGTCGTACGGAATCGCAGTCACAGTAGAGGAGACGTCATGCCGATCGATGCCGCGAAGGCCACCGGAGCCGAGCCCCGCACGGGTGAGATCGCCTGGTCGAACAAGGACGTGATCCTCTACCACCTGGGTCTGGGCGCGGGCACGCCCGCCACGGGCGCGGACGAGTTGCGCTACACGTACGAGAAGAACCTGCACGTGCTGCCGACCTTCGCGACGGTGGCGGGCACCAAGGTCGGCGGCAGCCTCTCCGCGCTGCCCGGCATCGACATCAACCTGCGCGCGGTGCTGCACGGCGGCCAGGAGATCGTCGTGCACAACCCGCTGCCGGCCAAGGCCAAGGGCGTGAAGGCGACCAGTCGGGTCGCGGACGTGTACGACAAGGGCAAGGCCGCCGTGATCGTGCTGGAGTCGTCGGCCGAACTCGAGGACGGCACCAAGCTGTACGACTCGCGCGCCGAGATCTTCGTGCGCGGCGAGGGCGGCTTCGGCGGTGAGCGCGGGCCGGTGACCAAGATCGACGTGCCCGAGCGCGCGGCCGACCACACCATCGATGTGCCCACCGGCGCGGACCAGGCGCTGCTGTACCGCCTGTCCGGCGACTGGAACCCGCTGCACGCCGACCCGGACTTCGCCAAGGCGGCCGGCTTCGACACCCCGATCCTGCACGGGCTGTGCTCGTACGGCCTGACCCTGAAGGCGGTCGTGGACAACGTGCTGGGCGGCGACGTCTCGCGGGTCAAGCGTTACCGCACCAAGTTCGCCGGCATCTTCTTCCCGGGCGAGACGATGCGCGTCCGGGTCTGGGAGGAGGACGGCAAGCTGCTGATCAACACCTCCGCCGTCGAGCGCGACGATGCGATCGTGCTCTCCGACACGGTGGTGGAGTACACGTCCTGACGACGCGTCCTTGCCGAAGCGGCGCGGTACGCCGGGGAACCCGAGGTCGCCCCGACCTCGCGACCCCGGCGCCCCGCGCCACACCCCTCCGCCACGCGATACGCCCCACCCCGCGCCCGAACCCGCGGCCCCGCCCCGGGGCCGACCCACATCACCGGCCCGAGCGTCTTCGCCGCGCCCGGCCCCACCGCCGTGCCTGCCCGAGCGACAGGCCCGCCGCCACCTTCGCCCCTGTGCGGCCGCTGCCCGCCGCCGCGCCGACCGCGCCGCCTGCGCCCGCCACTGCGCCCGCCCGGTCCCACCGCCGTTCCCCTCCACGCCGTCGCATGCCCGCTCGCCCCACACACCGCAGCCCACGCCGGCAAACCGCCCGCACCTGTCGCCCCGTTCGCCTCGACTGCGCGGGCGCGCGCCGCTGAGCCCTCCCAGGTCCCCACCTCCGCGCCTGTCCTAGCTGTACGCGCCATCGCCCCCGCGCAGTCGACGACCGGGTCACTTCGAGCCCCGTCCACCGTCGCGTCCGCCCTGCACACGCTGTGCGTGCGCCGTCCGCACCTGCGACCGCATCGGCATGCTGCTTGCACCCGCACCCGCACCCGCACCCGCCTGCCCGCCTTCGCACCCGCGACCCCGCACGCCCCGTCCGCTACTGCGCCCGCCCGGGTGCACCGCGTCCGCCCCCGCCATCCCGTCCGCCCCGCATCCGCCGCGCGTGCCCTGCGCTCATCCGCGCCCAGCGTGCCTGCGCTGCCGCCCGCACTGACGACGCCGCGCGTCCGCCCGCATCCGCCCACGCTCGGCGCCACGCCTGCGCCTCGCCCGCCCACACCCGAACCGCCACACCCGCCCCGTCGCCGTGCGCACCCGCCGTGCCCGCGGCGCCCGTCGCCCGCCGCCCGCCGCCCGCGGCGCCCACGGTGCTCCCGCCCCACGTCGTTCGTGCTCGTGAGCGCAGCGTCGGGCGGCGAGTGGTCGACGGTCGGGTGTGTGACCTTGCCTTGTCCCGGGTCCGATGCCTTTCGCCTTCTCGTGGGGGCGGATACCTTGACCGTGTCATTGGTCTTGAGTCAAAACGAGAACAAGTTATAGTTCTTGACCGGGCCAAGTATTGGTTCGCAGAAAGACGAGGGAGCCCCCATGCGCGCAGCGGTTCTGCACGAGACCGGCCAGGACAAGCTCGACGTCCGCGATGACGTCGAGGCCGTGGGCATGGGCCCGGGACGCGTGCGGGTCAAGCTGCACGCGACCGGCGTATGTCACTCGGACCTGTCGGCGATGACCGGCGTCCTGCCCCAGCCCGCGCCGTTCGTCCCCGGCCACGAGGGCGCCGGCGAGGTGGTCGAGGTCGGCGACGGCGTGAGCACCGTCGCGGTCGGTGACCGGGTGATCATCTGCTGGGCGCCGCCGTGCGGCGTGTGCAACTACTGCCGCGGCGGCCAGTCCAACCTGTGCCTGGCCGGCTTCATGAACGCGGGCACGCAGAACTTCACCTTCGGCGGCACCCCGTCGTACGGCTTCACCGGCACCGGCACCTTCGCCGAGGAGGTCGTGGTCGCCGCGCCGTGCGCGGTCAAGGTCGCCGACGACGTGCCGTACGAGATCGCGGCGCTGATCGGCTGCGGCGTCACCACCGGTGTCGGCGCGGTGTTCAACAGCGCGCGGATCGAGCCGGGCGCGTCCTGCGCGGTGATCGGCGCCGGCGGCGTGGGCATCGCGGTGATCCAGGGTCTGCGCGCGGCCGGTGCCGCCGAGATCGTGGCCATCGACCCGGCCGAGTCCAAGCACGTGTGGGCCAAGCAGTTCGGCGCCACGCACGCGATCACCCCGGACCAGGCCGCGGACGCCAAGCGCGACCTGACCGCCAATCAGGGCTTCGACTACGTCTTCGAGGTGGTCGGCAAGTCGTTCACCGCGCGCAGCGCGTACGACCTCACCCGCCGCGGCGGCGACGTGATCATCGTCGGCGCGGGCGCGATGGACGACAACGTCTCGTTCAACATGTTCGAGCTGTTCTTCGACCAGAAGCGCATCATCGGCAGCATCTACGGCGGTGGCGACATCGTCTCCGAGTACGAGCGGATCACCAAGCTGTGGCGGGCCGGACGGCTCGACCTGGAGGCGATGATCACGCACCGCCTCACCCTCGCCAACATCAACGACGCGTTCGACCTGATGAAGAGCGGCGAGTCGATCCGCACCATCGTCACCCTCTGACCGAGCAGCACCAGAGCCCCAGCAAGCGGCGCCGTAATCCGCAGCCCGCCCACCCGAGACAACGGGTGGGCGGGTGGGCACGACAACGCCCACGCCAACCAAGACGCGACCGCAGCAAAGCCACCGACCCCACGGGAGTTACCGCATGACCACGTCGCTGGATGGCAAGGTCGCCGTAGTCACCGGCGCCGGCCGGGGCCTCGGCCGCGCCGAAGCCCTCGAACTCGCGAAGCAGGGCGCGGCCGTCGTGATCAACGACTTCGCCCCCGAAGGCAGCCCCAACCCGGCCGACGACGTCGTCGCCGAGATCGTCGCGGCCGGTGGCAGGGCCGCCGCCCACCGCGGCGACGTCTCCGACTTCGACGCGGCGGGCAAGCTGATCCAGCTCGCGATCGACACCTTCGGCTCGATCGACATCGTGGTCAACAACGCGGGCATCCTGCGCGACCGGATGATCTTCTCGATGACGGAGCAGGAGTGGGACTCGGTCCTGGCGGTGCACGCCAAGGGCCACTTCAACACCACCCACCACGCCTCGAAGTACTGGCGGGAGAAGTCCAAGGCGAGCGGCGGCGCGGTGTACGCGCGGGTGATCAACACCGCGTCCGAGGCGTGGCTGGCCGGCTCCGCCGGGCAGCCCAACTACGCCGCGGCCAAGTCGGCGATCGTGGGCCTGACCATGTCCACCGCGAACGCGCTGGTCAAGTACGGCGTGCGGGCCAACGTGATCTGCCCGCGGGCGCGCACCAGCATGACCACGCACGTGTTCGGCGAGAGCGCGAACAACATCGCCGAGGGCGAGATGGACCCGCTGGCGCCCGAGCACGTCGCGCCGCTGGTCGCCTACCTGGCCAGCCCGGCCGCCGAGCAGATCACCGGCCAGGCCTTCGTGGTGCACGGCGGCTTCGTCGCGGTGATCGAACGCCCCACGCTCCAGGCCAAGTTCGACTCGAAGCAGGCCACCTTCACGCCGGACGAGCTGGACCAGGTGCTCTCCGCGCACTACGCGGACAAGAAGCTGGGCGCCGGCTACACCGCCGACGACCTGCTCTTCCTCAAGCGCGACCCGCGCTGATTCCCGATCCGCGGGGCCGGGGGCGGCGGAATCGCCCCCGGCCCCGCTTTCGCCCGCACCGTTGACACGTGTCGTGACGCGGCCGCGCAGGGCTCCGCGCGGATCGCCGCGATCGGGCCGCGGCCGGCCGGCCGCCGGTCCGAGGGGCATCTCTCGTACCGCACCAAGAAGGGGCTCCCCGTGCTGACCTCCGCCGACGACTTCCCGATCCACCAGACGCCCGAGCCGGTGGCCACGCCCGCCACCTCGGACCGCAACGCGTACGACCGCTACTGGTTCAACGGCTACGACCGCGACGGCGCGTTCTACTTCGCGTTCTCGCACGGCCTGTACCCGAACCGGTTCGTCGCCGACGCGCACTTCACGATCAGCGTGGACGGCGTCCAGCACAGCCTGCACGCGTCCCGCCGGGCGCCGCTGGACCGGTTCGACCTCACCGTCGGCCCGGTCGGGATCGAGGTGCGCACGCCGCTGAAGGTGCTGCGGGTGTACGTCGAACCGAACGAGCACGGGCTGGGCTGCGACCTGACCTTCACCGCGCGCGCCGCCGCGATCGAGGAGGAGCGCACCACCACCCGCAACGGGCACCACGTGATCATGGACTCGACCCGGTTGACCCAGCTCGGCGTGTGGTCGGGGACGGTGACGCTGCCCGGCGGCCGGATCCTGGAGATCGACCCGGCGACCACACTGGGCACCCGGGACCGCTCGTGGGGAGTGCGGCCGGTGGGCGAGCGGGAGGGCGGCGCGCCCAAGCCGTTCAATCCGATCCTGTGGTTGTGGACGCCGATCCACTGGGCGGACGAGGTCAGCCTGTGGGCCTCCTTCGAGCGCGCGGACGGGCACATGTACCACGTGGACGGCAAGCGGGTCGCCGCGACACCGCTGGGCACGCTGCCCGACCCGGCGGATGTTCCGGTCCCTGAGGACCAGCCCGTGTTCGAGAAGCTGACGCCGCATCACCACGCACTCACCTGGGTCCCGGGCACCCGGCGCATCCAGGGCGGCGAGTTCCACATGACCGACGGCGCGGGCGAGCCGTTCGCCTACCGGATCGAGCCGATCGGCACCCGCGGGCTGCTCGCGGGCCTGGGCTACCTGCACTCCGAGTGGGGCCACGCGGTCTGGCAGGGCGAGCTCAAGGTCGGCTACGAGAGCTGGGAGCTGGACAAGGTCGACCCGCTGCAGTTCGACCGCCAGCACCAGCAGCAGGTGATCCGGGTGACCGAGCTGACCGGCGCGGGTCGGGTGGGTGTCGGGGTGGCCGAGCAGTTGTTCTTCGGCCCGCACGAGCCGTACGGCTTCACCGAGATCCTCGACGGCGCCTGAGTCGGCGGGCTGGACGCGCCCGAGAGGGCGCGTGGGACGGAGCCCGGGTTGGGACCGCCCGGCGGCGCGCGGGATCGGGTCGGGTCAGCGTCAAACCCGGCCCCGCGCGTTCTCCTCGGCGCGGACGGGCTTGCGCTCGAACCAGCCGACCGGGTCGGTCGGCCGCTGCTCCCACGCGCCCACCAGATCGCGGTACAGCGCCGATTCGGCGAGCAGTTCGTGATGGGTGCCCAGCGTCGGCCGGTTGCCGTCCATGAGCAGGATGCGGTCCGCGCGGCGGGCCGAGTCGATCCTGTGTGCGATCACCACCAGGGCGCCCGCGCGAGTCGCGAACGCCGCCTCGGCCAGCGCCTCGGTGGGCGGGTCCAGGTGGCACGTGGCCTCGTCGAGGATCACGAAGCGGGCGGGGGACAGGTACGTCCGGGCCAGCGCGATCAGTTGGCGCTCGCCGGCGGACAACGCGCCCGGGTCGGCGATCCGCGCGTCGTAGCCGCCGATCCGGGCGATCAGTTCGGCCGCGCCGACCAGGCGCACCGCGCGGTCCAGATCGGCGCGCGCGACGTCCGGGTCGAGGTAGCTCAGGTTCTCGTGCACGGATCCGGCGAAGACGTACGCCTCCTGCGGGACCACCGCGATCGTGGCGCGCAGCGCGGGCTCCGGCCAGTTCGGGAGCCGGGTGTCGGCCAGGGCGACGCTGCCCTGATCCGGCGCCAGCAGGCCGGCCAGCAGGGCGGCGAGGGTGGACTTGCCGATGCCGCTCGGTCCGACCACCGCGAGATGCGAACCGGCGGAGACGGTCATCGTCAGGTCACGGACGACCGGTTCGGCGAACGGGCCGTAGCCGAAGGTGACCCGGTCCAGGACGAGACCACCGGAGCCGGATGGGGCGGGCGCGGGGCGGGCGGCGGGCATCGGCGCGGGCTCGGTCGTCTGGGCCAGGCGGCCGGCGACCACGAGCAGTTCCAGGAACCAGCCGCCCACGGTCGCCGTCGCGGCTCGCACGGCGGGCTCCAGGTGCTGGGCCAGGTACAACGCGGCACCCGCCACCTCGCCGGTGCTCAGGGTGCCGTCGCGGACCAGCCAGGGTGCCGCGATCAGCACGGCGAGCAGCGGGAGTTGGCCGCCCAGGGCGACCACGAGCAGCCGTAGCGAGGAGGCGCGGGCGAGCAGCTTGGCGGCGCGTGCGCGGGCGTCTGCTTCGGCGCCCAGTTCGGCCACGACGCGCTCCTGTGCGCCGCACGCGACCACGTCCCGCAGACCGGCGACGGTGCGGCCGGTGTGGGCGGCGATCTCCTCGTCGGCGAGTACGAGGGCGCGCCGGCGCCGGGCCAGCGGCGGCAGCAGGCGTACGAACAACCACACGGCCAGACCGAGGGGGATCAACACGAGCGGAAGCAGGATCGGCGCGAGGACGGCGAGGCCGAGCAGCGCGGCCACGATCGTGACGCCGAGCTGGCGCAGCGTACGCAGGAGCGACGCGGTCAGGTTGCGGCAGCTCTCTACCTGCTCGGTCAGCCGAGCCACCGCCGCGTCCGCGCGCATCCCCGCGCCGGGACTCCCGGACGTCGCGTCCAGCACGGCGTCGGACACCACCCGGCGCACCAGGGTGTCCCGGATCGGCTCCACCACGGCCGCCAGGTGCGGGAACATCGCGTACGTGGCGGCAGCCCGAATCAGCATCGCCAACGCGAGCACGCCGAGCAGCACGAACCCGACACCGAGCCGCCCGGCCAGGAACCCGCGATCGAGCGCGGCGGCGAGCAACGCCCCCGACAACAGCGCGGGAATCCCCTCCGCCACCGACCACCCGAGCACCCGCCCCAAAGCCGCCCGCCGTGCCCGCAACAACCCCACCAACAACGCCTGCCCGGCCCGCAACCCACCACCGTAGGGGCCGGCACTGTGCCGCCGACGGGGTCGGGGGGCGCGGGGGGTCTGGCGGGAGTTGTGGGCCTGGTGCGGGGAGGTGTCGGATTCGGGCGGGGAGGTGTCCGGCGCGTCCGGGAAGGTGCCGGATGCGGGCGCGCAGTCGTCCGGCCCGTCCGGGGAGATATCCGATCCGGGTGTGGAACTACCGGGTCCATGACCGGAACTGCCGAGTCCGGGCAGGGAAACGTCGCTTGACTGTGCGGAGTTCTCGGGCGGTTGCGGAGAGCTGTCGGATCCTCGAGGGGAGTCGCCAAGCCCAGGCGAGGAGTCGCCGGGGGAGCCTCCCGCGTCGTCCGTAGCACCATCACCATCGCGGACGCCCACCGCTCGTCCCCGTCCCCACCACGAGCGGGCCGCACGCACGCCGGAGCCGGCTCCGCCCTGACGCCCACCATCGCCCCGCCGCCGATGCCGAGCGGGCCCACCCCGGCCGACACGACCGTCGCCCGACGGACCGTCAACCGGACCCGGCGGCGAGGGCACGTCGTGTCGGGGCGGCTCGATCGAGGGCGGGGTGTGCGCGGGAGCGCCTGGGCTGTCGCTGGGTGGAGTACGGTCCGGGGTCCCCGCGGCCGAAGGCACATCGCATCGAGTCCGCTCGATCGCGGCTCCGCCGCCGGGTGGGGTGTCCACATGGGTCGGGATCGCGGCGCCCGGGGCTATGTCGCGTCGGGACGGTTCGATCACGGGCGGGGTGTGTAGGGCAGCGCCCGGCTCGTCACTCGGCAGATCCCGCGCCGGGATCCGCACGGCCGAAGGCACATCGCATCGAGACGACTCGATCCCGGGCCCACCGGTCGGCGGGGAGTCCAAGGCGGCGCCAGGGTTGCCGCCGGGCGGAGCCTGCGTCGGGTTCCCTACCGCCGAGGGCGCATCGCGTCGAGACATCTCGGCCGAGGGCCCGGCGGTCGGCGGGGCGTCCACGGCGGCCCGGTGACTCGACCGTTCGGCCCTCCGAGTCCGCCATCGGCGCCCGCGAGCGACGGGTTCGGTCGTCACAGCCGCGTCCGCGTCCGCGTCCGCCCGCACCGAGTCATCCCCGAACTCCGCTCCGGCTCCCACCCACAACACCCGCCGCCCACCCCGACCAGGAGTTTTGCCCGTGCCTGCGTGCTCCTCCGGTGCAGGTGCGGAGAGTCCTCCCGGCTCCGAGCCGCCGCCCGCCCACAACACCCGCCGCCGTCGCCCACCCCGGCCGGCGGTCTCGGCCGCGTCCTCCCCTGGCCCGGCCGGGAGCCCTTCCGCTTCCGCACCCGCCCACGAGATACGTCGTCGGCTACTGCGGCTGAGGGCCTGAGCCGCGTCCGAGTCGTCCTCCGGCGCGGTCGCGGAGAACCCCTGCGATTCCGGGCCCGTGCCAGCCCACGGCACCCGTCGTCGCCTACTCCGGCCGAGGGCCCCGGCCACGTCTGCGCGCTCCTGCGGCGACGGCGTGGAAAGTGCTTCCGACTGCGGGTGGACGCCCGCCCGGGGCACCCGCCGCTGTCGTCCACTGCGGCCGGGGGCCTGAGCCGAGTCCGCGTCGTCCTCCGGCGCCGGCGCGGGGAGTCCCTCCGGCTCCGGGTCCGCGCCTACCCGGGGCACGCGCCGTTGCCCACGCCGGCCGGGGACTTCGACCCCGTCCCCGTTGTCCTGGATTGTGAATGCCGGGAGTTCGCGCGATTCCGGGTCCGCGCTTGCCCGGGGCACACGTCGTCGCCTACTCCGGCCGGGGGTCTCGGCCGGGTCCGCGTGCTCTTCCGGTGCGGGCGCGGGGAGTTTTTGACCTTCCGGGTGGGCGCCTACCCAGGACACCCGCCGCCCTCGTTCACTTCGGCCGGAGGACCGGCCCGCGTCCGGGTGCTCCTCTGGTGCAGGTGCGGGGAGTTCTTGCCATTCCGGGGATCCGCTTGCCCACGACGCCCGTCGCCGAGCGCTCCGCCCCCGTGCGGTTCGGGAGCGCCACCGCCGAACACGTGGGCCGGGGGCCTCGGCCGCCGGGGCATCGCCGGGGTCCGGGCCGGTGGTGTCCGAGGCACGGGAGGGGTCCGTGTCCCACCCCGGTTTCCTACGCGAGCCTTTCCCCACCGAGCCGCGAGCAGCACGGGATACCTCCTCGGGCTCCTCCGGGGCCGGCGGTTCGGCGCGACGTCGACTCGGGTCCCATACCGGAACCACCACGCGCCGGCGTCGCCCGGTGGGTCGGGCCGGGGCGGGGTTCGGCTCCGTGGTTCGGTCGTCGTGTGGCCCGTCGTCGGTCATCCGGCTTCCCCCTTCGGCCTCGGCCCCGGCAGGAACGCCGGGCTCCGTGCTGTCCTCGGCGGTGATCGGCGCCCGTTGCCCATTCCGCGGCAGCGCCGAGCGGGCCGCGTGCACGGTCACCGCCGAACACCAAGCCCACTCGCCGGCCCGGCCCGCCATCGCCGCGCGCTGCGCTTGCTCACCCGGGGCGTCCTGCCGGCCGTCGCCGTCCACCGCCGCGTGCCCTGCCCGTTCACTCGGGCCGTCCGGCAGAGCGCCGCCGCCCGCCATCGGCGCCCCGCCGCCCTCCGCCGTCGCGCACGTCGTCCGCCCGTCGGGATCTCCCCGCCCGAGGCTCTCCTCGGCCTCCACGTGTCCCGGCCGCTCGTTCGGCCGGTTCCGTGTGTGGGCGGCCTCCGGTGGTTCGTGCGTCGTTTGCTTGTTCGGGTGGTCCCACGTGTTGCCGGCTCCCTGCGGCGGGGGGCCGTGTTGCTCGTTCCGGGGCTCGGGTGGGGTGGGGTGGTGGCGGTTCGGCGGAGGTTCGTTGGTGTCGTCGGTCATGTGACCCCGTGCCTCATCGGGTCGTGTTCGGGTCGGGGGTGCGGGTGGTGAAGATCGCGCGGTAGGTGGGGTCGCTCCAGAGTTCGGCGTGGGTGCCGATCGCCTTGATGCGGCCCGCGGCCAGCCAGGCCACGAAGTCCGCGCCGGCCGCCGCGGTCGCGCGGTGGGCGACGACCAGTCGGGTGCGGCCCGCGAGCCCGGCGCGGAACGCCTCGTGGATGTGGTGTTCGGTGACCGTGTCCAGGCCGCTGGTCGCGTCGTCCAACACCAGCACCCGCGCGTCCTGTACCAATGCCCGTGCCAGACCCAGCCGCTGCACCTCACCGCCGGACAGCGCGAGCCCCTGGGTCCGGGTCGCGTAGCCGGCCGGCAACCGACGGACGAAGTCGTCCGCGAACGCCATCCGGGCCGCCTCCGTCACCGTCTCCGCATCCGCCCCGGGCCGCCCGTAGGCGAGCGCCCCCGCCAGATCCGCGCCCACCAGGACCGGCCGCGGAAACGCGTACGCGATCGCGCGCCGCAACTCGCCGCGTGCCAACCGGGTTACCGGCATTCCGTCCAGGAGCACCTCACCCTCGTCCGGCTCGCGCAACCGCCCCGCCAGCGCGGCCAGCGTGGACTTTCCCGAACCGGACGCCCCGACCAGGGCCACACACGCGCCCGCCGGCACCGTCAAGTCGATCCCGTCCAGCACCACCCGCTCCGCGTCCCGACCCGGTTCCGATACCCGCACGCTCACCCGCCGGAAGGTCAACTCGCCCCGCCCCGGCGGCAGTGTGCGTGCCGTCCCGTAGCCGGCGGGTTCGACCGCGAGCAACTCCGCCGCCCGAGTACGCCCGGCCCGCGCGTGGGCGACCCCGACGAGTGCCTCGACCTGCTCCAGGAAGCCCAGTCCCAGCGCCGCGTACCCGGCCGCCGCGACCAGTTGGCCGGGCGGGATCCGCCCCTCCGCGAGCAGCCACCCGGCGATCGACAACACGGTCAACTCGACCATCGGCGCGAGCAGCAACACCTGGGCGACCGCGTTGCGTTGGGCCCGCCACAAGCCGTGGCCCGCCGCCGACAACTCGGGCAGCGGGGCGAGGATCCGGGTGATCTCGCGATCCCGCGTGCCGCAGGCCCGGATCGTCCGGGCCCCCGCGAGTGCGTCGGTCAGCCGGGCGGCCAGGCCGCTCTGCACCACCTGGTAATCGGTGAACAGACCGGTCGCGCGGGTCATGAACAGCCGTACGACGAGCAGCCCGGGCAGCAGCCCGCCGAGAAAGCCGACCGCCAGCCACGGATCGATCAGCGCCAGCGCGACGATGCCGCCGAGCGAGGTGACCAGCGCGCCCAGCGTGCCGAGCAGCGAGGGGACCAGGCCGGCCGCGTCGGGCGCCGCGCCGACCAGCCGGGAGGTGACATCCCCGGCGGCAAAAGGATTCCGCGCGCCGGTGCCCAGATCGGTGACCTGTACCGCCAGTCGCCGGCGCAACCGCGCGGTCAGGTCGGCGGCCAGTCCGGGACCGGCCACCTCGGCCAGCACTCCCGCGAGCAACCCCAGCGCCAGTACGGCCACCAGCCGCACGGTCGGTCCCGTCGCGGAGTCGCCGCGCACCACCGCGTCCACGGAGCCGGCGACGGCCGCGGGCAGCAACAACGCGGCGATCGACCCGGCCGGGACGGCGAAGGCGAGCGTGAGGGTCGCCCCGGGCGCGGTGCGCAGCGCGGCACGGAACCCGGTGCCGGTGCGGTCCACCCGCTTCGGGGCGGTCTGCGTGGCTATCGGCACATCGGCCACAGCGTGACTCCTCGGGTGCGCGGACCGTGGAACGGGCGGCGCCCGAACGGCACCGTCGCGACGAAGAAGGACGACGAAAACGGAGAAGGAAGTCGAAGACGGAGAGGCGAAGACCGGGAGACGAAGAAGGATGTCGAAGACGAGGAGACGAGAAGCACAACCAGGACGGAGCAGCAAGACCACGCCGAAAAGCAAGACCACGCCGAAAAGCAGGACCAGGACGAAGAAGCGAAGACCAAGAAGGAGGCACGAGCGGCGTGCCGCCGGCCCGGAACCGGCCGCGATTGCCATGCTGAGGATCGGCCCGAGACCGGGAGCTCCTGATTCCGGCAGGAACTCCCGGTCCCGGGTTCGTACTTACCGGATCGACCACCGGCTGTTCGACCCCGGCTCACCGCTGCGAACAACGGTTCACCGCACGGATGCCGGTCCGTCGACGCGCACACCGCCCAACCGGCCGGCGACGCGATCCCGGAATTAGCTGATCGTGAAGATCAGGCAGGTGACGAGCAGGCAGGTGAACTGACACCCGTTGCCGCCGTGGCCGCCCAGCTCGACCGACTCGGTCTCGGGGAGCTGCTGCAGGGCCGCGAGGTCGGTCTCGATGTGCTCCATGGTGATTCTCCTTCGGGACGGTGCCGCCGTCGCGAGCGGTCGCCCGCGACGGGTGGTGCGGGGCGATTCCCCCCCTGTCGTCACACCCGGCCGGTTTGCAGGAAACCGGTCAGGCGGGCGTGGAGATCGGGTGCCCCATCCCCGGTCAGGACGTCGTGGCCCAGACCGGGAAGCTCCAGGTAGCGAAATTCGGTGCCCTCGACCCGGCCGCGGCTGAGCAGGGTGTGGCGCAGGGTCCGGGACTGGCCGACCGGGATGGTGTCGTCCCGGTCGCCGTGCACGAACAGCAGCGGTACGGCGATGCGATCGCACACCGCGACCACGTCGCGCGGACCCTGTTCGTCGGCGTACTCGGTGTCGCCACCGAGTCGGGTCATCAGCGCCCGGATCGGCACCGAGGCCTCGGCGATCAACCGCGGTCCGGACAGGAACGGTGCCACCGCCAGGCACCTCGACCACACGTTCGGCGCGAACGAGGCGGCCAACAGCGCGAGATAGGCCCCGTAGCTGACCCCGAACAGGGCTGGCGGGGCGAGTCCGAAGGCGGCCCGCTCGGCGCCGATCGTGCGGCCGATCGCGGTCACGTCGGCGAGGTCCGGGCCGCCCCACGCGCCGTGCAACTCGCCGGCGAACCGCGCGCCGTACCCGGTGCTGCCGCGCTGATTCGGCGCCACCACCGCGATGCCCGCCGCCGCGAGCCGTTGCAACAGCGGGTCGAACTCGAACCGCCATGCCGCCGCCGGCCCGCCGTGCAGGGCGAGCAGCACGTGTTCGGCCGCGCGCCAGTCCGGACCGCCGTACACGATCGACTCGACCGGCCCCGTGCCGCCGACCAGCAACTCCAGGTGGGCCGGTCGCCAGGCGGGCCGGGCCGCGTCGTCGAACCCGATGAACGGGCCCGGTTCGCCGTCCTGGCGCCACGTGTCGGGCCGGTCCGGGTCCAGCCTGGCCAGGCAACTGGGCCGATCCGGCGCGGAGTACGGGATCCGCAGCCCCTGTTCGGTCCACCGGCCGACCGCACCCAGACAACCGTCCGGCGTGGCGACCTCCACCAGCGTGCCGTCCTCGGGGGTCCACACCGCCAGCCGCGAGATCGCGCCCCGATCGAGTTGGAGCGCCACCCGGCGGCCGTCCGGCGCGATCGCGATCGGCCGCACCGCCGCGTCGGGCAGGTGTACCAGCTCCGGGAAGCGCACCTGCCCCGGCGCCTGCGCGCGGTCGGCCGGCAACCGGATCCAGCCCAGCCGGTCGCCCCCCGGCGCGTCGCTCGCGATGACCAGCAGGCCGCCGACCGGATCGGCCAGCAACAGCCGGTCGTTGCTGGCCTCGGTCAGCTCCAGGAAGGGCCGCACCGCGGCGGTCTCGAAGTCGAGGACGACGGTCTTGACCCGGCCGTCCCGCACCTGGTCCAGAGCCAATCGCCGGCCGTCCGGGTCGAGTCGGACCCCACCGCCGTACAGGCCGGACAACTCGGCCACGGGGTCCAACCGGCCGTCCTCGCGGACCAGCCACACCGTGGTCGACGGCGTCGTGTCGGCCCCGAGCGCGAGCGCGAGCGCGTCCGGACCCGGCGACGGCAGCAGCCGCAGACCGGGCAGCCGAACCGTGCCCAAGTGCCGTTCGCTGCCCGCTTCGTCGGCCTCCAGCAGGACTAACTCGTGCCGGCCGGGCTGGTGTCGACAGATCAGCACCCGGCCGTCCGGCAACGCGAGCAACTGGCTGTGCAGCCGCTCGGGCGCCCCGGTGCCCACCGGCAGCGCGCCACTGGCTCGGCCGGGCCGCAACGACCAGGACTCGACCCGCCAGGTGCCGTCGCCCGGTGTGGCCAGACACGCCGCGTGCCCGCCGTCGGCCGCGAACGACCAACTGATCCGACGCAGCGGTCGCGTCGTCACCATGGTGTTCACGCGTCCTCACCGTGCAACCAGAGCCGACCGCCGCCGTGGCCGAGCCGCAGCAGGAAGCCGAGGACGCCTGCGGTGCCGGTGCCGTACGAGGCGGAGACGCCGATCGCCGTCTCGTCGGCGGGCACCCGCAGGCCCTCGATCAGCGCGGTCCGGGCCCGGAGCTGGTCGGCCAGGTCGGCGGCGCGCGTGCGATGGCTCTCGTCGTCGAGCAGTTCGGCCAAGTCGAGTAAGAACTCGCCGTTGCCCGCGAGGCCGTGGCACGCGGCGGTGCCCGAGTGCCAGCGGGCCCGATGGACCGCCGCGCCCGCCCGCTCGGCCAGGTCGCGGTGCTGCGGATCGCCGTCCGCGCACCACAGCCGGACCAGGAAGGTACCGACGCCGGCCGAACCGCTGCACCAGTGCGCCAGGCGTACGCCCGCCGGATCGCCGGGGCCCTGCGGCCACCACGCGGTGTCGCCGTCGGCGCGCACGGTCCGGGTCAGGGTGCGGGCCGCGGCCCGGGCGCCGTCGAGGCAGCTCTCGCGGCCGGTGGCCAGGGCAGCTTCCAGCAGGAACGTGCCGACGCCGGCGACGCCGTGCGCGAAGCCGAGGTGCGCCGCGCCGGCCAGGCGCGAGTCGAAGTCCTTCGGGACCGGCCACAGGGTCAGATCGCCGGCCTGCCGGGCCGCGCCGAGCAGCGCGTCGGCGCACGCGACGACGCGCTGCCGGAACCGCTCGTCGCCGGTCGCCCGCCACATCCGGACCTGGAGCAGACCGGCCCCGGCGGCTCCGTGGCACACATCCGGATTGGGCCACGTGATCGGTACCCGCAGGGCCTCGTCGACGGCCGCGGCGGCGAGCTTCTCGTCGCCGAGCAGGGCCGCCGCGTCCCGCAGGGCCCACGCGGTGCCGGAACGCCCGAAGTGCAGGCCGGGCAGGACCACCGGTTCGGCCGCCGCCCGATCGCGCAGCCACGCCGCGCCGTCCTCGACCGCGCGGTGCAGCGCGTAGCGCAGTCGGGGTTCGAGCGTGGTGGTGTGCGCGGCCCGGGCCAGTACACCCAGCACACCGGCGGCGCCGTACTGCACGCTGCACGGATCCATCGCCGCAGCGCCGGCCGTCATCGGCCACAGCCGATCCACCCGCCCCGGCGTCATCGTCGCGATCAGGTGGGCGAGCCCGTCCAGGAGCAGCGGATCGTCCTCCGGCGGCTGCGGATGCGGCGGGACCTTGTCGCCCTCGGTGTCCGGATGCGGCCGAGGTCCGTCCGGCGCGTCCTGGCGCCCGGCCACACCGACCTCGGCACCGGCACTCGCGCCCGCGAAGCCCCGACCGTCGTCCCTGCCACTCCCGCCTTTCGGCCCGGCGGCAGCGCCGTCACCGCCGTCCAGCCCGGCCACGGCGCCGTCATCACCGTCCCGGCCGACAGCGACGCGCTCCCCGGCGTCCACGCGCTCCCCGCCGCCCCGACCCTCGCCCGCACCGTCGTCACCGTCGTCACCGGAGACACCCACTCCCGAACTCGGGCCCGAGCCGGAGCCCGCCCCGACCCCGCCATCCACCCCCGCGACGTACGCGCCCAACCGCTGCACCGTCCATCGCGCCGTCGGCTCCTCGTGCCACAGACCGCGGATCGCCGGCGCCAGCCGCCGTGCCGTGTCGCCCTGCCGTGCCGCCAACTCCAGCCACGCGCCCAGGCGTTCCACCGTGCTGCGGTTCGCCCCCACATCCTCGGGCAGGGCCGGGTCGGCGCCGGTGGCCAACAGGAAGAACAGGCCGCCCAGGCTGTACAGATCGGCGGCGGGGTGCACGGGATGCCCACCGTCCGCGGTGGGACGCTGCTCCGGCGCCCGATAGCCGGGAGTACCCGCCGCACCCGCCCGGGAGCCGATCTCGGCGGCCAACTCCAGGTCCACCAGACGCACCGCGTGGTCCGGCCCGACCAGGACGTTCGTCGGCGACAGGTCGCGGATCACCAGGCCCTCGTCGTGCACCGTCCGGACCAGTCGGATCAGTTCCTCGACGATGCCCCGGGCCCGCGCCCAGGGCACGTCCGGGTCCTGCGCGTGTCGGCCGACCCAGGTGCGCAGCGGCTCGCCCGGAACCCGCTCCTGGGCCAGGAAGATCGTCTCGGCCTCCTCCACGAGCGCGACGTGCCGAGGGGTGAGGCCGGTGTGCGCGAGCCGCCGCATGAGCATCGCCTCGTGCCGCAGCGCGGCGCACGCGTCCCGCCCGGAGCGGTCCACCTCGATGTGCGCGCGGGCCTGCTTGACCACGACGTCGGTGTCGTCGGTGGTGTCCCGGCCGACGAAGACGCCGCCCTTGGCCGAGTGCCGCAGCGCCGCGGTGACCGCGAAGCGGCCCGCGATCAGCACCCCCGGGGGCCGGGCCGGCGCGGGCGCGGCGGCGGGCGCCGAACGGGCCCGCCGCAGCAGCGGATCCGGCGCCCACGGCGGCGGGGTGAACCAGGCCTCCCGGGCGTCGTCCACGGCCAGCCCGTCGGGGTCGGTGAGCACCGCCCGGTAGCCGCCGTCGTTGCCGAGCACCGCACGTCGGCCGAACCCGCCGTAGCGGTAGTGCACGACGCTGCCCGGTCGACACGGCCGATCGGAGAGGATGCCCGGCCCGCTCAGCTCGCGCGTCACCTCGTCGAGCGCGTCCACCAACTCCATGAACTGCTCGTCGTCGTCGGGATAGACGGTGATGAACTTGCCCGCCGAAGCCCGGTCCGCCTCCCGCGAGTTGAGCATCCGCAGCCGCTCGGTGTCGCCGGCGAACTTGAACGCGACCCGGCGCGGCAGGAGCACGTCGCAGACTCGGCCGAGCACGTGCGGGGCGTCGCCGGTGCGCGCGCTGACGTGGATCTTCCAGCCCTGGGCGCGGGCCGCGTGGCCCGGCGGTCGTACGGTGCACCAGAAGTCGTCCGAGCGCACGTCCCACCCGGCGCCGGTCTCGGCGGGGTCGGGCCGACCGGCGTGATCCTGTTCCCGGGCACCGACCGCAAAGCGGTCGAGCGCCGCACGGACGCGGTCGACCAGGTTCGTACCCGGCGCGCCGTGGCCGCCGGTGCGCTCCGCACGGTGCCCACGAGTCGTCGTCGCCATCCCTGGACTTCCCCCTCGACTGTGCCCTCGCGCCCCGGTCGGCGATGCGCGTCGCGCTCGTCGACCGGTGCCCGGAAACGGTTGTCGAACGACCGTTGTGACTCGGTCGCCGACATGGCGCCCCGCCTCGGATCGCTCCCCCCGGCGGGACGGCATGACCGTACGCAGCGCGTTCGGGCCACCTCAACGAGTTGCGGCAGCCTTCACCCCTTTGAGTGAAGTGACCCGCATTGAGGGTTGGTTGGTCAGTTGATCTGCATATTTCCGAACAGTCGACATCGGCGCAGGTCAACGGGCTGGCATGGGGGCAACCATGCGGCTGGGAATGGGCTGATCGAGTTACTCGCCGATTCCGCGCTGTTGGGCCAGGATCGCGGCCTGGACCCGGCTGCGCAGGCCCAGTTTGGTGAGGATCCGGCTCACGTGCGTCTTGGCCGTGGCCTCGGCCATGTCCAGGTGTTCGGCGATCCGCTGGTTCGACATGCCCCGGCCCAGGCACGCGAGCACGTCGCCCTCGCGCGGCGTGAGCGACGCGAGCGCCTCGGCGCCCACCTCGGGCCCGTCCGCCGGTCCCGGGCGGGAGGGGCTCGCGAACGCGTGGATCAACCGGCGGGTGACCTCCGGTGCCACGAAGCCGTCACCGCGCGCGACCAACCGGACCGCCTCGACCAGGCGTTCGGCGTCCACCGTCTTGAGCAGGAAGCCCGCGGCGCCCGCGCGCAGCGCGCCGAACACGTATTCGTCCAGGTCGAACGTGGTCAGTACCAGGACGTCGAGCCCTTCCGCGGTCAGCTCGCGGGTGGCGCTGATCCCGTCCAGGCGGGGCATCCGCACGTCCATCAGCACCACGTCCGGGCGCAACGACCGGGCCAGTTCCACCGCGTTCTCGCCGTCGACGGCCTGGCCCACCACCTCGATGCCCGTTGCCGCGTCCAGGATCAGCACCAGTCCGGCCCGGACCGCCGCCTGATCCTCGGCGACCAGCACGCGCAAGGTGTCGATGTCGCTCACCCGGTCCCACCCTTCGGCCCCAGCGAGGCGTTGTCTCCGGCGCCGCGCACCACGTCGTCACCGCACGGGAGTTCGGCCCGTACGTACCATCTGCCGTCGCGCGGCCCCGCCTCGAACACGCCGCCGAGCAGCGAGACGCGCTCGGACATGCCCACCAGTCCCGCACGGGCGCCGGGCAGTCGGGTCACGTGCTCGGGATCGATCCCGTTGTCCCCGATGATCACCACGTCCTGGGCACGATAGGCGAACACCATGCGCAACCGCTGCGGTGTGGCGTGCTTGAGCGCGTTGGTCAGGGTCTCCTGGACCACCCGATAGGCGGCCAGGTCGACGGGCGTGGGCAACTCCCGCACCACGCCGGTGACCTCGATGTCGACGATCAGCCCGGCCCGGCGCACGTGTTCGACCAGCCGATCGGTCTCCGCCAGACGGGGTACGGACACCGGTTCCTCGGGGGTGTTCTCCGAGCGCAGCAGGCCGATCATCCGGCGCATCTCGGTGAGCCCTTGCAGGCTGCTCTCCCGGATCACCTCCAGCGTCTCGCGCAGCCGGGCCTCGTCCATGCTCCTGACCGACAGCGCGGCGGTGGACTGGACCGCCACCGCGCTCAGGTGGTTGGCGATCACGTCGTGCAATTCGCGCGCCATCCGGGCACGTTCGGCGACCACGGCGGCCTGGTGGTCGAGTTCGGCCAGCCGCGCGGTCTGGGTCGCGCGCAACCGTTCCACCTCGGCCTTCTCGCGGTGTTCGCGCACCGAGAAGCCGGTGAGCACGGGGGAGATGCCGACCAGTCCGATGTAGAAGATGGACAGGACGAAAAGCCGGAACTCGCGGGTCACCGCCCAGACCGTGCCCGCGCCCAGGATCAGCGCCACCACGTTGCCGTACAGCAGCCCGAACGCCAGTCGCGACGTGCCGTACAGGCACGCCGCGTACAGCACGTCGGACCACATGATCAGGCCGCCGATGGAGGGCCCGAGCGCGATGTCCACGCTCTCGCAGGCCAAGCCCAGGAACACCGCGAAGCGCGGCGACGTGCTGCGATGGCACTCGGCGACGGTCAACGGCAGCAGCGGCAGCAGTCGGAACCACCGGTTCGGGTCCCACGCGCCCCAGATCAGGTAGGAGTTGGTGACGAGCAGGACGAGGGCGCCCGCGAGGACCACGCCGCCGATCGCGCAGTCGCGGCGGATGGGCGGCGCGAGGCCGGGGAGATGGAAGGGCAGGGGGCGCTGCCACGCCGAGGTCGGATCGCTCACGCCCCCATCCCAACATCATTGGGGCGGACATGCCGACCGTCTGCGCCGAGCGGCGCGATGATCGTCCTGATTGATGCCGATTCCCACTACTTCGGCTGAAAGCGAATGCCGCCGTCGAGCCGGATCACCTCGGCGTTGAGGTAACTGTTGGTAAGCAACTCGTACGCGAGCGAGGCGAACTCGTCCGGGACGCCCATGCGCTTGGGGAACAGCACCTGCTGCCCGAGGGTGTCCTTGGCCGCCTGCGGTGCGGCGGCGAACAGCGCGGTGTCCATCGTGCCGGGTGCGATCGTGTTGACCCGTACGCCGATCGCGGACAGGTCGCGCGCGACGGGCAGTGTCATGCCGGCCACGCCGGCCTTGGACGCGCCGTACGCGGCCTGGCCGATCTGCCCGTCGAAGGCGGCCACCGACGCGGTGCACACGATCGCGCCGCGCTCGCCGTCCGCCTGCGGCGAGGCGCTCGCCATCGCGGCGGCGGCGAGCCGGACCGCGTTGAAGGTGCCGATCAGGTTGAGCCGGACGATGAACTCGAAGGCGGCGAGCGGGTGCGGCGTGCCGTCCCGGGCCACCGTGCGGGCGCCCATCCCGGTGCCGGCGCAGGAGACCAGCGCGCGCAGCGGCGCGACGGCGACCGCCGCGTCCACCGCGGCCTGCATCTGCTCCTCGTTCGTGACGTCGGTCGCGACGAAGACGGCGCCGGCGCCGATTTCGGCGGCGACCGCCTTGCCCCGCTCCTCGTTCTTGTCCGCGATCACCACCGAGGTGCCGCCGGCCGCGAGTCGGCGGGCGGTCGCCTCGCCGAGCCCGGAGGCCCCGCCGGTGACGATCGCGGACGCGCCTGTGAGGTCCAGCATGAGCGTTCTCCCCTCGCCTGTTCTTGACTGAAGCAAGCTATTGCATGGAAAGGGGAGGCGGCCAGCGGATCTGACGGTGAGTCAGTTCCGGGTGGGCGCGGCGGGCCTGCATGATCGCGTGCGGTGCGCCGGTCCCGGTCGCCCGCGGTGCGCCCGGCCCCGATCGCCGCCGTGCGTCAGCCCGGGCCGGTCGCGGTCGCGCGCGGGGCCACGCTCACCGTCACGGTCGTACCGATCGCCACCGCCTCGCCCGAACCCGGGGTCGAGCCGGTGACCACGTCGCTCCGGGAGGCCCCGGAGGGCAGCCCGATGTTCAGGCGGGCGTTCTTCAGCGCCGCGGTCGCGTCGGCGACGGTCAGGCCGGACAGCGGCGGGACCGTGGTCGTCACCGGAGCCGACGACGGGGCGGGATCGGTGGGTCTGATCGTGATCGGCGGCCGGATGACCGGCGGCGTGGTCCGAACCCCGGACATGGTCACCACGATCTCCGCCTTGTCCCGATCCACCTTCTTCCCGGCCGCCGGGTCGGTGGAGGCGATCGTGCCGCCGGTGCCCTTGACGACGCCGCGAAAACCCTTCTCCCGCAGCAGCGCGACACCCTGCGCCTCGGTCATCCCGACCACGTTCGGCACGGTCAGCTTCCCTGGCGCGCCGGTGCTCGGCGAGGCCGAGTCGGACGCCTCGGGTGTGCTGGTCACCGGCGCCTCGGTGGTCGGCACGGCGGCCGGGGAGGACGCGGCCGAGGAGCCCGCCGACCCCGTCGGGACGACCTTGGCCGCCGGCTTCTTGTCGTCCGAGCCCGCCATCGCCATACCGATCAGCAGCGCCGCGACGATCGCGGCCACCGTCGCGGCCACGGCGCCGGCGATTCTGGTCCGCCGCTTGCCGCCCCGACGCTCACGATCGTCGTGGTACGGATCCACCGGTGCGCCGACCGGTCGCCGGCCACCGTCCGGGTCGCGGTCCGTGGACACCACCCGCACCGAGAACGGCGCGCACGCGGACACCCGCATGTCCCGGGCGGACACCACCCGAACCGGGATCTCGCTCTCCTCGACCACCCGGGACACCGGTTCGAAGGCGCTGCCACCGCTGTCCGCGCCCACCTCGCCCAGGCCGAACATCCCGCTCGGCGCGACCTGGTCCTCGATGTCCGGGGGCACCGTGTAGACGATCGTCCAGATCCGGGTCTCGCCCGGATACACATCGGGCGCGCCGGGGCGGTCCAGGCCGATCCGCCGGCCGACGTCCCGGGGCAGTTCGGGGTCGTAGCGGTCCGGCGCGCTGCCCGCGTTGCGCAGGGTCAGCGTCACCATCACCGTCTCGCCGGCGGCCGCGGTGATCCGACGAGGTTCGCACCATGCCTGGACCGCGCAGGCCGGATCGCCCATGCGCTGGCCGTGCAGGTCGGTGCCGCATTGTTCGCCCGGGCAGTACGCGTCCGTCTCCAGATAGGGCGTACCGCACAGCAGACAGTGCACCATCGTCGTCGTCCCCCTCGTCGGTCGTACGACAGTGCGAGCCTGCCTACCGCACAAACGCTTCGGATGGGGCCGACTTCACACAATCCGGGGGCGCTCCGGTGCACTGCGTCACCGTCCGCCCCGGATGCCCGAATCCGGGGCGGCGACCTCGGAGCGGTAACCTCCCTTCGTGCCCAAGCTCTCCGACGTCGTCAGCGCCCTCGAACGGATCTACCACCCCGAGTGGGCCGAATCCTGGGACGCGGTGGGGCTGGTCTGCGGCGACCCGGACGCCGAGGTGCGCTCGGTGATGTTCGCCGTGGACCCGACCCGGGCGGTCGCCGACGAGGCGCTCGCCCGCGGCGCCGACCTCCTGGTCACCCACCACCCGCTGTTCCTGCGCGGAGTGCACTCGGTCGCCGCGACCGGATTCAAGGGGCGCGTCGTGCATACGCTGATCACCGGCGGCTGCGCGTTGCACGTCGCGCACACCAACGCCGACTCGGCGGCCCCCGGCGTCTCGGACGCGCTCGCCGCCGCGCTCGGACTGACCGTCACCGCCCCGCTCGACCCGGCCCCGGCCGACCCGAGCGAGTGCCGGGGCATCGGCCGGATCGGCGAGTTGGCCGCCGCCGAGACGCTCGCCGCTTTCGCCGCCCGGGCCGCCCGGGCGCTGCCCGCCACCGCGACCGGCCTGCGCGTGGCCGGCGACCCGGACCGCCTGGTGCGCACCGTCGCGGTGTGCGGCGGCGCGGGTGACAGCCTCTTCGACGCGGTCCGCCGCAGCGGCGCCGACGTCTACGTCACCGCCGACCTGCGCCATCACCCGGCCTCGGAGGCGCTGGAACACGGCGGCCCCGCGCTGCTGGACGCCCCACACTGGGCCACCGAGTGGCCGTGGCTGGCGTACGCGGCCCAGGAACTGACCCGTGCGCTCGCCGCGACCGGTACTACGGTGGAAACCCACGTGTCGGAACTAGTCACGGACCCGTGGACGTTCCACACACCGCACCGCTGAGCGCCGTGACGACGCGCATGTGGCCCGATCGGCCCGACCGTCGTCCGCAACCCCCGAAGCCACCCACCGAAACGCAACGGGTGGGCGGGTGGGAAGCAACCTCCCGCCCACCCGAGCCGCATCCAAGGAGCCCCCGCTGAACGCCGCGCCCGCCGACCAGCTCCGCCTGCTCGACCTCCAGGCCCTCGACTCGCGAATCGACCTGCTCGCCCACAAGAAGCGCACGCTGCCGGAGAACGAGGAGATCGACCGCCTCGGCTCCCGGCTCGCCCGGTTGCGCGACCTCGTGGTCGCGGGCGAGACCGAGGAGAGCGACGCGGCCCGCGACCAGACCAAGGCCGAGCAGGACGTCGACCAGGTCCGCAAGCGCGCCGAACGCGACCAGCAGCGACTGGACTCGGGCCACGTCACCTCGCCCAAGGACCTGGAGAACCTCCAGCGCGAGGTGGCCTCGCTCGCCAAGCGCCAGGGTGACCTCGAAGAGGTCGTCCTGGAGGTGATGGAACGCCGCGAGGACATCCAGGGCCGGCTGGCCAAGCTGGTCGCCGAGCGGGACGAGGCGCAGGCCGCGCGCGACGCCGCCGAGTCCCGGCGGGCCGCCGCCGAGGCGGAGATCGACACCGAGGTGAGCGCCACCACCAAGCAGCGCGCGGTGATCGCGGCGGCGATCCCGGCCGACCTGATGAAGCTGTACGAGCGCATCCGCGAGCAGTCGCACGGCGTGGCCGTGGCCCCGCTGTTCCAGCGCCGCTGCGAGGGGTGTCGGCTGGAACTGGGGATCACCGACCTCGGCGCGATCCGGGCGGCCGCGCCGGACGCGATCGTGCGCTGCGAGAACTGCCGGCGCATCCTCGTCCGCACGGCCGAGTCGGGCCTGTGAGGCTCGTCGTCGAGGCCGACGGCGGTTCCCGGGGCAACCCGGGGCCGGCGGCCTACGGTGCGCTGGTGCGCGACGCCGAGACCGGCGAGGTACTGCACGAGGTGGCCGAGGCGATCGGCGTGGCGACCAACAACGTGGCCGAGTACCGCGGTCTGATCGCCGGCCTGGGCGCGGCGCACGCGATCGACCCGACGGCGACCGTCGAGGTGCGGGCCGACTCCAAGCTCGTGGTCGAGCAGATGTCGGGCCGCTGGAAGATCAAGCACGCCGACATGCGCGACCTGGCGACCAAGGCCCGAGGCATCCACCCGCCCGGGCAGGTCACCTACACGTGGATCCCGCGGGAGCAGAACAAGCACGCCGACCGGCTGGCCAACGAGGCGATGGACGCGGCGGCCAAGGGCCGGGCCTGGACCCCGCAGGAGTCCACCGCGTTCGCCACGCCCCGGGCCCCGGGGCCGGAGGTCGAGGAGCCGATCACCACCAAGGTCCGCCCGACCGCCCCCGGTTGGGGCCCGGACCTGGGTCGCCCGACCACGCTGGTGCTGTTGCGACACGGCGAGACGGTGCTCACCCCGCAGAAGCGCTTCTCCGGCACCGGCGCCGATCCGGACCTGTCCGAGCGCGGTCGTTGGCAGGCCGCGCGGGCGGCCGAGGCGTTCGCCGAGCGCGGCACGATCGAGGCGATCGTGTCCTCGCCGCTGGGTCGCTGCCGGCAGACCGCGGAGGCGGTCGCACAACGACTGGGCCTGAAGGTGCGCGAGGAACCCGGCTTCCGGGAGACCGACTTCGGCGCGTGGGAGGGACTCACCTTCGCCGAGGCGCGCGAGCAGACCCCGGACGCCCTCGACGCGTGGCTGACCTCGGCGGACGCGGCCCCGCCCGGTGGCGAGAGCTTCACCGAGGTGGCCCGCCGGGTCGAGGTGGCCCGGGACAAGACGATCGCCCGGCATCCCGGCAGGACCGTGCTCGTGGTCACCCACGTGACGCCGATCAAGACACTGGTACGGATCGCGCTCGGCGCCCCGCCGGAGTCGATGTTCCGGATGGAACTGTCCGCCGCGGCGATCAGCGCGGTCCAGTGGTGGTCGGACGGCAACGCGTCGCTGCGGGTGTTCAACGAGACCGCGCACCTGCGCGGCGCCTGACATCGGGCGGCGTGGTCGAACAAAGGTTTGACGGCGCCGCCCGACGTGTGGCATAGTCGGAAGCGCCTTCAGCGTGCCCGCCAGTAGGAATCCGGGCGGACCACGCGGAGGACCAAACTTCCGAAAGCCCCGAGCCTGGGTTCAGGCCGGGGCTTTCGGCTTTGCCCGGCCGGCCCCGGACGGCTCGTCACGGTCGGCCCGACGCCTCCCGCGCCGTCGACCGGCGAGCCGCGTCGGCGGGGGAGGGGGCGAGAAAAAGGAAGGCGACGGATGAGTCGGCCTCTACGCCGGGTTCTGTCTCCCGGGAGCCTTGCGGCGCCCGGGGAGGCGGCCATCCATCTACGACTGCCGTTGCCGACAGCCTCCAGCGGTCTACCCGCGAACTCGGGCGGGCCGCCCTCGAACGTTCGCGCAGAGCACGTGTGACGGTGCTCCTCTTGACCTTGCTCCGGGTGGGGTTTACCTAGCCGCCCGAGTCACCTCGGGCGCTGGTGGTCTCTTACACCACCGTTTCACCCTTACCGATCGTCCGAGGACGTCGGCGGTCTGTTTTCTGTGGCACTGTCCCGCGGGTCGCCCCGGGTCGGTGTTACCGACCACCCTGCCCTGTGGAGCCCGGACGTTCCTCGGCGGAACCCTCCGAGGAGGAATCCCGACGCGGCCGCCCGGCCGACTCATCCGTCGTGCCCGCCATCCTAGCGGGTGCGCCCGGCGCCTTCGCCGGGGCGAACCGCACCCTGCGCCGGGCGTCGTCGGCCTCGGTCAACCGGACCCGGACCCGCTCGCCCAGGCCCAGACCCGGCCCGTCGAAGCGGGCTCGCACGGCGGGTTCGGCGAGTTGTACCGTCCCGCCGTCGCCGCGCTCGTTCAGGTCAACCACCACCGCGTCGAACTCGTCGCCGACGTGGTCGGCGAGCACGACCGCCTCGACCAGGGAGACCGCCTCGCGCTCGACCTCGTGCGCCCGCCGATCGCCGGTCTCCATCGCCTTCGGCAACTCGTGCAGCCGCGCGCCCACCCAGTCCGGCACGTCGGTGCCCGCGACCAGGGACACGCAGATCTCGCCCGCGTACCGGTCGACCAGCCGCCGCAGCGGCGCGGTCACGTGCGCGTACTCGTCGGCGACCGCCGCGTGCCCGGCCTGCTCCGGGACCCCGGCGTCGAACGCCGTGTAGCCCGCCCCGCGCAGCAGACCGGTGGCCTCCTGGAGGAACGCCGCGTGCCGCGGGTTGTCCGGATCGAGCGAGCGGATCACCGCGCCGTACGTGTCGCCGTCGGGCCATGCCACATCGAGCGCGCGGCCCACCCGCCGGACCTGGGCCAGCGCCTCCGGCGCCGGTTCGGGCAGCGTGCGCAGGATGCCGACGCCCGCGTACGTCATCAGGTCGGCGGCGGCGATCCCGGTCAGCAGCGAGATCTGCGCGTTCCAGCCCTCGGCCGGGATCGGCGCCCGGTATTCCAGGCGCCAGGTGTCGCCGTCCTCGACGATCTCCTGCTCCGGGATGGGCAGGCTCACCCCGCCCCGTTCGCTCTCCAGCACCTCGCGCAGCATGCCGATCTCGGCGAGCAGCGCCAACGGCTCCTCGGCGGTGCCCGCCTCGATCGCGCGCTGCACCTGGGGATAGTCGAAGCGGGCCCGGCTGCGCACCATCGCGCGAAAGACGTCGGTGCCGATCAGGTCGCCGGATTCGTCCAGGTCGAGCACCCACACCAGCGCGGGCCGGTCCGACCCCGGCAGCAGGCTGGCCGCCGCCTCGGAGAGGATCGGCGGATGCAGCGGGATGCGCTCGTCCGGCAGATAGAGCGTCTCCACCCGGCGCATGGTCTCCGCGTCCAGCGCGCCGCCGGGGGTGACCCAGGCGGCGACGTCGGCGATCGCGTAGTGCACCCGATAGCCGGTGCCCCGACGCGTCAGGTGCATCGCCTGGTCCAGGTCCAGCGACTCGGCCGGATCGATGGTCAGGAACGGCAGTTCGGTCAGATCCCGGCGGGTCAGGCTCGGCCCGCGCCGGGCGGCAGCCTCCGCCTCCGCCGACACCTCGCGGGAGAACGGGCCGGGCAGCCCGAGGTCCGCACGCAGGCGGGTGAAACCGGCGCGAAGGCGATCACCGTCGGCGGACCTGATGTGGAGATGGCGACGAGGCACGGGTCGAGCTTAGGAAAGATCGGCTGCGGTGCGAAGGACTTCACCGGCTTTTCGCCCGCGCGCCCGGAGCCGCTGCGTCATGATCGGCCCGACTCCTCCCCATAAACTTGATCGACCCCCTTTCCGCCCGCGCCGCTTGGAGTCCCGCCCGTGCTCGTGTTGTTGCCGCCCTCCGAGGGCAAGGCCGCTGCGGGGACGGGCCCCGCGCTCGATCTCGCGGGCCTTTCGATGCCGGAACTGAACTCCGTGCGGCGGCAGGTGCTCGACTCGCTGATCACGCTGTGCGAGGGCGACGAGCTCAAGGCGCTGGAGGTGCTCGGGCTCGGTCCGAAGCTGCGCGGCGAGGTGCTGCGCAACCTGGACCTGCGCGAGGCGCCCGCGCTGACGGTGGCCGCGCTGTACACCGGTGTGCTCTACGACGCGCTGGACCTGCCCACGCTCACCGGCGCGGCGGCGGCGCGCGCGGCGGGTTCGATCCTGGTGTTCTCCGGCCTGTGGGGGGCGTTGCGGCCGACCGACCGGGTGCCGCCGTACCGCTGCTCGATGGGTGTGCGGCTGCCCGGGATCGGCGCGCTCGCGGGTCAGTGGCGCGCCGCGATGGCCCCGGTGCTGCCCAGGCTCGCGGGCGAGGAACTGGTCCTGGACCTGCGGTCGGCGGCGTACGGCGCGGCCTGGAAGCCGACCGGCGCGGTGGCCGAGCGGACCGCGACGGTACGGGTTTTGCACGAGCGGATCGTGGACGGCGTCGCCAAGCGCTCGGTGGTGAGCCACTTCAACAAGGCGACCAAGGGCCGGGTGACCCGGGACCTGCTGGTCTCCGGCGCCGAACCGCGCAACCCGGCCGAACTGGCCGACGCGCTGCGCGCACTGGGGTGGACCGTGGAGACGGCCGAACCGAAGCAGGGAGGCACGCCCTGGGCGCTGGACATCGTGGTCGCCGCGGTCTGAGTACGGCGGGCATGTGTGCGATTGCGATCGAAAGAAGACTCGCCTTGACAAATGAGGAGAGCTTCATGATCCTGACGCTTCCTCCGCGGGCCAAAAACAAGGCATTTCGTCCTACTTTGGATGATCCGTGCGCCGTGCTCGACGGAGGCGACGATCCGACATCCATGGGGGATGAGTGAGTTACCCGCCGCCGCCCGGCCAGGACCCGAACCAGCCGTACGGCCAGCCCCAATACGGACAACAGCCGTACCCGGGGCAGCAGCAGCCCGGCCAGTACGGCCAACCGCAGTACCCGCCGGGCCAGTACGGCCCGCCGCAGTACCCGAGCGGCTACCCGCAGGGCGCCGGCTACCCGCCCCAGCCCGGCCGCAGCCGCAAGGGCCTGTGGATCGGCGTCTCGGTGGTCGCGGTGCTCGCGATCGTCGGCGTGATCGTCGCGGTCGGTATGTCCGGTGACGACGACAAGAAGAGCTCGGCGTCCTCGACGTCCTCGGCGAGCGCGTCGACCGGCTCGAAGTCCGGATCGGCGACGCCGTCGACCAAGCCGACCAAGCGCGTCACGTCGCCCGATCCGGACACCGACGAGGATTCGGACCCGCTGCCCGGCGGGGGCGGCGGACTCGGCGAGAACAACTTCCTCAGCACGTTGCACCTGCTCGTCCCGGCGACGAAGTCGAAGCCGGACGCCGAACTCGTGGCCCAGGGCAAGCAGGCCTGCGCGGACCTCAAGTCCGGGAAGAGCCTGGTCGAGACCGCGACGAAGGTGACCGCGGTGAGCGCGATGCAGGAGAAGGCCATGCTTGTGGGCGGTGCGGTGCCCGCGTTCTGCCCGGAGCAGAGGGGCAACATGAAGTAGGGCTCGTCGGTCCCGCAGTGAACGAGTGAATCTCGCCCGCCGCGCGTTTCCGCCCCCCCACCACGTCGTTGACCAGCGTGCCGAACCTGGTCGGCACGTTACGTGGAGGAACAACGCTGTGACGAACATGAAGAAGATCGCCGCCGTCGCGGCCATGGCCGGTGGCATCGCGGCCATGGGCGCCGGCGTGGCGACCGCGAGCGCCGAGTCCGAGGGCGCGGCGGTCGAGTCGCCGGGTGTCGCCTCGGGCAACCAGATCGCCGGTGACCTGCACGTCCCGGTCAACATCTGCGGGAACACGGTCGACATCCTGATCGCCGTGCTCAACCCGACGTTCGGCAACACCTGCGTCAACGCGGGCTGATCCACGCGCCGCGGCCCGCCTCCCGGGCCGCCGCCGGCGCGACCGCCCCGTTCCCGGCATTCGGGAACGGGGCGGTCGTCGTTGCGGGCGGCGCGCCGAACCGAAGCGATCCGCGATGTACATTTCTCGCGGGTTCACGGCGTCGTACCGGTGCTATTCCGATCACCTGCGAACCCGGTCGGCATATCGACTCGGGCGACCCGCGATGATGGGGATTGCTCGGGCCGGTCTTCCGCGTTGTATACGCAGAGGCGCCGTGTGGGGCGCGTACGAAACGCACGCGGAAGAAGGGGTTCCATGGAGCGAATGGGCAGAATGGCCGGATGGCTGCGCCGTCGACCGCGTGAGGATCCGGACACCGTTCGCGACCGGCGGGCCGGACTGCTCATGGACCTGGTCGAGCGCGGCTGGCCCGTCTGTCCGGCGGCGCACCCGGTGGGCTTCGGCTGCTCCTGTGACCGGGTCGGCTGTCCGGCACCGGGCATGCACCCGGTCTCGTTCGCGTGGCAGACCCAGGCGTCCACCGACCCGGTCCAGGTGGCGCGCTGGCTGGAGTTGTATCCGGAGGCCAACTTCGTCACCGCCACCGGCGCGGGCCACGACGTGTTGGACGTACCCGCGCGGGCGGGCGAGATCGCCCTCGCGGTATTCGCCGAGCAGGGCATCGAGATCGGTCCGGTGGCCTCCTGCGGCCCCGAACGCACGCTGTTCTTCACCGCGACCCGCGGCACTCCCGCCGACGAGGACGAGTGGTGGCCGTGCGAGTTGGACTGCCATCCCGAGACGCTGGACGCGCATCCGGGCCTGCGCTGGCACTGCCGGGGCAGCTATGTGCTGGTCCCCTCCGCACAACACCCCTCGGGGCAGCAGGTGCGCTGGATCCGGGGTCCCGAACTGCCGCTGCCCGACCCGCTGCGGGTGCTGGACGTGCTCACCGACGCGTGCGACACGGTGGGCGCGACGGCCGGCGACGTGCGCTGGATGTAGCCCGGCCCGCCCGCCCCGGCGCCGGCGGATCACTCGCCGTCGGCGCCGACCAGGCCGTACATCCAGCCGACAAGCTGCACCTTGCCGCCGGCCTTGGGGACCACCGCGACGTACTCGGAGAGCCGGTGCTCGGTGACCGCCCTGGTCGGCTTGCCGGTCAGGAAGGTCAGGGTCGAGGGGTCCACGTCGCCCAGCCGGCGCGGCGGTTGCACGGTCAGCTTGACGCTGTGCTGGAGTGCGAAGAGCACCAGTGCGCCGCCGTCCTTCGTGCGCAGCGCGAGCGGCGGGAACTGGTTCGCCGCGCCGTCCACCGTCTGCCGCACGAAACCCTCACCGATCGGCTCGTCACGCTGCTTGCGCAACTGCGCGGTGTACGGGTCGGGCCCGAACAACTCGGCGCGGGTCTTGCCGTCCTTGAGGAACTCGGTGAGCACGGGCCCCAGTTCGCCGGGCGCGGCGGCCAGTCCGGCGGCGTTCGGGGCGACCGGTTCGAGGTAGCCGTCCGCGTCCCGCCGCAGTTCGGGCAACGGGCTCTGCAGGGTCGGGCCCCACGCGGCCTGCCAGACCGCGTCCGGGTTCGCCTTGACGAACACGAGCAACTGCGGCTTGGCGTTGTTGAAGTTCGGCGTGCTGTGCACGGCGAACCACTTGGGCCAGCCGATCACCTTGGGGATCAGGAACTCGGGCCGCTCGTGCTTGATCGGCGCCTTGCCCAGATTGCCGCGCGGGTCGGTGAAGCTCAGGATCTTCAGACCGGCCTGGTCGAGCGCGCCGAGCGAACCGGTCTCCACCCGTGCGTTGAGCGGGAGGTCGCGGTTCGCGTAGGCCTGGTTGTTCTGCACCTCGTAGTCGTGCAGCACCTTGCCGGCCTCGTGCCGGTCCAGGGCCTCGACGGGCGTCGTGGAGCCGTGGACGGCGACACAGCCGGTGGCGGTGAGCGCCGTCACGAGCAGGGCGGCGGCCGTGGCCACCGCGCGGGATATGCGCATCGGTACTCGGCACTCTTCCAGGGGAGCGGGCAGGAGGAGATCTCGCGAAACCTTACTGCCCGCGCCCGGTGCCGCACCGCGCCCGCCCGGTGTCGACCACGGCCACACGGAAGTACACGCAGCTACGCGACGGTCAGGACCTCGGCGCCGGTGTCGGTGACGACCAGGGTGTGCTCGAACTGCGCGGTGCGCTTGCGGTCCTTGGTGACCACGGTCCAGCCGTCGTCCCACATGTCGTAGTCGTAGCTGCCCAGGGTCAGCATCGGCTCGATGGTGAAGGTCATCCCGGGCTCCATCACGGTGGTCGCCCGCTCGTCGTCGTAGTGCGGGATGATCAGCCCGGAGTGGAACGAGCTGTTGATGCCGTGGCCGGTGAAGTCGCGGACCACGCCGTAACCGAAGCGCTTCGCGTAGGACTCGATGACCCGGCCGATCACGTTGATCTGGCGTCCCGGCCGGACCGCCTTGATGCCCCGGTTCAGCGCCTCGCGGGTGCGCTCGACGAGCAGCTTCGACTCCTCGTCCACGTCGCCGACCGGGTAGGTCGCGTCGGTGTCGCCGTGCACGCCGCCGATGAACACGGTGACGTCGATGTTGACGATGTCGCCGTCGTTCAGGCGCGTGGTGTCCGGGATGCCGTGGCAGATCACCTCGTTGATCGAGGTGCAGATGGTCTTGGGGAAGCCCCGATAGCCCAGGCAGGACGGATAGGCGTGGTGATCCAGGACGTACTCGTGGGCGATCCGGTCCAACTCGTCGGTGGTCACGCCCGGTGCGATGTGCGCGGCGGCGGCCTCCATCGCGCCCGCCGCGATCCGGCCCGCGACGCGCATGCGCTCGATCGTCTCGGCGTCCTGCACCTCGGGCCCCGTGTACGGGGTCGGCGCCGGCTTCCCGACATACTCCGGCCGCGGGATGTCGGCGGGAACAGAGCGGATGGGGGTTGCCTTACCGGGTACGAGAATCGCCATAACCAGCGAGTGTAGCCGGCGCCGCGACCGAGGCATCGATCGATACGACGGATACGACCGGATACGACGGACAGCAGCTCGAGTGGGCGGAGGACGGGTCGTGAGGTTGAGACTGTGGCGCAAGCCCGAGGGGCGCGCCGGCGAGTGGTACTACTGCATCAAGCACGCCAAGGTCGAAGAGGGACCGGAGTGCCCGGCTCGCGACCGGCTCGGACCGTACGCCACCCGTCGGGAGGCGGCGAACGCGCTGGAGACCGCGAAGACGCGCAACCAGGTCTGGGAGAACGACCCCAACTGGAACGACCCCGGGCGCCGCTGAACCGGCCGCTCGGGCGGCGGTCGGGTCACTCGGAGGGTTCGGGGACCCGCCCGCCGCCCGCGGTGAGCACTCCGGGCAACTCGGAGATGCCGGACACCAACCCGGTGGGATCGGCCGGGCCCTCCAAGAGCAGGACCACGGCCGCGGCCCGGGGCTCGATGGAGGTCTCCCCGGGGTCCTCCGCGGCCTCGCGGTCACGGTTGTGCACGGACACGTCCACCACGGTGAACCCGGCGCCGGTACAGGCGACCAGGACCGCGGAGAGCACACCGTGCCCGGGAAGGTAGCCGATCCGGACCTCGGCCACCCGGCTCCGCGGCCCGCTTATCCTGCGGATGATCGGCGGATAGCCGTACACGACCACGAAGTGCAGCGTGGTGACCCCGATCGCGAGATAGGGCAGGCCCGCGCCGCAGGCCATGCCGATCGCGCACGTCAACCAGACGACCGCGGCGGTGGTCAGGCCGCGCACGGTGTCGCGGCGGACGAAGATCAGGCCGCCGCCGATGAAGCCGATGCCGGAGACCACCTGCGCGGCGATCCGGGACGGATCCCAGCCGACGTGGCCCGCGGGCAGCACGTCGGCGAAGCCGTACTTGGAGATCTCCATGAACAGTGTGGTGCCCACGCCGACCAGTGCGTGGGTGCGCAGTCCCGCGCTCTTCTGGCGCACCTCGCGCTCGACGCCGATCACGCTGGAGAGCACGAAGGACAACATCAGCTCGGAGAACTGGGTCCACCCCTGACTCTGCGCGATCCCCTGCGACCAGGCCGCCAGGGTCGTGCCGGAATCCACGCGCCCACCTCCTCCGCCCGGGACCGGGGGTCCCGGGGCTGCTCGACCGCTTTCCCGTCCCCCGCACGCTACGACCTCGGACAAAGCCGTGGGTTACGCGCGGGGGTCCGGAAACCGGCGATCGAGGGAGGGGTGGGCGTGGGTCAGGCGCGGCGCGACCCGGCCATGGTCCGCTTTCGCGATCCGCTCGGCGTGGATACCGCCTTTCGGGTGCGCGAGGCGCCGGTCCTGGAAACCGCCGTCCGCGACGCCGTTGTCCTCGATACCGCCTTTCGAGTGGTCGAGGGCTTGGTCGAGGCCTTTCGGGATTCCGCCTTTCGGGGTGGTGCCTTCGCCGTGGCGGACTTGGCGGGCGCGCTCTTGCGCACCGTGCCGCCGCGCTTGGCGACGGTCCGGGCGACCGGCGTCCGGCGGGGCGAGGCCACGGACTTCGACATCCGGGCTCGGGCCGAGGCCGGGGCGTCGACGGTGCGGTCGTCGACCGTTTCGGTGTCGCCGTTGCGCTGGACGGACCGAAGCGCGGTCAATGCCGCGCGCTTCGTGTCATAGGGCGACGACTTGATGATGGTCGAACCGTTGGCGGCTGCCAGGACGAATCCGTACTTGCCGGAGCGTCCCTTGGTGACAATGAATTTGGCCGGCACTGCGTCTCCTTGGAGAGCGTAGAGAAAGTTTTCTCTTCCAAGGAAACACGGTTCGTCCCGGTTGTCATATATAAGTGCTATTTCGGAGTGAATCGACCCGCACAGCCGAAAACCAGTGTGACCTCGACTGCATCCGGGTGCGCACCCCGTGTCCTCTGCGGTTTCGGCCGGCAGGATCGCGCCCATGACAACCCCCTCGTCCCCCAAACGCGACCCGCGTGACCTGCCGAACATCGACCATCTGGTCGTGGGCGTCCTCGGCGGCACCGGCGAGCAGGGCCGCGGCCTCGCGTACCGCCTGGCTGTCGCCGGCCAGAAAGTGATCATCGGATCGCGCAACGCCGAACGGGCCGCCTCCGCCGCGGCGGAGCTCGGCGCCGGTGTGCGCGGCGCCGACAACGCCACCTGCGCGGCCGAGAGCGACATCGTGATCATCGCCGTGCCCTGGGAGGGGCACCGCGACCTGCTCGTCGCGCTCAAGAGCGAGCTCGCGGGCAAGATCGTCGTCGACTGCGTGAACCCGATGGGCTTCGACAAGCAGGGCGCGTTCGTGCTCGACGTCGAGGAGGGCAGCGCTGCGCAACAGGCCGCCGCCGTGCTCACCGACTCGGCCGTCACCGCCGCCTTCCACCACGTGTCCGCGGTGCTGCTGCTCGACCCGAACGTCGAATCCCTGGACACCGACATCATGGTGCTCGGCGACCAACGCGACGCCACCGACGCGGTGCAGGCGCTCGCCTCGCGGATCCCGGGCATGCGCGGTGTGTACGCCGGCCGGCTGCGCAACGCGCGTCAGGTCGAGGGGCTCACCGCCAACCTCATCTCGACCAACCGCCGCTACAAGGCGCACGCCGGTCTGCGCGTCACCGACGTGTGAGGCCGCGATCCCGGGTGCGACCCACGACGCACTCGTTCGAAACGGCGTGAGGCCCCGCACATCGTCGGATGTGCGGGGCCTCACGCCGTTTCGCCTCGCCGGTGCCGCCCGGGGTCAGGCCAGCGACGCGGCCCAGGCGCCCAGCGGGCGGGCGACCAGCTCGCCGGCGTTGTTGTCGATCGCGTCCTGCAGGCCGGCCAATACGTGGGTGACCATGCCGGCGGTCGCCGGGTCGGTCAGCACGTGCTGTACGTCGGCCTCGACGCCGAGCCGGGTGTGCACCTCGGGGACGGAGATCTCCGGGCCGGAGACGACGAAGTTGTTCAGGTCCCGGAGCAGCGTCTTGAGCTGGATCAGCGCGCGGATGCCGCCCTGGACGCCCGGCGAGGCGGACATCGCGACGATCGACTTGCCGGCCAGCACGCCCCGCGCGTACGGACGCGAGGCCCAGTCCAGCGCGTTCTTGAGGACGCCGGGCAGGCTGCGGTTGTACTCGGGGGTGGTGATGATCAGGCCGTCCGCCTCGGCGATCGCCTCGCGCAGGCGCACCACGGACGCCGGCGGGTTGGCCTCCAGGTCCTGGTTGAAGTGCGGGAGTTCGTCCAGACCCTTGTACACCTCGATCTGCATGCCCTCGGGCGCGAACGGCTGCAGGGCGTGCACGAGCGCGGTGTTGAACGACTCGGCGCGCAGCGAGCCCGAGATGGCGAGGATGCGGGTCATGGGTTCCTCCGTGGAGACGGCGAGGCGGAAGTGGTTGAACGCTTAACAAACTACTCCGGGTTTGTTGTCGGCTCAACTTTCGCTGGTCAGCGGGCGTGCCGCGGGCCCGGCTCGGCGCCCCGGGGGCGCCGCCGGCCGGTGCCGGCGGCCGGGTCGGCGGGGGCGACAATGGAAGCGCGTCGCGCCCGTACCGCCCGCGACCCGTTCCTCGCCCGCGCCCGTCTGGAGCCCCCGTCATGCCCCGCATCGTCGTCCTCGCCGTGATCGTGTGCGTCCTGGCGCTCGCCGCCGCCGTGGTGGCCTTCGTCGGCGGCAGTTGGCTCGGCGTCCCGTTCGTGCTGCTCGCCGCGCTGGACGGGAACATCGCCTTCTACTACCTGCGCCGGCACCGGGTGCGCCGTTCGCGTGAACTCGCGGCGCAGGGCTGATCCGGCGGTCGACGGGCCCGGTGCCCGTCCCCCGTATGGGTGGATGCCGGCTTCCGGTGGTGTGTCGGCATCGAATTCGAACAAAGGTTCGGGCTAACCTTCGACCCGACGTTGTCCACAGGCGTACGCCGGTCGTGCCTCCGTGTCGGTGCGACGGGTTAGCGTTCAAGGTGTGAAGCGAACACCACAGACCGGCAAGGCGGCAGGCATGGCAGGACAGGATCGCGAGAAGGCGTTGGAGAACGCCCTCGCCCAAATTGAACGGCAGTTCGGGAAGGGTTCGGTGATGCGTCTCGGCGACGAGGCGCGCGCACCGATCGAGGTCATTCCCACCGGCTCGATCTCGCTCGACGTGGCACTGGGCATCGGTGGCCTCCCGCGGGGCCGCGTCGTCGAGGTCTACGGCCCGGAAGGCTCCGGCAAGACGAGCCTCGCGCTGCACGCCATCGCGAGCGTGCAGCGGGCCGGTGGCATCGCGGCGATCGTCGACGCCGAGCACGCGCTCGACCCCGAGTACGCGAAGAAGCTCGGCGTCGACACCGACGCCCTGCTGGTGTCGCAGCCGGACACCGGCGAGCAGGCACTGGAGATCGTCGACATGCTGACGCGCTCCGGCGCGGTCGACATCATCGTCATCGACTCGGTGGCGGCGCTCGTGCCGCGCGCCGAGATCGAGGGCGAGATGGGCGACTCGCACGTCGGCCTCCAGGCCCGACTGATGAGCCAGGCGCTCCGCAAGATCACCGGTGCGCTCAACCAGACGAACACCACCGCGCTGTTCATCAACCAGCTCCGCGAGAAGATCGGCGTGATGTTCGGCTCGCCGGAGACCACGACCGGTGGCCGGGCGCTGAAGTTCTACGCGTCGGTGCGACTGGACATCCGGCGGATCGAGACGCTCAAGGACGGCACCGAGGCGGTCGGCAACCGCACCCGGGTCAAGGTGGTCAAGAACAAGTTGGCCTCGCCGTTCAAGCAGGCCGAGTTCGACATCCTCTACGGCGTCGGGATCAGCCGCGAGGGTGGCCTGATCGACATGGGCGTCGAGCACGGCTTCGTGCGCAAGTCCGGCGCCTGGTACACGTACGAGGGCGACCAGCTCGGTCAGGGCAAGGAGAACGCGCGGAAGTTCCTCAAGGACAACCCCGACCTCTCCGACGAGATCGAGAAGAAGATCAAGGAGAAGCTGGGGGTCGGCCCGCGGGTCGACGTGCCGGCGGAAGCGGAACCCGAGGAGGGCTGAGCCCGTGGGTCGCCCTGCCGGCGAGTGGTCGAACACGTGGGGGGACGGATCCGAGGACGGACCCGTCTCCCCGCCGATCGACGCCGCCGAACTGCGGGCCGCGTTGGCGGCCGTCACGGCACGTGCCGCGACGGGGGGTCGAGCCGCGCGTGGTGGTGCCGAGGGAGGTGCCGCGCGCCCAGCCGGCCCGACGCGACGCGAGCTCGGGGAGCGCGACGCGCGGGAGTACGACCCGGAGGACGACGGCTCGGGGGCCGCCGCCTCGAGGACGTACGAGCGGGCCGCCGGTCGGCGGTCCGAGGACGGTCGGGCCAAGCGCGGCAAACGGGACAGGCGGGAGCGGGCCGGGACTCGGGGCCGGGCCCGTCGGGACGCGGACGACGAGGGCATCGACGGCGCGGAGGGGGCCGATGCCGCGCCCGAACCGCTCGCCGATCCGGAGGCCACCGCGCGGGCGATCTGCCTGCGCCTGTTGACCGGGCGCGCCCGCACCAGGGCCCAGTTGGCGGACGCGCTGCGCCGTCGGGAGGTGCCCGACGAGGTCGCCGAATACGTACTGGGCCGATTCACCGACGTGGGACTGATCGACGACACCGCCTTCGCGGGCGCGTGGGTCGACACCAGGCACACGGGCAAGGGCCTGGCCCGCCGTGCCCTGGCCAGGGAACTGCGGCAACGCGGTGTGGACGCGGTCGTGGTGGACGAGGCGGTCGCCCGACTCGATCCGGAACAGGAATTGGAGACCGCCCGGGCCCTGGTGGCCCGCCGGTTGCCGGGCACGCGCGGCCTGGACCGGGACAAGCGCATCCGCAGGTTGGCGGGCATGCTCGCGCGCAAGGGATACGGCGAGGGCTTGGCCCTGCGAGTGGTCCGGGACGCGCTGGCGCACGAGGCCGAGACCGACGAAGCCGGCGACAGCGACGAGACCCCGTGGCGAGCCTGGGACGGACCGGTCTGATCCGGGCCCCCGCGGCGCCGGTCGGTGACCTAGCCTGGGGAGCGTTGTCCGAGCCGTCGGACCGCCACAAGCGCGTCCCTCGGCGCGCACACGTCCCTGCCGTCCGCTTGAAGGGCCATCCGCCTTGGCGATCAGTGTGTTCGACATGTTCTCGATCGGGATCGGCCCGTCGAGCTCCCACACGGTGGGTCCCATGCGCGCCGCGCGGATGTTCGCGCAGCGGCTCAAGAGCGAGGGTGTCCTGGATCGGGTCGCCTCCGTCCGGGTCGAGCTGTACGGCTCCCTGGGCGCGACCGGCCACGGCCACGGCACCCCGCGCGCGGTGCTGCTCGGCCTGGAGGGCTACTCGCCGCGCACCGTCGATCCGGAGGAGGTGGAGCCGGAGCTGGCGCGCATCCGCGAATCGGGGATGTTGCGGCTGCTCGGTGTGCACGACATCGCCTTCGACGGCGACCGGGACCTGGTGCTGCACCGACGCAAGACGCTGCCGTACCACGCGAACGGGATGACCGCGTGGGCGCGCGACGCGGACGGCACCGAGTTGCTCACCAAGACCTACTACTCGGTGGGCGGCGGCTTCGTGGTGGACGAGGACGCGGTCGGCGCGGATCGGGTCAAGCCCGACGACACCGTGCTGCGCTACCCCTTCCGCACCGGCGACGAACTGTTGCGGCTGACCCGGGAGACCGGGCTCTCGGTGTCCGCGCTGATGCTGGAGAACGAGAAGGCATGGCGCACCGAGGCGGAGATCCGCGCCGAACTGCTGGAGATCTGGCAGGTGATGCGCGCGTGCGTCGAGCGCGGACTGGCCACCGAGGGCATCCTGCCGGGCGGGCTCAAGGTGCGCCGCCGTGCCTCGCGGACCGCCCGCACGCTGCGCGCCGAGGGGGACCGACCCACGCACGCGATGGAGTGGGTCACCCTGTGGGCGATGGCGGTCAACGAGGAGAACGCGGCCGGCGGCCGGGTGGTCACCGCGCCCACCAACGGCGCCGCCGGGATCATCCCGGCCGTCCTGCACCACTACGTGGCGACCGTCCCGGGCGCGGACGAGGAAGGCATCGTCCGCTACCTGCTCGCCGCGGGCGCGATCGGCATGCTGTTCAAGGAGAACGCGTCGATCTCCGGCGCCGAGGTCGGTTGCCAGGGCGAGGTGGGCTCGGCGTGCGCGATGGCCGCCGGCGGCCTGGCCGAGGTCCTGGGCGGCACCCCCGAGCAGGTGGAGAACGCCGCCGAGATCGGGATGGAGCACAACCTCGGGCTCACCTGCGACCCGGTCGGCGGCCTGGTGCAGATCCCGTGCATCGAGCGCAACGGCATGGCCGGCGTCAAGGCGGTCACCGCCGCCCGAATGGCTCTGCGCGGCGACGGTCGGCACCACGTCTCGCTGGACAAGGTGATCAAGACCATGAAGGAGACCGGCGCGGACATGAAGGTCAAGTACAAGGAGACCTCACGCGGCGGCCTCGCCGTCAACATCATCGAGTGCTGAGCGGGGTGCTCGAGCGCCGTCCGGTCGGCTGCGCGGGGACCGGTTCGGGCCGCCGCGCGGGTGACGCGCGCGACGCCCGCGTGTTGCCGATCCCCACGGGACACATGAGGTGTGCTCCCGGGAACGAAGGGTAGGCATGCGCCCGTGAACGATGCGAGTGGTCCCCTTCTGGTGCAGGTGTCGACGGTCGGAGCCGGTCACACATTGGTGACCGTGCACGGCGAGATCGACATGGACAGCGGTCCGGTACTCGACGACGCGCTGAGCCGACAGGTGTCGGCCGGGCTGACCCGGCTGCTGCTCGATCTGTCCTCGGTGGCGTTCATCGACTCGTTCGGCCTGCGGATCCTGGTCCGGGCCGAGCGGCGGGCCCGCGAGGCGGGCGGTTCGTTGCAGCTCATCGCGCCGACCCGGGCGGTCGCGCGGGTGCTGCGGCTGACCGGCTTCACCCTGATGGTGGCCGTGCACGACACCGTGCGAGAGGCGATCGAGGCACAGGACAGCCCGGCCGGGCACGAGTAGGCCCGCCCAGCCGGTCAAAAACGGCGAGATTCATGATCAAAATGAGGCCGAGGGGTGGCCGGATTCGATCATGCACGCCACACTTGGAGTGTCCGCGCGCCGGATGTTTCTGCTGTCGCCCGAAGGCCGTGGACCTGTGGCCGTCCCGTCGAGCGCAAGCCCGACGGGACGGCCGCCGCATGTCCGGGGCGGGGCGGAGTGAGGCGGCCCCGCCCGATCAGGCCAGCGTGCGCTCGAGGAACCGCGCGATCGTCGAGCGGTACTCGCGCGCCTCGGGCAACAACGCCGTGAGTTCGCCCGCGCCGTGCACGAAACCGTCCCAGCGCTTGGCCTCGACCGCGACGCCGGCCGCCTCCAGTTGCTTCGCGTAGGCCTCGCCCTCGTCCCGCAGCGGGTCGTACTCGCCGGTGAGCACCAGCGCGGTGGGCAGCCCGGCGAGGTCTTCGGCGAGCAGCGGTGAGGCGAGCGGGTCGGTGCGCTCGCTGCGCGGGCTGGTCAGGTAGAGCCGGATCGCCTCCTCGAGCGCCTCGCGGGTGAGCAGCAGGCCCTCGCCGTTCTCCTGCACGGAGGCCCCGGACAGGGTCAGGTCCAGGATCGGGGCGTCCAGCACCTGGGCGAGCGGGGTCGGCTGGCGGCGATCGCGCAGCATGATCGCGCAGGCCGCGGCCAGGTTGCCGCCCGCGCCCGCGCCGCCGATGGCGACCTTGTCCGGGTTGACGCCGAGCTGGAAGGCGCGCTCCTGGACCCAGATCCACGCGGCGTACACGTCTTCCAGGGGCCACGGGAACTTGAACTCGGGTGCCAGGCGATACTCGACCGAGATCACCACGGCGCCGCTCTCGGCGGCGATGTGTGCGCAGTGCGCGTCGGAGCCGTCCACCGAGCCGTGCCACCACGTGCCGTCGTGCAGGTACACGTAGCCTGGACGACCGCCCCTGGGGGCGGCGCCGGCCGGCGTGTACACGCGGGCGGTGATCTTGCCCGGTTCGGGCTCCTTCACCGTGATGTTCACATCCCGCGTCGTCACACCTTCCGGCGCGGGCTCGACGAACGCGAGGATGGACGACTCGAGAGCTTTGTTCGACGCGGCACGACGCTCCGCCAGGGGCAGGTCGGCCGGAAGGGGCGGCGCGGCGGCGACAGCGTCGAGAATCGGCTGGATCTGCGGTGCGACGGGCATGCGACTCCTCCGAACGGACTACGAAGCAGCACAGTAGAACTTCGCGCCCGGAGTTGACAGGGCGTCAGAAGTCGAACGCGTGACATAGGCCACACAGAAAACGCGCGAAGGGCGTCAACCGTGTCAGTTGCCCTCGGCGTTGAATAACCGGAACCCACTGAGGAGTACGTGTTGACCGTCATCGACGAGCCCCGGATACCGGGCGCGCCGCCTTCGACTTCGGGCCGGGGCACCCCCGACGAGAACTCGTCGGGGGCCCTGTCGGTCGCGGAGCGCGGCATCCGGCTGCTGTGGCCGCCGTTGGCGGTATACGCGGGCACCGCCGTGCTCCAGCTGCTGGTGCTCTCGTGGATGATCCCGGCGGGCGGTCCGAGCCTCCGCGACCGACTGTTGCAGTGGGACGCGCACTGGTACGTGGACGTCGCCGCGCACGGCTACCCGGACAGCTTCACGTACACCCCCGAGGGCGACCTCACCGGCAACACCCTCGCGTTCTTCCCGCTGTATCCGGGCCTGGTCCGGATCGTGCACTACCTGACCGGCACCGACTACGAGACGGCCGGCCTGATCGCCGGACACCTCGCGACCGCCGTCGCGCTGTGCGTGCTGTACGTGTTCATGCAGCGCCTGTACGACCGGCGCGCGGCGCTGGTGATGACGGTGCTCGTGGGCGGCGCGCAGCCGATGGGCGTGGTCTTCTCGATGGCCTACAGCGAGACGCTGTTCCTGGCGCTCGCGGTGGGCACGCTGCTCGCGGCGCACCGACGGGCCTGGATGACCGCGGGCCTGCTCGCGTGCCTGACCAGCGTCACCCGACCGGCCGGCATCGCGGCGATCGCCGCGCTGGGGGTGGCCGCGCTGTTGGAGATGTGGCAACACCGGCGGCTCCTGTATCCGCCGATCGCGGCGTGTGTGATCGCGTGTCTGGGCATGCCGATGTACCTGCTGTGGGTGGGCACCCGGCTCGGTGAGACCGACGCGTGGTTCACCATCCAGGACGCCGGCTGGGGCACCAGGTGGGACAACGGCGAGGCGCTCTGGCACTTCCTGACCGACACACTGCGCAACGGCGACCAGTGGATAGCGGTCAGTACGGCGGTGCTGATCATCGCGGCCGTGGTCGGCTCGCTGGTCGCGCTGAACCGACGGATCTGGCCGCCGCTGGCGGTGTACGGCCTGTCGATACTGGTGATGACGCTGTGCCAGAGCAACTACTACCACTCGAAGCTGCGGCTGATGATCCCCACGCTGCTGTTCTTCGTCCCGCTCGCGACGGTGCTGGCGCGTGCCCGCACGCGTACGGCGGCATTGGTGCTCGTCGGGATGTGTCTGTTCGGCATGTGGTACGGCGCGTACATGCTCACCACGTGGCACTACGGGATCTGATCCGGGCCCGGGTCGCGGGCCGCCGTCCTCGAACGCCGCACGGGCCGATCGATGGTCGCCCGTGCGGCGTTCGCGGACGAGGCGGGTCCGGCCGCCGCGTCAGTGCCCCGCGCCGCGGGCGCGGTCGATGGTCTCCTCGAGGATGTCCAGGTGCTCGGGGGGCAGGTGCGCCGCGAGGTAGCCGTCCGGCCGGATCAGCAGGATCGTGTGCGCGCCGGCGCCCGGGTACTCCGGGGTGACCACCAACTCCGCCGGTGCGGCGAGCTTGTCCAGGCGCGCGCGCAGCCGCGGCATCAGGCCCGCCTCGCGCCAGCGGTCGCCGTGCCACACCTCTATGCCGGGGGCGATCAACAGCACGACCAGTCCTCGGTCCAGACACTCGGTCAGCCACCCGTCGGCGCCGTCCGCGCGGACCACGGGTACGTCCCGGATGCATTCGCCGACCCCGGGGCCGGGGGTGAGCAGCGGCGAGCCGGTGTAGTCGGGGCCCGACGTGCTCGCGGCCGGACCGCGCGGGTCGAGCCGGCGCAACGTGGTGCCCTTGCCGCGTGCGCCCATCAGGGTCAGCCGGCGGCCCATCTTCTGCGCCGGACTCACCGGCGCGAGGAAGTGCAGCGCGTCCTCGCCGAGCGCCAGCCGTCGCCTGGCGGCCCCCCGGCGCTCGCCGTGGTAGGTCTCCAGCAGCCGGATCGGGGCGTATCCGCGCAGCGTGAAGGCCAGCTTCCAGGCCAGGTTGCGGACGTCCTGGAGGCCGAGTTCGACCGCGTCCGCGGCGGACGGGTGGACCAGGTGCGCGGCGTCCCCGGCGAGCAGCACCCGGCCGACCCGGAAGCGGCGGGCGAGCCGCTGGTGCACCTCGTACTCGCCGCTCCACAGCAGGTCGTGCGCGGGATCCTCGGCCCCGTCGGAGTCGGGGGAGAGCGCGTCCAGCGTGCGCAACACCGAACGCACCCGCGCGGAGACCCGCTTGGGGTCGGCCAGGTCGCCGACGACCTGGATCACCCGGGTCTCCTCGGCGGCCTTGGCCACCCCGTGGGCCATCGGGAGTTGCCAGGTCAGTCGCCATACGTCGTCCGGCAGCGGCTGGGCCAGGACCGTGCCGCCGCGGTGGAAGGGCGGGTCCACGAACAACCACGGGGTGGCCGGCCCGCTGGTGTCCGGCGTCGGCGGCTCGTCGGCGAGCGAGGGGTCCGGCGGGACCAGCGAGGTCGCGGTGATCCGGCGCGGCAGCCGTACCTTCACGTCCGCGCACAACATGCGGTCCACCCGCGGGCGGCCGGGGAAGCGCACGTTCACCGCGCGCCGGACCACCGAGCGCGCACCGTCGCAGGCGACCAGCCACTGCGCGCGCCACTTGACCGGGCCGCCGGGGCCGCGGGCGAGCAGGGTGACCGAGGTTTCGTCCTGTTCGACCCCCTCGATCCGATGCCGCCACGCGGTGGTCACCAGTGGGCTCGCGTGCACGGCGTCCAACAGGGCGCGTTCCAGGCGCTGTTGGGAAAGCCCGTAGCGAACCGGGGCCTCCGGCTCGTCGACCGGCTGCGGGACGTCGCGGCTGCGTCGGCGGATCCGCTGCACGCCCCACGGCTCGGCGGCGCCGTCGAGCCGGGTGCCGGTCAGGTCGTAGACGAAGGCCAACGTCGCGCCGTCGAGCGCGCACGCGCGCGAGCCCGCCCGCGGTGTGCCGTTGCCGGAGTCCACCACGACCGAGCGCACCCCGCGCCCGGCCAGTGCCAGGGCGGCCGCCAAACCGGCGGGCCCGGCACCCGCGATGATCACCGAGTCCGCGCGCGGAGCGTTGCCCGCCATCGTGGCCCCCCAAGTGTTGCAAGACGTGTCGTACTCGTCGCCCATCATCCGGCACCGGGGCCCTTCGACGACAAAGCGACGCCCCGCGGGTGGCGTTCACCGCGGGGCGTCGGTCGGTGGTGCGGGGGTGGGACGGTGCGTCCGGCAGGGTCAGACGGCCACCGCGTCGCGGGACAACTCGCCCGGCGCCGGCGTGGCGACGGCCGGCGGCTTGCCCTTGCGCGAGGTGCGCAGCCTGCGCTCGAGCCACGTGGCGAACGCCGACAGGAGCATGCACATCGCGACGTAGATCGTGCCGACGATGATCGTGACCGGGATGAACGGCATGTGGTAGTCCTGGTAGCCACCGATCAGCTTGGCCGCCGCGAGCAGTTCCGGGTAGGTGATCAGGAAGCCGAGCGAGGTGTCCTTGAGGGTCACCACGACCTGGCTGATGATCGTCGGGAGCATGGTGCGGATGCCCTGCGGGACCAGGATCATCGTCATCACCTGGGTCTTGCGCATGCCCAGCGCGTAGGCCGCCTCGCTCTGGCCCTTGGGCACGGCGAGGATGCCCGCGCGGATGTTCTCCGCCTGCACGGTGCCGTTGTAGATGGTCAGGCCGACCACCAGCGGCCACATCGGATCCCACTTCCACCAGCCCTGGCTGCCCGGGACGAGGTAGAGCATGAAGATCAGCACCAGCAGCGGCATGGCGCGGAAGAAGGTGACGAACGTGGTCGAGGCCCAGCGCACGATCTTGTGATCGGAGAGCCGGCCGGCGGCCAGGAAGGCACCGAGCACGATCGAGAACACCGCGGCCAGCGCGAACGCCTTCAGGGTCGCCTTGAGGCCGTCGAAGATGAACTGCTGGACACCCGTGTACTGGAACGGGTCCCACTTGGCCGCCTCGAACTGGCCGGTGTCCTCGAACCGCACGACCACGAAGACCATGAACGCGAGCAGAGCCACGCTGCCGAGCACGCCGATGATCAGGTTGCGCCGGCGCGCCTTGGGGCCCGGTACGTCGAACAGCACACTCGCTTCGCGGCTCATCGGACCACCGCCAGCTTCTTCTCGAGCGCGGCGAGGAGCGCGCTCATGGTCAAGGTGATGATCAGATAGCCGACCGCGATCCACAGCAGGACCCACAGCGACTTGTAGCCGTTCTCCACCATCTGCGCCTGGGTGCCCATGAGTTCGGTGACGTTGAAGGCGCTGGCGATGGCCGAGTTGCGGACCATCGCGATCAGCAGGCTGCCGATCGGCGGGACCGCCGCCCGACCGGCCTGCGGCAGCACGATCTGGCTCAGCGTCTGGGTGAAGGACATGCCCAGGCTGCGGGCGGCCTCGGCCTGACCGATCGGGACGGTGTTGATGCCCGAGCGGATCGCCTCGCAGATGAAGGCGGCGGTGTACGTGCTCAGCGCGATGACCGCGAACTGGAAGAAGGAGAGGTTGAAGCGCAGCTTGGGGAAGCCGAGCGCGACGGCGAAGAAGATCAGCGTCAGGGGGGTGTTGCGGAAGAGATTGACGTAGGCGGCGCCGAACCAGCGCAGCGGGGGCACCGGCGAGACCCGACACGCGGCTATCAGCGTGCCGAGCAGAAGCGACACGATCCCACAGACGACGGTCAGCTTGAGCGTCCCGACGAAGCCGTGCCGCAAGAGATCCCAGTTGTCCTGGATCACCTCGAGCATCGTGATCGAGCCCTCCTCTCCGTGATCGTGGGTTCAGGGGTGGGGTGACGGCCCGTTCCCCCGGTCACGTGCGGCGGGGAGCGGGAGGGGTCGTGCGCCGACCGGTCCCGGGGGAGCCGGGACCGGTCGGCGCGCGACGATCGACGGTCAGTAGCGGACGAGCGCCGGAATGGCCGGGGCGGCGGAGCCGGACAGGCCGAGCGTGGCGTCGTACGCCTTCTTCCAGTCGCCGCTCTTCTCGTGTGCCTCGATGGCGTCGCTGACCGCGTTGCGGAACACCGCGTCGTCCTTGTTCAGGCCGACGCCGTAGTTCTCGGTGGTGAACGGCTCACCGACCACCTTGAGCGCGCCCGGGTCCTTGGCCGCGTAGCCCTTGAGGATCGCGTCGTCCGTGGAGACCGCGTCGACCTGGTTCGACAGCAGGCTCTCGACACACAGCGAGTACGTGTCGAACACCCGGGTGGTGGTGTCGGGGAACTTGGTCTGCAGGTTCTGCAGCGGCGTGGAGCCCTTCGCGGAGCACACCGTCTTGCCCTTGATGGTGTCCTTGCCGGTGATCGCGGTCTCGTTCTTGCGGACCAGGAGGGACTGGCCGGCGATGTAGTACGGACCGGCGAAGGACACCTGCTCCTTGCGCTTGTCGGTGATGCTGTAGGTGCCGACGTAGTAGTCGATGTCACCGTTGACCAGCGCGTTCTCACGGTTGGTCGACGCGATGGCCTTGAACTCGATCTTGTCCGGGCCGAAGCCCAGGTCGGCCGCGATCATCTTGGCGATCTCGATGTCGAAGCCGGAGTACTTGCCGGTGGCCGGGTCCTTGGAGCCGAGGAAGGGCTGGTCCTCCTTGGCGCCGACGACCAGCTTGCCGCGCTTCTTGGCGTTGTCGAAGGTCTTCGAGCCGGTGAGCGCGACGTCCGTCTTGGGCGTGTAGGTGGGCAGCTCGGGCTTGGAGGCTCCGGGAGCGCCGGGCGCGCCCTGCGAACCACCGGTGGTGCCGCCCGGCGTCTTGGCCTCCGGCGAACCGTCCTTGCCGCACGCGGTACCGAACAGGGCGAGCACGGCGATGCCGGCGACGGCCACGGATGAGCGCATCTTCATGATCAACGTCCTTGCGTGAATGAGGCGAAACAGGCCTGAGGACAACAGAAACTCGTGGGGCGAAGCGCGAGTCGTGCCGCCGATCGGACCGGGCGCGCCGAAGGCGCCCGATGCGACTCGGGGAGGCGGGACGGACTCAGTGATGCAGGATCTTGGAGAGGAAGTCCCGAGCACGGTCGCTGCGCGGGTTGCTGAAGAACTCCTCGGGCGTGTTCTCCTCGACGATGCGGCCGTCCGCCATGAAGATCACCCGGTTCGCGGCGGAGCGCGCGAAGCCCATCTCGTGGGTCACCACGACCATCGTCATGCCCTCGCGGGCCAGGTCGCGCATGACCTCGAGGACCTCGTTGATCATCTCCGGGTCGAGCGCCGAGGTGGGCTCGTCGAAGAGCATCACCTTGGGCTCCATGGCCAGCGCGCGGGCGATCGCGACGCGCTGCTGCTGACCACCGGAGAGTTGCGCCGGGTACTTGTCCGCCTGACTGCCCACGCCGACCCGGTCCAGCAGTTCGTGCGCCCGACGGGTGACCACGTCGGCCTTCTCCCGGCGCACCTTGAGTGGACCGAGCGTCACGTTCTGTAGCACCGTCTTGTGCGCGAACAGGTTGAACGACTGGAACACCATGCCGACGTCCGAGCGCAGCCGGGCGAGTTCGCGGCCCTCCTGCGGGAGCAGGTTCCCGTCGATGGTGATCCGGCCGCCGTCGATCGCCTCGAGGCGGTTGATCGTGCGGCACAGAGTCGACTTGCCCGATCCGGACGGGCCGATGACGACGACGACCTCGCCCTTGTGGATCGTCAGGTCGATGTCCTGCAACACGTGCAGGGCGCCGAAGTGCTTGTTGACGTTCTCCAACACGACGAGGGGCTCGCCGGGGTGGGCGTCCTTGGTGGTGTCGCTCTTGGCGAGCACCGGCGGCTTCGGTGCGATGTCAGAGGCATCCGTCGTCACGATGGCGGGCTCCGTCCAGAGTCGTCCCGTATCTTTTTGCGCGACCGGGTGGCAGGTGGGTTCGAGAGTCTCCCGGCGACGCCGGGTGGTGCGTGACACTAGGGCAGGCAGCACCCCCCGAGTCAGTGCACTTGAGCTTGTCTTGAGGTCAAGAGTCGGTAACGGACCGTCAGATGTGAGGAACCACGTGCGCCTCCTGCTCGTCGAGGATGATCTGCGTGTCGCCGCGCCGCTACGCGCGGTCCTGGGTCGGCACGGCTTCACCGTGCGGCACGCCACCACCGGCGAGGAAGCCCTCGCCGCGATCGACGACGTCCCCGACGTGGTGCTGCTCGATCTGTCGTTGCCCGACCACGACGGATTCGAGGTGTGCAGCCGGATCCGGCGGCTGTGCGACGTCCCGGTGATCATGGTCACCGCGCGTGCGGACATCCGGTCCCGGATACACGGCCTGAACCTGGGTGCCGACGACTACGTCACCAAGCCCTACGACATCGGCGAACTGCTGGCCCGAATACACGCGGTGAGCAGACGCACGCGCAGTGACGCGCCGGCCGCGGAGAGTGCTCCGGCCGCCAAGGGGCCCGGCGGCATCGAACTGGACCCGGCCACCCGGCGGGTCACCGTCGGCGGCATCGACGTGGTGCTCACCCGCAAGGAGTTCGACCTACTCGCGCTGCTGGCCCAGCGCCCGGGCGTGGTGTTCCGGCGCGAGCAGATCATCAGCGAGGTCTGGCACACGAGCTGGGCGGGCAACAACCGCACCCTGGAAGTGCACGTCGCGTCGCTGCGGTCCAAGCTCGGCAATCCCGCGATCGTCGAGACGGTGCGCGGCGTGGGCTACCGTGTCGTCCCCGAAGCCTGATCCCACCGGCTTCCCGAAGGATCGTCACCGGTTCCTGTGCGCACCCGCCTGCTCGCGTTGCTCCTCGCCCTGATGACCGCAGTGCTGATCGCGCTCGGCATCCCGTTGGCGATCTCCCGCGCGTCCGCCCATCAGCAGGAGCTGATCCGGGACCGGGTGGACGATCTCACCCGCTTCGTTTCGGACACCCAGTTGACCGTGGTCTCCGACACCGTGCGCGCGCAGACCGACGGCGGGGCGCGGCCCGGTCCGGACGCCGCCGACCTGGACATGCTGCGCTCCGAATTGGAGCGCTACGAGGCCGTCTACGGCATCCGGGTGGGCGCGTTCGACCGGCGCGGTCAGCCGATCGCCGTGTCACGTCCGGGATTTCGGATCGACCCGCGCTCGCCCGCGTTCACCGAGGCGCTGGCCGGGCGACGCAGCGACGACCCCGGACAGGTGTGGCCCTGGCAGCGCGATCGCATCGTGGTCGCGGTCCCGGTGATCCACCGGGGCGACGTGGTCGCGGTCGTGCTCACCGACTCGCCGACCGGTCGGATGCGCTCGAAGATCCAGCGGGTGTGGCTGATTCTGTTCGCCGGAGAGGTGGTCGCGGTGCTCGCCGCGCTGCTGCTGGCGACCCGACTCACCGGATGGGTGCTGCGCCCGGTCCGGGTGCTCGACTCGGTGACCCACGAGATCGCCACCGGCCGGCTCGGGGCCCGCGTGGCCGGCGCCCAGGGACCACCCGAACTCCGGCGCCTGGCAAGGTCGTTCAACGAAATGGCGGACCACGTGGAGACGGTCGTGGACCAGCAGCGGGCGTTCGCCGCGGACGCCTCGCACCAACTGCGCAACCCGTTGTCCGCGCTGCTGCTGCGGATCGAGGAACTGGGCCTGTCGCTGCCGCCCGGCCACGGCGAGACGCTGGACGGGGTGCGCGACGAGGGCCGCCGGCTCACCCACGTCCTGGACGAACTGCTGGAGTTGGCGCTGGCCGAGAACGCGCGCCCGTCCGCCCGGGCCGTGGACGTCGCGGCCCTGGTGCACGAGCGGGTCGACGCGTGGCAGACGCTGGCCCGTTCGCGCGGTCGTCGGTTCGAGCAGGAGGGCCCGCTCGCGCTGACCGGCAACGTGGACCCGGTCACCCTGGGCAGCGCGCTGGACGCCATCCTGGACAACGCGCTCAAGTTCGCGCCCGAGGACACCACGATCACCGTCGCGTGCTCGGCGGTGGGCAGTCGCGTGGAAATCCGGGTCAGCGACCGCGGTCCGGGACTGACCTTCGAGGAACTGCGCCGGGTGGGCGACCGGTTCTGGCGCAGCCCGCGGCACCAGAACGTGGACGGCTCGGGCCTGGGCCTGTCGATCGCCCGCACGCTGCTGGGCGCGAGCGGCGGCACGATCGACTTCGCCGCGCGCGAGGGCGGAGGGCTGACCGTCACGCTGATCGTGCCCAGGGCCGACTGAGCGCCGCCGGCCGCGGCCGACACACCCGCGCTATTCGGCCACCCGGCACTGCGGCGCGCGCGGCTGCGGCAGGCCCAGCGGACGCAGCCGCACGTCGTAGGCGCGTTGCCAGTCACCGTTGGCGATGTGCCGGTTCAGCGCCCCGCACACCGCCTCCGCGAGTGCGACGTCGCCCTTGCTCAGCCCCACGCCGTACGGCTCGTCCGAGAACGGCCGGCCCAGGATGCGCAGCGTGCCCGGGTGCTGGGCGACGAAACCGGACAGGATCGCGTCGTCGGTGCTGACCCCGCGCACGTTCTTGGCCAGCAACTCGTCCACGCACTCGGAGTACTTGCCGCGCTCCTGGACCTTCATGGTCGGGAACTCGCTGCGGATGCGGACGGCCGACGTCGACTCGCGCACCACGCACACCGCGCTGTCCGCGAGGTCCTCGGGACCGTCGACGCCCGGCTCGTCCGTGCGGACCAGGAAGTCCTGGCCCGCGATGAAGTACGGCCCGGCGAACGAGACCTTCTGCGACCGGGCCGCGTTGATCGTGTAACTGGCCACGACCAGGTCGACCTGCCCGCTGGTGATCCGGTACTCGCGGTTCTGCGTCTCCACGTCCATGAACGTGACGCGGTCCTTGAACCCGAGGTCGTCCGCGATCATCCGGGCGACGTCGTCGTCGAAGCCCTGATACGCCTGATCGCCGGTGCGCACGCTCCACCCCGGCTGGTCCGGCTTGACCCCGACGATGATCCGCCCCCGGGCCTCCATCGCCCGGTAGGTGGGCGATTTCTCGCGCAGATCGGCGAACGGGTCGGGCGCGTGGGTGCCGCCCTCGGCCCGGTTGTTCTCCACCGCGAGCCAGGACGCGCCCACCGCGACCAGCAGGAAGGCCAGCGCGGCGGGCAGCGCGATCCGGGTGCGCCGCCACCACCGGGCGCGGCCGAGGCGGCGCGGGGCCGGTTCGTCGGTCGGCGGCCCGCCCGCGTAGGTCGCCTCGGTGCCCTCGTCCCACTCCTCGACCGCGCGCCGGGGCAGCGGGTCGCCGCCCCAGGTCACCGGTACCGAGTCCTGCACGACCCGGGTCAGCAGCGCGTCGGTCTCCTTGGCGTCCAGGCGTCGGGTCGGGTCCTTGCGCAACAGGCCCATGATCACCGGCTCCAGCGGACCCGCGTGCCGGGGCGGCGCGGGCGGCGCGTTGACCACCGCGTCCACGACCTCCACGGGAGAGGCCCGACGAAACGGCGCGAGACCCTCGACCATCTCGTACAGCGTCGCGCCCAGCGACCACAGGTCGGACGCCGGATCCAGCGCGTCCGGATGGTCGGCGAGTGTGTGCTCGCTCGACGCGTCGTCGGTGAGCACACTGGGCCGGGCCCGGGCGAAGTGCTCCGCGCGCTCGGGCGCGAGATAGCCGGGGGTGCCCAGCAGTTCGCCGAACTGGGTGACCTGCGGCGCGTCGGCGAAGGTGGCGATGCCGAAGTCGGTGAGCACCACCCGGCCGTCCATGCCCAGGAGCACGTTCGCCGGCTTCACGTCACGGTGCAGCACGCCCTTGGCGTGCGCGGCCCGCAGTGCCCGCAGCACGTCCAGACCGATCCGGGCCGCCTCGGCGTGGTCGAGTCGACCCTCCGCGCGGATCACGTCGGCCAGTGAGCGCGAAATCACCAATTCCATGACGATCCACGGCAAACCGTCCTCTTCGAAGACGTCGTGCACCGTCACCACGTTCTCGTGGCGGATGCGGGCCGCGGCGATCGCCTCGCGTTTGCTGCGCTCCAGCCAGGACCGCTGCGACCCGGCGTCCAGGGACTTCGGCAGCAGCAGTTCCTTGACCGCGACCTCGCGGCCGAGGGCGGTGTCCACGGCCAGCCAGACCTCGCCCATACCGCCTCGGCCGAGACTGCGGCTCAGGCGGTAACGATTGTTCAGTATTCGGCCGATCTCCCCCTCGGACACCGCGGTCGCACCCTCCTCCCGAGCAAGCGGGCCTCCCTGACCATGATTGCGGCCTTCCCCCCGGTCGGCTCACAGCGTCGGTTCGGGGACCGCGCACGGTCTGGCCTTCAAGCTCAGAGCGTAGATGTCGGTCCCGAACACCATGACACGAACCCAGCATGTGCCATCGGGACCGCTTCGCGCGACGCCCTGGGCATCACGATCTGTCCGATCAGGGTTTCACCGATCGGTACCAGCGCTGGGCGCCGGCGTGCAGCGGCAGCGGATCGGTGAAGATCGCGGTCCGGGGGTCGACCAACTGCGCGGCGTGCACCTCGCGTCCGATCGCCTCCCGGTTCTCCATCACCGTCTCGGTCACCCGCCTGATCAGCACCGAATCCTGCGACGCCCGGGTGACCAACAGGTTCGGCACCGCGATGGTCGGCGTCTCGGTGCCACCGGGATAGGCGTCCGCGGGCACCACCGCCTCGCGGTACACCGGCCCATAGCGATCGCGCAGTTTGCCCGCGAGGTCGCCGAGTTGCACCAGCCGCACCGACCAGTGCCCGGCCAGGTCGGAGACCGCCCCGGTGGGCAGCCCGCCGGACCAGAAGAACGCGTCCACCGTGCCGTCGCGCAACCGTTGGGTGGCCTCGCCGATGCCGATCCGGACCGGCGTGATGGCGTGCTCCATGTCGCTCATGCCCACCTCGCTCAGCAGCCGGCGGGTGATCAACTCCACCCCGGATCCGGGCAGCCCGACCACCACCCGGCGCCCGCGCAGGTCGGTGATCCGCTGCACCGGCGAATCGGCGGGCACCACCAGTTGCACGTAGTCGTCGTACAACCGGGCCACCGCGCGCAACCCGTCCCGCTCGGCAGGCCCCAGGTCGGCCACCGCGTCCGAGGTGGCGATGCCGAACGTGTCGACGCCGTCGACCACCCGGCGCAGGTTCTCCACCGACCCCCCGCTGGAGTTCACCGCGACCCGCACCTTGAGGTCCGCGGACAGCCGAGGCCGCAACAGTTCGCCGTAGCGGTGGTACACCCCGGTCGGCACCCCGGTGGCCAACGAGACCGGCCCGCCCGGGGTCGGCCGCTCGTCCGTCGAGAGCACCGCGTAGCCCCCGAGCACGCACAGCAGCACGAGCGTGGCCAGCCCGGCCCGGACCAGGCGGGGCCGGCGCGCGCAGGCGTCGCGCACGGAAACGGGGAGGAACGACAAGGAGGGCACGGCGGCGAGTTTGCCATGGCGGACGCCCACACACGCCAGGAGGCAAACCCCGTACCCTGTCGGGTGTTATGACTGCGCGAAGCTATGAGGTCCGCACCTACGGGTGCCAGATGAACGTCCACGACTCCGAGCGACTGTCCGGTCTGCTGGAGGACGCGGGTTACGTCCGCGCGCCCAAGGGGGAGCTGGCCGACGTGGTCGTCTTCAACACGTGCGCCGTCCGCGAGAACGCGGACAACAAGCTGTACGGGAACCTGGGCCACCTCGCGCCCGCGAAGGCCGAACGCCCCGGCATGCAGATCGCGGTCGGCGGCTGCCTCGCGCAGAAGGACCGGGACACCATCGTGCGCAAGGCGCCGTGGGTGGACGTGGTCTTCGGCACGCACAACGTGGGCTCGCTGCCGGTGCTCCTGGAGCGGGCCCGGATCGAGCAGGAGGCCCAGGTCGAGATCCTGGAGTCGCTCGACGTCTTCCCCTCCACGCTGCCCACCCGACGCGAGTCGGCGTACGCGGCGTGGGTGGCCATCTCGGTGGGCTGCAACAACACCTGCACGTTCTGCATCGTGCCCGCGCTGCGCGGCAAGGAGAAGGACCGCCGCCCCGGCGACGTGCTCGCCGAGATCGAGACGCTGGTCGGCGAGGGCGTGATCGAGGTCACCCTGCTCGGCCAGAACGTGAACGCGTACGGCTCGGACATGGGCGACCGCGAGGCGTTCTCCAAGCTGCTCCGCTCGTGCGGACGGATCCAGGGCCTGGAGCGGGTGCGCTTCACCTCGCCGCACCCGCGCGACTTCACCGACGACGTGATCGCGGCGATGGCCGAGACGCCGAACGTGATGCACCAGTTGCACATGCCGCTGCAGTCCGGCTCGGACGCGATGTTGCGCGCGATGCGCCGCTCCTACCGGCAGGACCGCTACCTCGGGATCATCGAGCGGGTGCGCGCGGCGATGCCGGACGCGGCGATCTCCACCGACATCATCGTGGGCTTCCCCGGCGAGACCGACGAGGACTTCGAGCAGACCCTGCACACCGTGCGCGAGGCCCGGTTCGCCGCCGCGTTCACGTTCCAGTACTCCAAGCGCCCCGGCACGCCGGCCGCCACGATGGACGGCCAGGTGCCCAAGGAGGTCGTGACCGAGCGCTACCAGCGACTGCTCGCGCTCCAGGAGGAGATCTCCTGGGCGGAGAACCGCGCCCAGGTCGGCCGCACCCTGGAGGTGCTGGTCGCCGAGGGCGAGGGGCGCAAGGATCACGACACCGCGCGGTTGTCCGGGCGGGCCCCGGACAACCGCCTCGTGCACTTCGAGCGCCCCGCCGAAGGCGTGCGACCGGGCGACATGGTCTCGGTCGAGATCACCTACGCCGCGCCGCACCACCTGCTCGCGGAGAAGCCGACCCTGGCGATCCGGCGCACCCCCGCGGGCGACGCGTGGGAGCGGCGCAACGCGGCCCCCGCGGCCAAGGCCGGCGTACTGCTCGGCATGCCGCAGATCGGCGCACCCGCGGTCGAGGCCGCACCGACCGCGGTCGCCTGTTGCGACTGAACTCCGCTCAGGTCACGTTCCACCCGAGCAGGACCGGCTGTTCGCGCTCGTAGCCGAGCGTGGACAGCCGGGCGGTCTCCAGTTTGAAGAGCCGGCCGTCCTGCGGCGGCAGACCAAGCCAGCGCGCGGTGAGCACGCGGAGCAGGTGGCCGTGCGCGACGAGCACCGCGTCCTCGCCGCCCTCGAGCACCGGACGCACCCGCGCCAGCACCCGGTCCACCCGGCGGCCCACGTCGGCGATCGACTCGCCCGGGTGCTCCGCGTCGCCGGGGGGCACCCCGTCCCGCCACAGGAACCAGCCCGGCACACGCTCGCGGATCTCGTTCGTGGTGATGCCCTCGTAGCCGCCGTAGTCCCACTCGACCAGGTCCGGCTCGACCTCCGCGCCGGTGATCCCGGCGAGTTCCGCGGTGTGTCGGGCCCGGACGAGTGGGCTGGTCAGGGCGAGCGAGAAGGTGTGCCCGGCGAGCAGGTCCGCGACCGCCTTCGCCTGGGCCTCGCCCTCCGGGGTCAGCGGGATGTCGGTCAGCCCCGTGTGCCGCCCGGACCTGCTCCACTCGGTCTCACCGTGTCGCACCAACATCAGTTCTGGCATGTGATCCATCCCATCACGCGCTCCGAGAGGCGTCGCGGCGAGCGCTTAGTACTCTCCCTGAATGCTCGTAGCCGCCGCGGTAGTCCCGTGCCCCCCGATGATCGTGCCCGAGCTGGCCCGCGGGGCCGTAGCCGAGCTGGACGGCCTGCGCGCCGCGTGTGATCAGGCCCTGGCCGCGCTGGCCGAGGCGGCACCCGACCGGCTGATCGTGCTCGGCGCGGGCGAGGCGGACGCGACGCTGGAGGCCGGCGGGACCGGCTCGTTCGCGCGGTACGGGGTCGACCTGGAGGTGACGCTGGGAGCGGGCGCCGCGGCCCGCCTGTCGCCCGCGCTGACCGTCGGCGCGTGGCTGCTCGGCCGCTCCCCGTGGGCCGCCGAGCGGATCGCGTCGGGGACCGCGCCGAGCCCGGTGACCGGCGCGGAGATCGCCGCGGACGCCGAGCCCGCGCGCTGTGCGGCCCGGGGCGCCGAACTGGTCGCGGGCGCCGATCGGGTCGCGCTCCTGGTGGTGGCGGACGGATCCGCGTGCCGGACCGAGAAGGCCCCCGGCTACTTCGACGCGCGCGCCGAGCCGTACGACCTCGCGCTCGGCGCGGCGCTCGAGGCGGCCGACCAGGTGGCGCTCGCGGAGTTGGACCCGGCCCTCGCACGGGAACTGTGGGTGGCGGGTCGGCCCGCGCTCCAGGTGCTGGCCGGCGCGGCGGGCCCGGGGCGGCACGGCCGGCTGCTCCATGCCGAGGCGCCCTACGGCGTCGGCTACTTCGTGGCGCTCTGGTCCTGACCGCGCGCTTGCGCTCCGACGACGACGACGGCGGCGGCCGTGCGGCCCGGACACGACGACGGGCGGTGGTCACCGGGATCCGGTGACCACCGCCCGCCGGCGACTCAGGCGCCGGGTCCCGCCGGGGGCCGGCTCTCGGGCGTCGCCTCGGTGGTCGCGTCGGGCGCGCCGCCGCCGGCCTTGCCCAGTGCCTCCTTGGCCTTGCCCGAGGCGCCCTGGATCTTGTCGGTGTGCTTGCCGCCGGTCTTTCGATCGGCGATCTCGGCGGCCTTGTCGACGCCCTTGTCGGCCTTGTCGCCGTGCTGACCCAGCAGACCCTCGGCCTTGGCCTTGATGTTGTCGAAGACACCCATGTCCTGCTCCTCCTCGGATACGCCCGCCTCGACCGGTTCACCGGCCGCGTCCCCGGGGGTCCGGGGAGCGGGCGTCGTGGCCGTCGCCTCGACCGGTTCGGCCTCGGCGGCGGGCGATGCCGGCGTCGCGGGCCGGTCCTCGACCAGCGTGGCGGTGTCCGTGCCCGCCGCGTTGTGCGAGCAGCACGAGCCGCTTTCCTCCGACGTGCTCGGACGCCGCTTGAACCAGTCGAAAACACTCACAATTTCTCCTAGACCGTATGTCTGTGGTCGTTGTCGTGCATTTCGGCGGCAACGCGGGTGACGTCGCGCCGAGCCGCCCGGAGTACATGGGTCGCGGGAGATCAACGAGAGCGAACGGTGCCGGTCACGACCACGCGGGCGGCCGTACCGCAACGAGCGACGGCACGCGTGGCGGCGGCGACCCGGGGCCGCGCCCGGCACGACCGGGGGCGGTGATCCGGCAGACTTGGGGGGTGAGTCCCCGTGTCATCGCCGTCGTCGGTCCCACTGCGGCCGGAAAGTCCGATCTGGGGGTCGCCTTGGCCCGTGCGCTGGACGGGGAGGTGATCAACACCGATTCCATGCAGCTCTACAAGGGCATGGACATCGGCACCGCCAAACTGTCCGTCGCCGAGCGCGAAGGCGTCCCGCACCACCTGCTCGACGTGTGGGACGTGACCGTCTCCGCCAGCGTGGCCGAGTACCAGCGCGACGCGCGGGTGCTGGTCGAGGACCTGCTGGCGCGCGGCAGGACACCCGTCCTGGTCGGCGGCTCGGGGCTGTACGTGCGCGCGGTGCTGGACGACCTGGAGTTCCCCGGCACCGACCCCGCGATCCGGGCCCGGCTGGAGGCCGAGGCCGAACGGGTGGGCCCCGGTCCGCTGCACGAGCGCCTCGCCGCGGCCGATCCGCCCGCCGCCGCCGCGATCCTGCCCGGCAACGCCCGACGGATCGTGCGCGCGCTGGAGGTCATCGAGCTCACCGGGCGGCCGTTCACCGCCACGCTGCCCACCCACCGCTCGTTCTACGACAGCGTGCAGATCGGGGTGGACGTGCCCCGCCCGGTGCTGGACGAGCGGATCACCACGCGGGTGGACCGGATGTGGGCCGCGGGTCTGGTCGAGGAGGTGCGCGAGTTGGAGAGGGCCGGTCTGCGCGAGGGCCGGACCGCGTCGCGCGCGCTGGGCTACGCGCAGGTGCTGCGGCTGCTCGCGGGCGAGTGCACCGACGAGGAGGCCCGCGAGGACACCGTGCGCACCACCCGCCGGTTCGCCCGCAGGCAGGACACCTGGTTCCGGCGCGATCCCCGGATCGAATGGCTGGAGCACTCTCGGGCCGATCTGCTGGACGCCGCACTCGAACGGGTGATCCGACCCGCGTAGGGGTGTTGCGGGTGGGGCCCACGTGGCACGGTGGGGGGTCCGTGGCACACCCAAACCTGCTCGGGGGAGGCGGTCGTGATCCGCTCTGTTCGTCGCGCCATGGCGCTGGGTACGGCGCTGGGGCTCGCGTTGACCATTCCGGGAGTGGCGTCCGCGCACCCCGGTGAGTCGGGCGGCCCGCCGGCCAAGCAGCCGGTGGCCACGGGATGGGGCGGTGCGGTCTCCAGCGTCGACCCCGACGCCACCCGGATCGGTCTGGACGTGCTGCGCCGCGGCGGCAACGCGGTGGACGCCGCGGTGGCCACGGCCGCCGCGCTCGGCGTCACCGAGCCGTACTCGTCGGGGATCGGCGGCGGTGGCTACTTCGTCTACTACGACGCCCGCAGCCGCACCGTGCGCACCCTGGACGGCCGGGAGACGGCACCCGCGCGGATGGGCGAGGGCGCGTTCCTCGACCCGGCCACCGGGCTGCCGATCCCGTTCGACCAGGGGGTCAACTCGGGGCTCTCGGTGGGTGTGCCCGGAACCCCGCAGACCTGGAACACCGCGCTGCGCAAGTGGGGCACCACCAACCTGCGCGCGGCCCTGGAGCCCGCCCGGGCACTGGCCGAGCGCGGGTTCGTGGTCGACCAGACCTTCCACGACCAGACCGCGGCGAACGCGAGTCGGTTCGACGACATCGCCCCGACCGCGAAGCTGTTCCTGCCGAACGGACAGCCGCCCGTCGTGGGCAGCGTCTTCCGCAACCCGGACCTGGCCCGGACCTACGAGCAGCTCGGCCGCAACGGCGTGGACTGGCTGTATCGGGGCGGGCTCGGCCGCGAGGTGGTGCGCACCGCCCAACAACCACCGATGGCGCCCGGCGCGGACCGGGTCTTCCGGCCCGGTCTGATCGAGACCGGTGACCTCGCCCGCTACCGGGTCCTGGACCAGCGGCCCACCCGTGTCGACTTCCGCGGGCTGGACGTCTACGGCATGGCGCCGTCCTCGTCGGGCGGATCCACCGTGGGCGAGGCGCTCAACATGCTGGAGACCACCGACCCACGCCGGCAGGACGAGGTCGTCGCGACGCACCACTACCTGGAGGCGTCCCGCCTCGCCTTCGCCGACCGCAACCGCTACGTCGGCGACCCGGCCTTCGTGGACGTACCGCTCCGGGGCCTGCTTGCGGACGGCTACGCCCGGGAGCGCGCGTGCCTGATCGACCCCGACCACGCCGCGGTGAGCCCGGTCCCGCCGGGTGATCCCACCGCGCCGTACGACCGGAGCTGCCGGCCCACCGGCACGCCCGAGGCGGCCGAGCCGATCGAGGGGCTGTCCACGACCCATCTGGTCGCCGCCGACCGCTGGGGCAACGTGGTGTCCTACACGCTGACCATCGAGCAGACCGGCGGCAGCGCGATCACCGTGCCCGGGCGCGGCTTCCTGCTCAACAACGAACTGACGGACTTCAACTTCGCGCCGCTCACCCCCGGCGTGTTCGACCCCAACCTGCCCGCGCCGGGCAAGCGCCCGCGCAGCAGCATGTCGCCGACGATCGTGCTCCGCGACGGTCGGCCGTTCATCGCCGTCGGCTCGCCCGGCGGCGCGACCATCATCACCACCGTGCTCCAGGTGCTGACCGGGCGGCTGGACCGCGGGCTGCCCCTGCCGCAGGCGGTCGCCGCGCCGCGCCTGTCCCAGCGCAACGGAGCGGCCACCGAAGTCGAACCCGGGGTGCCGGCTTCGCTGCGCACGGCCCTGGAGCAACGCGGGCACGTGCTCAAGGCCAATCCGGAGATCGGCGCCGCCGCGGCACTGGAGTTCCTCCCGGGCGGCCGGGTCCAGGCGGTGGCGGAACCGACCCGCAGGGGTGGTGGCGCGGCGGGTGTGGTCCGGCCCGACTGATCGGGCCCGATGGGCGGGAGGCATTCGATAACGGGCCTCAATCTCGCCGACCCGCCCCCTTCCCACGCCCGAGCGCCCCCGGTGGAAACCCGCCGGGGGCGTTCGCGGTCACGGCCTAGGATGGTGCGGTGAGCACTCTGCACTTCTTCAAGGGCCACGGCACCGAGAACGACTTCGTGATCGTGCCGGACGCGGACGGCGAGCTGGACCTGACCGCCGAGCAGGTCGTCGCGCTGTGCGATCGGCGCGCGGGCATCGGCGCCGACGGCGTGCTGCGCGTGGTGCGCGCGGCGAAGGACCCGGCCGCCGAGCATCTGGCGGGCGAGGCCGAGTGGTTCATGGACTACCGCAACAGCGACGGGTCGATCGCGCAGATGTGCGGAAACGGCGTGCGGGTGTTCGCCCGGCACCTGGTCGAGCGCGGCCTGGCCGAGGCGGGCGAGCTGCGGGTGGCCACCCGCGGTGGGATCAAGGTGGTCACCGTACCGAGCGAGGGCGCGGTCACCGTCGACATGGGCGTGGCCCGGCTGCCCGGCTCCGGGGGCATCGGGGTGGACGTCGAGGGGCGGGTGCGGCCCGCGACCAACGTCGACATGGGCAACCCGCACGCCGTGGTGTTCGTCGAGGACCTGGCCCAGGCGGGCCCGCTCCACACGGCGCCCGCAGTATCCCCGGAAGGGGCCTACCCCGAAGGGGTCAACGTCGAGTTCGTGGTGCGTCGGGGACCGGGGCACGTGGCGATGCGGGTGCACGAGCGCGGATCCGGGGAGACCCGCTCGTGTGGGACCGGGGCGTGTGCGGTGATGGTCGCCGCGGCGCGGGCGGACGGTGCGGAGCCGGCCGTCACCGGTGAGCCGGTCACCTACACGGTGGACGTGCCCGGTGGTCGGCTGGTGATCACCGAGCGGGTGGACGGCCATATCGAGATGACCGGCCCGGCCGTGATCGTCGCCGAGGGGCGGGTCGACCTCGCCCGGTTGTGACATCCGGGCCGGCGATGTCGCCGGCGCCATCGGGCACCTGTGCACGCCCGGCGCCCCGTGATAGGTCTTGCATGACCTGGTCAAGCAATACCGTCATGGGGAGACACCGACATGAGCAGCTTGGACACGGCACGCGCCACCACCCGCGCGGTGAAGAAGACGGTGCAGGCGGGCGGGGCCTTCTTCTTCGCGCCGAACACGGTGGCGCGCGGCGCGGAGTTGGGCCTGGACGGCGTGACCCTGTACATCACCGGTCGCGGCGGGGTGCTCGGTGACGCGGACGACGAGACGGTGGTGCGCGCCTTCCACCATTTCACCGCCGAGACCCTGATCCCACTGTGGGAGGCGGGCCGTAAGGTCGCGCCGCCCGCGCGGATCGGCGAGCTGTACGCGGACTGCGTGCGCGCTTGGGGTCGCGAGCACTTGGCCGACCTGCCCGAGGTGGAGCGACTCGCCGCGATCACCACCCGGATCGTGCGGGCCAACGATCTGGGTGGGCTGGCTCCGCTCTATTCGGCCTGGCGCGGTGTACCTCTTCCGGATGACGCGCCCGCCGCGCTCGCGCAGAACCTCCAGACGCTGCGCGAGCACCGCGGCGGGCTGCACATCCTGGCCTTGGCCGCGCATCGTCTCGCACCGGTGGAGGCCCAGGCGGCCGAGGCAAGCCCGTATCTGGAGTTCTACGGGCACCGGAAGCCGTTTCCCGAGGTCACGGCCGAGCTGAGGGCCCGGCGGGAGGCCGCGGAGGAGCTCACGGACGAGCTGGTGGCGGCGGGCTACGCGGTCCTGGACGAGGCCGAGGCGGCCGATTTCGCCGCCCTCGAGCCGGCCCTGGGCGCGCGCCTGGCGCACTGACGCGGGCGGTGGGTCCCGGTACCGGGGTCCGGGAGAACCCCTAGGCGGGTCCTTCCTGGAGGTGGAGCGCCTCGGGGCTCTCTCCTGCCAGGGAAGGACCCGCCTTACCCGACGCCGGACCGACGCGGGACGAGGCGGGTATTCCTAGCCTGGGAGGTACCAGGAAAGCGGGGGAGTGGTCGTGCGTTCGGGCGGCGCACCCCGCCCCGACCCAAGGAGATTCCATGTCTGCCCGCACCCGCCGACTGACCCTGTTGGCCCCGCTGGTCGCGCTCCCGCTGGTGCTCACCGCGTGCGAATTCAACGTGGACACCGACGACCACGAGGCGGAGAAGAAGACCACGTCCTACGACGTCACGCAGAACGTGCGCTCCATCAAGGTGGACAGCAACGCGGGCAACGTCAAGGTGACCGAGGCCGACGTCAAGACGGTCAAGGTGACGGAGAAACAGCATTACGACAAGACGGCCCCGACGACCACGCACAACGTGGACGGCAACGGCCAACTGGTCCTGGACTACGACTGCGCGAACAAGAAGGCCTGCTTCGTGGCGTACGAGGTGACCATTCCGCGCGGGGGCGCCGCGCTCGACATCCGCACCGACGCCGGCAACGTGACCCTGCGCGATGTGACCGGGACGCTCAACCTGCACACCAGCGCGGGCAAGATCGACGGCGAGGGGGTCACCTCGGCGAAGGTGACCGCGCAGACCAGCGCCGGGTCGATCGACCTGACCTTCACCAAGCCGCCCACCGACGTGGACGCCAAGACCAACGCGGGCCGGGCCACGGTGCGTGTCCCGGGTGGGCAGCAGTACGCGGCGGACGTGTCCACCACCCTCGGCGACACCGACGTGAAGGTCTCGCGCAACGACCAGTCGCAGCACAAGATCAAGGTGCACACCGACGCGGGACAGGCGCGACTGCTCACCTCGTGAGGTCGCGGCGCGCGGTGGACCCGCACGGCGGATCCGAGAGGGTGCCTCGAGTGGGCGCCCGGGGCGTGGCCGCGGCTCTGGCGGGCCGGAGCCGGCCGGGTTCGCGGACGTCGCGTGACGAACCCGCCGAAAACCCGGATGCCCGTGCGGTGGCCGCCGTGGGACCATCGTGACGGCCGCCCCGGGGAATGGAGCGGCCCGCCGACTACGTTGAACAGGACGATATGACTTCTCGCTCACACCGCGCCGGACACGACGACACGGACTCGACTCCCCCATTCGACGACGCCGACGGCTTCGACGACGGAGCGGCCTTCGACGGATTCGGAACGGGCGATGACGTCGGGGTCGGTCCGCTCGACTACGACGGCGACCAGTTCGACCGCGAGGAGCGCAGCGCGCTCCGCCGAATCGCCGGTCTCTCCACGGAGCTGACCGATGTCACCGAGGTCGAATACCGGCAGCTTCGCCTGGAACGGGTCGTGCTCGTCGGGGTCTGGACCGACGGGACCGCGGCCGACGCCGAATACTCGCTCAAGGAACTCGCGGCGCTCGCGGAAACCGCGGGCTCGCAGGTGCTGGACGGACTGATCCAGCGCCGTGACAAGCCGGACCCGGCGACCTACATCGGGTCCGGAAAGGCCAGGGAACTGCGCGACGTGGTGATCGCCACGGGCGCGGACACCGTGGTCTGCGACGGTGAGCTGACCCCGGGTCAGCTCATCCAGCTCGAAGACGTGGTCAAGGTCAAGGTCGTGGACCGCACGGCGCTGATCCTGGACATCTTCGCGCAGCACGCCAAGTCCCGAGAGGGCAAGGCCCAGGTCTCGCTGGCGCAGATGCAGTACATGCTGCCGCGCCTGCGCGGCTGGGGTGCCTCGCTGTCGCGCCAGATGGGTGGCGGCGGCGGTGGCGGGATGGCCACGCGTGGTCCCGGTGAGACGAAGATCGAGACCGATCGTCGGCGCATCCGGGAGAAGATGGCCAAGATGCGCCGCGAGATCGCGGACATGAAGAAGGCCCGGGACACCAAGCGGCAGGAGCGGCGTCGCAACGCCATCCCGTCGGTGGCCATCGCGGGTTACACCAACGCCGGCAAGTCCTCGATCCTGAACCGGTTGACCGGTGCGGGCGTGCTGGTGGAGAACGCGCTGTTCGCCACGCTGGATCCGACGGTGCGCCGGGCCGAGACGCCCAGCGGTCGCGGGTACACGCTGGCGGACACGGTCGGCTTCGTGCGGCATCTGCCGCATCAGTTGGTCGAGGCGTTCCGGTCCACCCTGGAGGAGGTCGCCGACGCGGACCTGATCCTGCACGTGGTGGACGGCTCCGACCCCACGCCGGAGGCCCAACTGGCGGCCGTACGCGAGGTGTTCACCGAGGTCGAGGCGCACAAGGTGCGTGAGATCGTGGTGGTGAACAAGGCCGACGCGGCCGATCCGGAGGTGCTTGCGCGGCTGTTGCGTCGGGAGAAGCACGCGATCGTGGTGTCCGCCCGGACCGGGCAGGGCATGGACGAGCTGCTCGCGCTGATCGACGAGGAACTGCCGCGTCCGGACGTGGAGGTCGAGGTGGTCGTGCCGTACGAGCGCGGCGATCTGGTCGCCAAGGTGCACGGCAGCGGTGAGCTGCTGGCCACCGAGCACCGCGAGGAGGGGACCTGGCTGCACGCCCGGGTGGGCCGGCAACTCGCGGCCGAGCTGGAGCGGTTCGTGGTCGCCAAGCGCTGATCCTCGGAGCCTTCGGGCCCGGGTCGCACACCGACATCGGTGTGTGGCCCGGGCCTTCGTCGTGTCCGGGTGCGGCAGTGGCGCGGGGTGCGGTGGTCCGTTCAGCGTTTGCCGCCCAGATCCTCCAGCATGCGGCGGGCCTCCTGGCCCAGGTAGGGGCCAGCGATCCAGGTGTGTCCGGCGCCGCTGAGCGCGCTGTTGCCGATCAGCCGCAGGGTGCCGTCGGGGGCGGTGGCGTACCAACCGCCGCCGCTGGCGCCGGCCGTCATGGTGCAGCCGATCCGCAGCAGCGGCGGCGCGTTCGGGTCGACGGTCACCCGGCGCGGGGCCTGGGTGCAGCCGAACATGGTCAGGCCGTCGAAGGGGGCGTCCTGGGGGTAGCCGTACGCACTGGCGGCGGGGAGGTCGCGCGGGGCGTCGAACCAGACCGGCAGGGCGCGGCCGACCACCTCCTCCAGGCTGCGCGTGCCGCGGTCGGGGTTCTTGACCTCGACCACCGCGTAGTCGTGGGCGGTGGCCGGTGAGGTGGAGCCGGTGCCGCCCGCGCGCCACTGCTCGGAGGTGGCGACCGAGGTCGCCGGCCACTGGCCGAACGGCGCGACCGGGCCGGGGTTGCCGAGGTTGGCCAGGGTGGCCTGGCCGCTGCTGTTGAACGCGGGCACGAATTGCAGGCTGGCGAACCAGGTGCCGCCGCGGCCGGCGTGGACGCAGTGGCCGGCGGTCCAGACCAGGTTGCTGCGGCCGGGGCGCTTGGGGTCGGCGACCACGGTGCCGGAGCAGACCGAGGGGCCGTCGGGGGCCTCGAAGAAGAGTTTGCCGACGGCGACGGTGCCGGCCTCGCCGGTGTACGGGCGGGCGATCGGTCGGGCCTGTACGGGCGGTGGCTTGGCCTCGGCGAGCACGTCGGGCAGGGGGCCGCCGGTGGCCTGCGGGTCCGGCTCCTCGGGGGCCGCGGCGGGTGCGGGTGGGCCCTCGTCGCTCTTGGGGTCCCGGGGTTTGGCCCGGCTCATGCGTTCCGGGGTCCAGTGCGCGGGATCGCCCGGATCCGCGAGCGCCCCCGGCGCCCTGTCATTGCCGTCGTCGTTGCCGGCGCCGTCCAGTGTCAGTGCCATGACGGTGCCCGTCACCAGCAGCGACACCGCCACCGTCAGCGTGACGAACAGCGTGCGAACGCCGCGCGTCAAGCGCCTACCTCCCCGTGTGCGCCCCCGTATTCGACCGCCCGACAGTATCGGAGGGCGCGCCGGCCGTGATCGGGCGGCGGTTCGGTCGTTGTTTCAGCAGGGGCCGTCGATCCGGCGATAGTCACTCGTTGTGATGATGGTTTTGCCTTCCGTCGTCATTTAAAGGTAAGCCTTACCTAATTCCGATCGCCCTTGTGGAGGTGCCGCAGTCATGACCGCCGCCCTGACCAGGCCGGACGACCGCTCCGGTACCGAGGACCCGGCGTCACCCGCGCCGCCCGCCGACACCACGCTTGCCGACACCACGCCCGCCGACACTGCTCATGCCGACACCGCACCCGCCGACACCGCTCATGCCGACACCGTGCCCTCGGATGCCGGGCGGATCGGTCGGCAGCGCTCCGGCACGCCGGTTGCCGACGGGCCGGGCATCCTGCGCCGGCAGGCAGCCCGCGAGTCCTCGGCCCGCACCTACGCGCGATCGTTGCCGATCGTGCCGGTGCGGGCGCGCGGGATGACCGTCGAGGGGGCCGACGGCCGGCGCTATCTGGACTGCCTCTCCGGCGCCGGCACGCTCGCGCTCGGCCACAACCATCCCGTGGTGCTCGCCGCGATCCGGGGCGTGTTGGACACGGGCGCACCGCTGCACGTGCTGGACCTGGCCACGCCGGTCAAGGACCGTTTCGTCGAGGAACTGTTCGCCACGCTGCCGCCGGAGTTGGCGCGCGACGCCCGGATCCAGTTCTGCGGCCCGGCCGGCACCGACGCGGTGGAGGCGGCGCTGAAACTGGTGCGCACCGCGACCGGGCGGCGCGGGGTGGTCGCGTTCACCGGCGCCTACCACGGGATGACCGAGGGGGCGCTCGCGGTCGGCGGCGACACCGCGATCCGCGACGCGATCGGTGCGGGCACCGGCGACACCGTACGGCTGCCGTTCCCGCAGGACTACCGCTGCCCGTTCGGCACCGGCGGCGCCGAGGGCGAGCGGATCGCCGCGCACTACGCGCGCACGCTGCTGACGGATCCGGGCGGCGGAGTGCCGGCCGCCGCCGGGATGATCGTGGAGCCGGTCCAGGGCGAGGGCGGGGTGCTGCCCGCGCCGGACGGCTGGCTGCGCGAGATGCGTCGGCTGACGGCCGAGCGCGGGATCGCGTTGATCGCGGACGAGGTCCAGACCGGCCTGGGCCGCACCGGCGCGATGTGGGGTGTGGACCACGCCGGCGTGGTGCCGGACGTGATGGTCGTGTCCAAGGCGATCGGCGGCAGCCTGCCGCTGGCGGTGGTGGTCTACCGCGCCGAGTTGGACCGCTGGTGGCCCGGCGCGCACGCGGGCACCTTCCGCGGCAATCAGCTCGCGATGGCCGCGGGCACCGCGACGATCGCGTTCGTGCGCGAGCACCGACTGCACGAGCGTGCGGCCCTGCTGGGGGCCCGACTCGCGGGCGCGCTACGCGATCTGATGCCGGATCAGCCCGCGATCGGGGAGGTGCGCGGACGCGGCCTGATGCTCGGCGTGGAGATCGTCGAGCCGGACGCCGCCCCGGACGCGTGCGGGGCCCGTCCCGCGGCGCCGCGGTTGGCGATCGGGGTGCGGCGCGAGGCGCTGGCCCGGGGGCTGATCGTGGAACTGGGCGGGCGTCACGACAGCGTGGTGCGGCTGCTGCCGCCGCTGACGATGACCGACGTGCAGGCGGACGCGGTGCTGGAGCGGCTGGCGGACGCGATCGAGGCGGCCCGCTCCGGCCACTCGGGCACGGCGGCCGGATCGGGGTCGGCGTGAGCGGCGCGCGGCACGTCGGACATCCGGTCGGGGCCGCGCTCGCGGGCGGGGTCACCGGAGCCGACGAGCTGCGGGCGCTGGTCGAGGTCGCGCTGTCCGCGCTGGAGGCCGGGGTGGGCGCGCGGGGCGGGCCGCTGCCGGCGGGTGGTCCGGGCGTGGTCGCGGCCGAGGTGGCCCGGGTACTGGGCCCGGGCGCGTTGGGCGCGGGTGCGGCGGGGGCGTTCGCGGCCGCACGCGGGGCGGCCGGCGGTGGTCCGGGCCCGCTGCCGGTGATCGGGGTGGGCGAGTCCGCCGCGCTGCGCGAGTTGTCCGCGCTGCTGGCGTGGGGTACGGCCGATCCGGCCGATCCGCACTGCGCGGGGCATCTGCACTGCCCGCCGTTGGCCGTCGCGGTGGCGGCGGACCTGGTCGCCGCCGCGCTCAACCCCTCGCTCGACTCGTGGGACCAGGCCCCGGCGGCGAGCGCTCTGGAGGTCGAGGTGGTCGCCGCGCTCGCGGGCCTGGTCGGCTTCACCCCCGGCGTGGCCGGCGGCACGATCACCAGCGGCGGTACCGAGGCCAACCTGATGGGTCTGCTGCTCGCGCGCGACACCGCCGGGCCCGGGGTGGGCCGGCGGCGGATCCTGTGCTCGCAGGCCGCGCACTTCTCGGTGCGCCGCTGCGCGGGCCTGCTGGGCCTGGGCGAGGACGCCGTGGTCACCGTGCCGGCCGGCGCCGACCACCGGATGGACCCGGACGCGCTGGCCGCGGCCGGTCGGCGGGTGCTGGCGGGCAACGACCGGATCGCGGCGATCGTGGCCACCGCGGGCACCACCGACCTGGGTGCGATCGAGGCGCTGCCGGCGATCGCCTCGGTGGCCCGCGAGTTGCACGCGTGGCTGCACGTGGACGCGGCCTACGGCGGCGGCGCGCTGTTCTCGGACCGGCTCGCGCCGCTGCTGGTCGGGTTGGATCGGGCCCACTCGGTGGGTCTGGACCTGCACAAGCTGGGCTGGCAGCCGATCGCCGCCGGGGTCTTCCTGGTGCGCGACGCGGCGCTGCTGGGCCCGCTCGCACAGCGCGCCGCGTACCTGAATCCGGACGACGACGAACAGGCCGGCTACCTCAGCCTGTTGGGCAACTCGCCGCGCACCACGCGGCGCGCGGACGTGTTCAAGATCGCGGTCACCCTGCGCGCGCTGGGCCGCTCGGGGCTGGGCGAGCTGGTCGATCGTTGCCACGATCTGGCCCGGCACGCGGCGGAGTTGATTCGCGCCGACCCGCGCCTGGAACTGGTCGCGGAGCCGGTGCTCACCTCGGTGGTCTTCCGCTACCTCCCCGACCGGTACGACGGGCGCAGACCCGCGGACCGGGCCGAGGCGGACCGGGTCAACGCTGCGCTGCGCCGTCGGCTGCTGCACGAGGGGCGGGCGGTGGTGGGCCGTACCGAACTGGGCGAGGGGCCCGGCGCGATCCGGCTCAAGCTCACCCTGCTCAACCCGAACACCACCGGCACGGACCTGGCGGCGCTGCTCGCGGCAGTGGTCGAGGCGGGGCGCGCGGAAAGCGCCCCGGTGGGCTGACGCTCCGTCAACAATCCTCGGTTCCGCGCGCCTCGCATGTTTGCGACCTTTCGCGCCAAACAATCGACACGGGTCGAAATCTCCATATCCCGACAGCACGCCCATACACGGGCATCGACCACCGGGTCGATCGACACCACACGGAGCAGCGATGACCATCGCGGGTCCCGATCCGTCCGCCGTGCGGACGGATCCCGAAACGGACCATCTCGACGCGCCGGACACCCGGCGGGCCGCCGACGGGGCGACGGTCGAATGCCTGCTCCGCTGCTGGGTGCGCGAACGCGCGCTGCCCGAGCCGGAGTCGAGCATGCTGACCATCGATCTGCCCGCGATCGGCCGGACCCTGACGGTGCCGGTGCACTACTGGTCGCCCTCGGGGTGGCACCGCTTCGGCGCCCCGCGCCTGATCGACGAGGGCCCGCTGAACGCGGTCACGCTGACGCTGCTGTTGGGCGACGAGGCGAGCGCGCAGGAGGCGAGTGAGCGCGAGGCCGGCGCGGGGGCGCGCGAGGCCGGCGGGGCGTGCGGAGACACCGCGATCCGGGTGGCCGACTCGGTCACCCGCGCCGAGCGCTACATCGCCTACCGCCGCGCGCACCCCGAGGACCCGCCCGGTACGGCGCCGTTCCTGGCCGCCGAGCAGTCACTGGTGCTGGGCCATCCGATGCACCCCACGCCCAAGAGCCGAGACCGGCTCGACCCGGACGAGGACGCCGCGTGGTCGCCGGAATTGCGCGGCTCCTTCGCGCTGCACTGGTTCGCCGCGGACGCCGACCTGGTCGCGCAGGACAGCGCGCTGGAGCGCGAGGCGGCCGAGGTGCTCGCCGAGTTCGCCGGCGAGTTGCGCGCGCCCGCGGGCACCGTTCTGGTGCCCGCCCACCCGTGGCAGGCCCGGGACCTGCCCGAGCGCCCGCATCTGCGGGCGCTGTTCGACGCGGGTCGGCTGCGCGCGCTGGGCCCGGCCGGCGCCCCGTGGCATCCCACCTCGTCGGTGCGCACCGTCTATCGGCCCGACGCCGAGGTGATGCTCAAGCTCTCGCTGGGCCTGCGGATCACCAACTCGCGCCGGGAGAACCTGCCCAAGGAACTGCTGCGCGGGATCGAGGTGCACCGCCTGCTGCGCTCCGGCCTGGAGCACGAACTGCGGTCCGTGCACCCCGCCTTCGACATCGTCCGCGACCCGGCCTGGATCTCGGTGGCGCCGCCGGAGTCGTACCCGCGCCAGGACCGACCCGCGGCCGGCCTGGAGTTGGTGCTGCGGGCCAATCCGTTCGCGGTCGACCAGCGGGTCTCGTGCGTGGCCGCGCTGGTGGCCGAACGGCCCGGGATCGGCCCCTCGCGGCTGGCCGGATACGTACACGCGCTCGCCGAGCGCACCGGGCGGGCACCGGCCTCGGTCGCCGAGGAGTGGTTCGAGCGCTACCTGGCGGTGGTGGCCGAACCGGTGTTGTGGCTGGACCGGCACGCGGGCATCGCGCTGGAGGCGCACCAGCAGAACACCCTGGTCCTGTTGGACGCGGACGGCCTGCCGGTGGGCGGACGCTACCGGGACAACCAGGGCTACTACTTCCGCGCCTCGCGCGCGGGCGACCTGGCCCGCCGGTTGCCCGCCGCGGGGGTGGCCAGCGACACCGTGGTGGCGGACGAGATCGCCGACGAGCGGCTGGCCTACTACCTGGGCGTGAACAACCTGCTCGGCCTGATCGGCGCGTTCGGCGCGCAGGGCCTGGTCGAGGAGTCGGTGCTGCTGGCCCGCCTGCGCGCGTTGCTCGCCGGCCACGCGTCCACCTCCGGCGCGGCGCGCTCGCTGCTCACCGATCCCAGGCCGCGCTGCAAGGCCAACCTGATGACCCGACTGCACGGCCTCGACGAACTCGTCGGTCCCGTGGCGACGCAGTCGATCTACGTGCACATCCGCAACCCGCTCGCCGACGCCCCGGCGTGAGCCCGGTCCCAGGAGGTTCCGTCCCCGTATGAGCCCGTCATCCCTGTCGTCCCGCACCACCGATCAGCCGGCGCTCGCCGAGGCGGAGACCGTGCGCCTGGCCACCCGGCACCCGCGCGCGGGGCTGACCGGACCGCTCGCCGAGGCGGCGCGCTGGGGAGCGGTCCCGCTTCCGGTGGGCCGGTTCTCGCTGCACGAGATCCACCCCAAGCGCGACCTGGCGCTGCTGCACGCGTGGATGAACGACCCCGCCATCGCCCCCTGGTGGGAGTTGGCGGGGGACGAGGAGGTGGTGCGCCGACACCTGGCGACCCAGGCCGCGGGTACCCACACCAACGCCTACCTGGGCTGCCTGGACGACGAGCCGATCAGCTACTGGGAGCTGTATCGCGCCGACCTGGACGACCTGGCCCGGCACTACCCCGCGCGCCCGCACGACGTGGGGATCCACCTGCTGGTCGGCCCGGCGGCCCGGCGCGGGTGCGGGATCGGCTCGCTGCTGCTGCGCGCGGTCGCCGAACTGGTGCTGCGCGCCGCCCCCGACACGATGCGCGTGGTCGGCGAACCGGACGTGCGCAACCACGCGTCGCTGGCGGCCTTCGCCCGGGCCGGCTTCCGGCACGCAGGCGACGTCGAACTCCCGGACAAGACCGCCGCGTTGATGATGCGAGCGCGCAGCGTGCGGGAATCGGGTGCCCGACGGTGACCGAACGCCTGCCCGCCCCGCGCCGGGCGCCCGATCCCGGCGCGGTGGTGTACGACCTGGTCGGCGTCGGCATCGGGCCGTTCAACCTCGCGCTCGCCGCGCTGGCCGACCGGGTCGAGCCGCTGCGCACGCTGTTCCTGGACCGGGCCCCCGCGTTCAGTTGGCATCCCGGGCTGTTGCTGGACGGCACCACGCTCCAGGTGCCGTTCCTGGCCGACCTGGTCACCCTGGTCGACCCGACCAGCCCGTGGTCCTTCCTGGCCTATCTGCGCGCGCACGACCGGCTGTTCCCGTTCTACTTCGCCGAGCGGCTGCACGTGCCCCGCCGCGAGTACGACCACTACTGCCGGTGGGTCGCCGAGTCGCTGCCGGCCTGCCGGTTCGGCAGCGACGTGGCCTCGGTGTGCTGGGAAGGCGACCTGTACCGGGTCGAGTTCCGCGACATGGGGACCGGCGAGCGGCATCACGTGCACGCCCGGCACGTGGCGCTGGGCATCGGAACCGAGCCGGTGGTGCCGGAGCCGTTCGCGCGCCTGCTCGGCGAGAGCGTGCTGCACGCGGCCGACTACCTCGGCCACCGGGCCGACCTCACCGACGCCGAGGACGTCACGGTACTGGGCTCGGGGCAGTCCGGCGCCGAAGTCTTCCTGGACCTGCTGCGCCGGCGCGGACCGAACCGGCGCCTGACCTGGCTGACCCGCTCGCCCGCGTTCGCCCCGATGGAGTACTCCAAGCTCGGCCTGGAGCACTTCACGCCCGACTACACGCGCTACTTCCACGCGCTGCCCGAGCCGGTCCGCGACCGCCTGGTGCCCGAGCAGTGGCAGTTGTACAAGGCGATCAGCGCGGACACCATCGCCGCGATCCACGACGAGCTCTACGAGCGCGGGATCGCGGGCGGGCGGGTGCGCGCCACCTTGATGCCCGATGTCACGGTGACCGCCGCGCGCACCACCGGCGAGGGGGTGGAACTGGGCTGTCGGCACGGCGAACAGGACCGCGCCTTCACCGTGCGCACCGACCGGGTCGTGCTGGCGACCGGGTACGCGCCGCGGCATCCGGCGATATTGGATCCGCTCAAGGACCTGATCGCGCGTGACGACGCAGGCCGGCCGTTGATCGACCTGGACCATCGCGTCGAGCTCGCCGAGCACGTCACCGGCGGGCTGTACGCGCAAAACGCCGAGCTGCACACACACGGCGTGGGTACACCCGACCTGGGCCTGGGCGCGCACCGGGCCGCGACCATTCTCAACTCCGTGTGCGGCAGCGCGGTCTACCGGCTGCCGATCCGCACCGCGTTCACCACGTTCGGCCTGGCCGCGGGCGACACCGAGCCCGTGCGCCGGCCGCACCGACGGAGCGCGACCGACCCCGCAGAGGTACGCAATGTCGCAGTCGAACCCGGCAGCGGGGCCCATCGAGGCCGAACTGCCGCACCAGGGCACCCGACCCGCCGCGCCTGAGCCCGCGTCCCGGGTCCCCGGCGCGCGACCGGGCGCCGCCGGTGACCGGGACCTCTGGCGCCGGGTCAACCGGGACATGATCGCCAAGGCGCTCGCCGAGTTCGCCTACGAGGAACTGCTCGGCCCCGTCGCCGACGGCGACACCTACACCGTGGACGTCTCCGGCGACGTGCACTACCGCTTCCGGGCCCGGCGCGGCGCCTATGACGCCTGGCACGTGGACCCCGCCTCGGTAGTGCGCGAATGGGAGGGCGGCGCCGACCCGGCAGAGGACATGCTCCAGTTCCTGCTGGACGCGCACACCGTGATCGGGCTGAGCGGGGACACCGCGGGCCACCTGGTGCGCGAGTTGACCGCGACGCTGGCCGCCGACGCGGCGAGCGCGGCGAGCGCGGAGAGCGCCGCGACACTGGCCGACCTGGGCTACGCCGAGTTGGAGGGCCACCAGACCGGCCATCCGTGGATCGTGCCGAACAAGGGCCGGGTCGGCTTCTCGGCGAGCGACGCGCGCGAATACCCGCCGGAGGCGCGACGTCCGCTGCGGCTGCCGTGGATCGCGGTGCACCGGGACCTGGCCGTCTACCGCGCGGTGCCCGGGCTGGACCGGGCGCGGCTGTACGCCGAGGAACTGGACCCGGAGACGATCGAGCGCTTTCGTCGGGTGCCGGCCGCGCACGGTTGGGACCCGGACGACTTCCACTGGCTGCCGGTGCACCCGTGGCAGTGGGACGAGACGATCGCGACGCTGTTCGCGCCGCAGATCGCCGCCGGTGCGATCATCGCACTGGGCGAGGCGGAGGATCACCACCTCGCGCAGCAGTCGGTGCGCACCTTCCTGAACCTGGACCGGCCCGCCCGGCGCACCGTCAAGCTGCCGCTGTCGGTGCTGAACACACTGGTGTGGCGCGGCCTGCCCAGCGAACGCACGCTGGCCGCGCCCGCCGTCACCGACTGGGTGCTGGGGCTGCGCGACGCGGACCCGTTCCTGCGCGACGAGTGCCGGGTGATCATGCTCGGCGAGACCGCGTCGGTCACCGTGCGCCACCCGGTCCTGGAGGAACTGCCGGGCGTGCCCTACCAGTACCGCGAACTGCTCGGCGCGATCTGGCGCGAACCACTGGCCCCGCGCCTGGACCCGGGCGAACGCGCCCGCACGCTGGCGTCGCTGCTGCACGTGGACCCGGACGGCCGGCCGTTCGTCGCCGAACTGATCGAACGCTCGCAACTGGCGCCCCGGGTGTGGCTGCGCCGGCTCTTCCACGCGCTGCTCCCGCCGCTGCTGCACTGCCTGTACAAGTACGGTCTGGTGTTCTCCCCACACGGCGAGAACGCGATCGTGGTCTTCGACGAGCACGACGTCCCGGTCCGGCTCGCGATCAAGGACTTCGTCGACGACGTCAACATCAGCGATCAGCCGCTGCCCGAATTGGCCGAACTGCCCGTCGAGGTCGCCGCGGTGCTGCTTCGGGAACGGCCGGACTACCTGTGCCAGTTCATCCACGCCGCGCTGCTGGTCGGCCACCACCGCTACCTGGCCGATCTCGCGGCCCAACACCTGGGCGTCCCGCAGGAGGGCTTCTGGGCGCTGGTGCGCGAGGAGATCCTGGACCACCAGGCGGCGTTCCCCGAACTCAAGGACCGGCACGAGCTGTTCGACCTGCTCACCCCGCGGATCGAGCGGCTGTGCCTGAACCGCAATCGGTTGCTTCTGGACGGCTACCGGGACCGCCCCACGCGTCCGCACGTGGGCGCGCACGGGAGCGTGCCCAACGCGCTGTGCATGTGAGGCGCACCGCACGCCGCGACCGGGTCGCGAACAACCTGTCCGGTTTGCCGATGGTGTGATCCCCATCACGATGCCAGAATGCGGCGGGTGACCGACGTCGCCGAAAACGCGAGGCAACCGCTGAGGGTCGCCGCCGCACAGGCCCAGGCGCGGCCGGGTGACATCCCCGCGAATGTCGCCACGGCCGCGCAACTCGTGCGCTTCGCATCCTCGGCCGGTGCCGATGTCGTGGTGTTGCCGGAACTGTTCCTGTCGGGCTATGACCTCGACCTGTTCCGACCCGACGTCAAACCGTGCGACATCGTGCCCGGCGACACCCGGCTCGGTGAACTCCAGGCCGCCTGCTACGCCACCCGTACGGTCGCGGTGGTCGGCGCCGCGGTGCGCCGCGCGGGCGGGCGGACCATCTCGCTCGTGGTGATCGGCCGCGACGGCGACGCGCACGTGGCCTACGACCGCCAGCACCTGTGGCACGACGAACGCGAACTGTTCCTCCCGGGCGACCACGGCTGCACGATCGAGATCGCCGGCTGGCGTCTGGGCCTGGGCAGCGCCTACGACGTGAGCTTTCCCGAGCACGTACGCGCCGCCGTGCACGACGGATGCGACGCGTACCTGTGCCCCGGGGTCTACACGCGCGGCGACGGCGAACACCGCCGCGATCTGTACTTCGCCGCCCGGGCCCTGGAGAACACCTGCTACACCGTGGTCGCCAACCACATCGGCGACACCGTGCTCGGCCCGGCGTGCGGCCGCAGCGGCGTGTACGGGCCGGACGGACGGGTGGTGATCGAGGCGGACGGGGAACGGGTGGACGTGGTCGCCGCGACCTTCCAGGACATCGAGATCGACGCCGCGCGCGAGTGCCTGACCATGCTGGAGGACCTGCCCGCGTCCCGGCGCCCGGGGACCGGTCAGCGGCGCGAGACGATCAAGCTGGACTGAAACCCGCACCGGCTCGTGACCGGCGGATGCTGGAAACCGCGCGCGGGAAACCCTAGTCTCACCGGACCGGGACCTACCGACGGGTAACGGGAGCCGGCACGACGGAGGGGAGCGCACGTGCGCACAACTCGCAGGGCGATCGCGGGTCTGGCCGCGCTGACGGCGCTCGTCGCGCTGTCCGCTTGCTCGGACGACTCCGACGACAAGGCGGCGTCCGCCGACAAGAAGGCCGGCGTGCCGGCGGCGGACAAGGGCACCGCGCCGAGCGCGCTGCCGGTTGCCGCGAGCGGGGCCACCTATGTCGCGCTCGGCGATTCGTACGCGGCGGGCGTGAAGATACCCGTGATCGTGCCCACAGCGCCGCCCGGGTGCAGCCGCTCGGAGAGCAACTACGCGCACCTGGTGGCCAAGCAGAAGAACATCGCCGGCTTCGTCGACGTCACCTGCGGCGGCGCCAGGACCCCGGACATGACGGCGGGTCAGCAGACCCAGGGCTCGCCGCCGCCGCAGTTCGACGCGCTGCGCCCGGACACCGCGCTGGTGACCCTGGGCATCGGCGGCAACGACATCGGCTTCTCCGAGATCGTCACGACGTGCGTGATCCAGAGCCGCAGCACCACCTCGACCCAGCCGTGCACCGACAAGTACGCCGGCGGCGGCAACGACGAGCTGGCCAAGCGGATCGCGGACACCGCGCCGAAGATCGCCGCCACCATCGCCGGGATCAAGGAGCGCTCGCCCAAGGCCCGGATCCTGGTCGTGGGCTATCCCACGATCCTGCCGGAGAGCGGTCCCTCGTGCCCCGCCCAGGTCCCGGTCGCCGAGGGCGACCTGCCCTACCTGCGCAAGGTGGTGCCGGCGCTGAACGACATGATCGCCAAGGAGGCGGCCAAGCAGGGCGCGGAGTACGTGGACACCTACGCCGGCTCGGCCGGCCACGACGTGTGCCGGCCGGTCGGCACCAAGTGGATCGAGGGCATCAAGCCCGAGTCGCCCGGCGCCCAGGTGCACCCCAACGCGCTCGGCCAGGAGGGCATGTCCAAGGCCGTGCTCGCCAAGCTCGGCTGACCCGGGTCCGGGCGGGCCCGACACCGGGACACGACCTCGCGGGAGAAGCCGGACGAAGCGGGCCGCGCGGTCGGCGATGTCGGTCGGAGCATCTAGGCTTGTCGCCCGATGAGCGACTCCGACCGTCCCGAGCTGACCGAACTCCTGCACGCCGCCGTTGCCGCCGTCGGCGGAGCGGAGCGGCCCGGACAAGTGTCCATGGCCGAGGCCGTCTCCGGCGCGGTGGCCCGTGCCGAACACCTCCTGGTCCAGGCGGGTACCGGCACCGGCAAGTCCCTGGCCTACCTGGTGCCCGCGCTCGCCGCGCGGCGCAAGGTCGTGGTCGCCACCGCGACGCTCGCGCTCCAGCGTCAACTGGTCGAGCGCGACCTGCCGCGCACGGTCGAGGCGCTGCGGCCGATGTTGCGCCGCTCGCCGACCTTCGCCACGCTCAAGGGCCGCGGCAACTACCTGTGCCTGCACCGGCTGCACGACGGTCCGCCGGACGAGGGCGAGGTGCTCTTCGACCCGGCGCCCACGAGCAGGCTGGGCCAGGACGTGGTCCGGCTGCGCGAGTGGGCCGACGACACCGAGACCGGCGACCGCGACGACCTGAGCCCGGGCGTCAACGACCGGGCCTGGGCCCAGGTGTCGGTGTCCTCGCGCGAGTGCCTGGGCGCCTCGCGCTGCCCGTACGGCGACGACTGCTTCGCCGAGGCCGCGCGGGAGCGGGCCAAGCAGGCCGACATCGTGGTCACCAACCACGCGCTGCTCGCCATCGACGCGTTGGAGGACGCGCCGGTGCTGCCCGAGCACGAGTTGTTGATCGTGGACGAGGCGCACGAGTTCGCCGGCCGGGCCACCGGGGTGGCCACCGCCGAGCTGAGCCTGAGCGCGGTGGACCGCGCCGCGCGCCGCGCGGGCAAGCTGGCCAACGAGGGCGCGGTGGACAACCTGGACGCCGCCTCGGAGGCGTTCAAGAAGACCATGGAGGGGCGCGAGCCCGGCCGACTGCGCGAGGTGGACCCGGATCTGGGCTGGACGGTGTCCGCGCTGCGCGACGCGAGCCGGGGCGTGATCACCTCGCTGGGCGAGGTCCGGGACAAGTCGCTGAGCAACGAGGACGCGGCCCGGCGGCAGGCGCTGGCCGGCGTCGAGCACATCCACGACACCTGCGAGCGCATCCTCAAGGGCTCGCCGCACGATGTGATCTGGCTGGAGCGCAACGAGCGCACCGGCGCCTGTCTGCGGGTGGCGCCGATCGCGGTGGCCGGGCTGCTGCGCGAGGCGCTGTTCGGCGACCGCACCGTGGTGCTCACCTCGGCCACGCTCAAGCTCGGCGGTGACTTCCGCGGCGTGGCGGGCAGTCTGGGGCTGACCGCCGAGGGGCTGCTCACCGACGAGCCCGCGCCGGTGCCCACCGAGGTCGCGGTGCATCCGGGGGACGGCGAGGAGCCGGACGAGGACGCGGACCCGGATACCGACGCGGACCTGGCGGCGTGGCGCTGCCTGGACGTGGGCTCGCCGTTCGACTACCCCCGGCAGGGCATCCTCTACGTCGCGCGGCATCTGCCGCCGCCGGGCCGGGACGGGATGAGCGCGGACACCCTGGACGAGCTCGCCGAGCTGATCGAGGCGGCCGGCGGGCGGGCGCTGGGCCTGTTCTCCTCGCGGCGCGGCGCGGAGGCGGCCACCGAGGCGCTGCGCGAGCGGCTCGAGATGCCGATCCTGTGCCAGGGCGACGACTCGCTGGCGGAGCTGTTGCGGCGATTCGCGGCCGAGCCGCGCACGTGCCTGTTCGGCACGCTGTCGTTGTGGCAGGGCGTGGACGTGCCCGGGCCGTCCTGCCAACTCGTGGTCATGGACCGCATCCCGTTCCCGCGTCCGGACGACCCGCTGATGAGCGCGCGGGCGCAGTCGGTGCAGGAGAACGGCGGCAACGGCTTCATGGCGGTGTCGGCCACGCACGCCGCGCTGCTGATGGCGCAGGGCGCCGGCCGGCTGATCCGGGCGATGGACGACCGGGGCGTGGTGGCGGTGCTCGATCCGCGGCTGGCCACCGCCCGTTACAGCGGGTTCTTCCGGTCCTCGATGCCGCCGCTGTGGTACACCGAGGACCGCAATCAGGTGCGCCGCTCGCTGGCCGCGATCGACAAGGACGACAGCGCCTGAAGCGTCACCGTGTCGCGAACGCGAGACGGGCGGTCGTACGGCGAACTCTCGCCGTACGACCGCCCGCTGCCGGTATGTCGATGTCCCCGGTCATCTCAGACCCGTCGCATGACGGCCACCACGCGGCCCAGGATGGTCGCCTCGTCTCCGGGAATGGGCTCGTAGGCGGGGTTGTGCGGCATCAGCCAGCGGTGCCCGTCCCGGTGCCGCAGACGCTTGACGGTGGCCTCGCCGTCGATCATCGCGGCGACGATGTCGCCGTTCTCGGCGACCGGCTGGCGGCGCACCGCGACGTAGTCGCCGTCCATGATCGCGGCCTCGATCATCGAGTCGCCGCTCACCTTGAGCAGGAACACGTCGCCGTCGCCGACGAGCTGGCGCGGCAGCGCGAACACGTCCTCGATGGACTGCTCGGCCAGGATCGGGCCACCGGCCGCGATCCGACCGACCACCGGCACGTAGGACGCGGCCTGCGCACCGCGTTCGGCGTGCGGCCCGGCCGGCGCGAGCGGGCGACCGCCGTCCGGCGAACGCACCTCATAGGCGCGCGGGCGATGCGGATCACGGCGCAAATAGCCCTTGCGTTCCAGGGCCATCAGTTGATGCGCGACGGAAGAAGTGCTCGACAGGCCGACCGCCTCGCCGATCTCGCGCATGCTCGGCGGATATCCGCGTGTCTCCACGGAGGTGCGGATCACTTCCAGGACACGGGTCTGGCGCGGCGTCAGCCCCCCCGCCGGACGCCGCGTCGAACCACCCTGGACCTGCCCGTTCTCGGTGCCCGGGGCGGGCGCCGGAGGCGGCACGGTGGTGCTGTGCGGGTGTTTCACGGGGAGACTTTCGGTGCGGATTCCGGGGTGGATGGCTCCGGTGGCTTCTCCGGTCACGGCTGGCCCTTTCGACGGATTGCTCGCACGTGGAGAACGGTAGTCGGGTTCGAAAGGTTGCGCCAAACACACGTTCGAGTGAATTTAGGCCAATCCAGTGGCGATCATTCGGTTCCCGCTGTAGTAATCGTACATACATTCGAATTCGGCTCGGGGAAAACGCTCGTTTCGACTGCCCGATATGTGGCATCCGTGGCTCGTGTGCCACGACACGCGGCCGGCCGGGTTAATTTTCGCCGGACGTCGGGCGGTGACCTGCGGGGATGACGAGAGGTCACCACGGGCTCTCCGAGTGTCTGCGCGTCGGCTTGCAGCGCTCGGGGTCGCGGTCTACCGTAGCCACTACATCTTGTGGTCGAGGTCGCTAAAGGAACCCACAAGTTGTGGTTGCCGTATATACCATATTCCCGGAGCGCACCGGACGGGCCCCACGCGGAGACCCCGGGGCGAGGGCGCGGCAACAACCCGGGCACGCTTCGCCATACCGCGCGCGGCGCGCACGAGCAACACGGACGACCTGCGTCTCAACGAGGGGGAGAGGGAACCGCATGCACTGCCCCTTCTGTCGGCGAGCGGACAGCCGCGTCGTGGACAGCCGGACCACCGACGACGGCGCCGCGATCAGGCGTCGTCGCTCGTGCCCCGACTGCGGACGGCGCTTCACCACGATCGAGACCGCCTCGCTCACGGTGATCAAGCGCAGCGGCGTCACCGAACCCTTCAGCCGGGACAAGGTCATCGCCGGGGTGCGCAAGGCGTGCCAGGGCCGCCCGGTCACCGGCGACGCGCTGGCCCTGCTCGGCCAGCGGGTCGAGGAGGCGGTACGAGCCACCGGCTGCGCCGAGTTGACCACCCACGACGTGGGCCTGACCATATTGGGCCCGCTGCGGGAGCTCGACGAGGTCGCCTACCTGCGGTTCGCGTCCGTGTACCGGGCCTTCGAGTCCCTGGAGGACTTCGAGGCCGAGGTCGCGCTGCTGCGCGCCGGTCGCGCGGAGCCCGCGGTGCCCGTGGACGCGGCGGACAGTCCCGCCTCGGACTGATCGCGATCACCAGAAATCAATTTCGGTAGCACACGAACGACGGACCACCCGACCGGTCGGCGGACATCCCCCGGGACGTTTCCGCCTGCCCACGGCGTTGTTCAAAAGAGGAGACGGCATGACAGAGACGACGAGCGGCTCAGCACGCGGTTCCGGCCGGTCACGACCCGGCAAGGGCCTGCGGATCGAGCGCGTGTACACGACCCCCGGCGTCCACCCGTACGACGAGGTGGTCTGGGAGCGTCGTGACGTCGTCATGACCAACTGGCGCGACGGCTCGATCAACTTCGAGCAGCGCGGCGTCGAGTTCCCCGACTCCTGGTCGGTGAACGCGGTCAACATCGTCACGAGCAAGTACTTCCGCGGTGCGGTGGGCACGCCGCAGCGCGAGTGGAGCCTGAAGCAGCTGATCGACCGGGTCGTCAAGACCTACCGCAAGTCCGGTGAGGAGAACGGCTACTTCGCCGGCCCCGCCGACGCGGAGATCTTCGAGCACGAGTTGGCGCACGCCCTCCTGCACCAGATCTTCAGCTTCAACTCGCCGGTCTGGTTCAACGTCGGCACCGCGCAGAAGCAACAGGTCAGCGCGTGCTTCATCCTGTCGGTCGACGACTCGATGGACTCGATCCTGGACTGGTACAAGGAAGAGGGCCTGATCTTCAAGGGCGGCTCGGGCGCCGGCCTGAACCTCTCCCGGATCCGCTCCAGCAAGGAACTGCTCACCTCCGGCGGCAACGCCTCGGGCCCGGTCTCCTTCATGCGCGGCGCGGACGCCTCGGCCGGGACGATCAAGTCGGGCGGCGCGACCCGCCGCGCGGCCAAGATGGTCGTGCTCGACGTCGACCACCCCGACATCGAGGACTTCATCGACACCAAGGTCAAGGAGGAGGAGAAGATCCGCGCGCTGCGCGACGCGGGCTTCGACATGGACCTCGGTGGCGCCGACATCGCGTCGGTGCAGTACCAGAACGCGAACAACTCGGTCCGCGTCTCGGACGAGTTCATGAACGCGGTCGAGCAGGGCAAGGAGTTCGGCCTGCGCGCCCGGCTCACCGGCGACGTGCTGGAGACGGTCGACGCCAAGGCGCTGTTCCGCAAGATGGCCGAGGCGGCGTGGGCCTGCGCCGACCCGGGCATCCAGTACGACGACGAGATCAACAAGTGGCACACGTGCCCCGAGTCGGGCCGGATCACCGCGTCCAACCCGTGCTCGGAGTACATGCACCTGGACAACTCGTCCTGCAACCTCGCGTCGCTGAACCTGATGAAGTTCCTGCGCGAGGACGACACGTTCGACGCGGTCAGGTTCGCCAAGGTCGTCGAGCTGGTCATCACCGCGATGGACATCTCGATCTGCTTCGCCGACTTCCCGACCGAGAAGATCGGCGAGACCACCCGCGCCTTCCGCCAGTTGGGCATCGGCTACGCCAACCTGGGCGCGCTGCTGATGGCGACCGGGCACGCGTACGACAGCGACGGCGGCCGTGCGCTGGCCGGCGCGATCTCCTCGCTGATGACCGGCACCGCGTACAAGCGCTCCGCCGAACTCGCCGGCATCGTCGGTCCGTACGACGGCTACGCCCGCAACGCCGAGCCGCACAAGCGCGTCATGCGCCTGCACGCCGAGGCCAACGACGCCGGCAAGCGCATGGACGACCTGGACACCCCCGTGTGGGACCTGGCGACCAAGGCGTGGAAGGACGTCGCCAAGCTCGGCGACAAGAACGGCTTCCGCAACGCGCAGGCCTCGGTGCTGGCCCCGACCGGCACGATCGGCCTGATGATGGACTGCGACACCACCGGTGTCGAGCCCGACCTGGCGCTGGTGAAGTTCAAGAAGCTGGTCGGCGGCGGCTCGATGCAGATCGTCAACGGCACGGTGGCCCGGGCGCTGGGCCGGCTGGGCTACCAGCCCGAGCAGGTCGAGGCGATCATCGAGCACATCGCCGAGCACGGCCACGTGGTGGACGCGCCCGGCCTCAAGCTCGAGCACTACGAGGTGTTCGACTGCGCGATGGGTGAGCGCACCATCTCGCCGATGGGTCACGTACGGATGATGGCGGCGATCCAGCCGTGGATCTCCGGCGCGATCTCCAAGACGGTCAACATGTCCGAGGACGCCACCGTCGAGGAGATCGAGGAGATCTACTTCCAGGGCTGGAAGCTCGGCATCAAGGCGCTGGCGATCTACCGCGACAACTGCAAGGTCGGCCAGCCGCTCTCGGCCGGCAAGGGCGAGAACAAGGGCAAGGCGGACGACGGCAAGTCGACCGCGGCCACCGTGGTGGAGAAGGTCGTCGAGTACCGCCCGGTGCGCAAGCGCCTGCCCAAGGGTCGTCCCGGCATCACCACGTCCTTCTCGGTGGGTGGCGCCGAGGGCTACATGACCGCCAACTCCTACCCGGACGACGGCCTCGGCGAGGTCTTCCTGAAGATGTCCAAGCAGGGCTCGACCCTGGCGGGCATGATGGACGCCTTCTCGATCGCGGTCTCGGTGGGCCTGCAGTACGGCGTGCCGCTGGAGACCTACGTCTCCAAGTTCACCAACATGCGCTTCGAGCCGGCCGGGCTGACCGACGACCCGGACGTGCGGATGGCGCAGTCGATCGTCGACTACATCTTCCGCCGGCTGGCGCTGGACCACCTGCCGTTCGAGACCCGCTCGGCGCTGGGCATCCACTCCGCCGCGGAGCGTACCCGGCACCTGGAGACCGGCTCCTACGAGCCGGACGAGCCGGCCGCCGCCGAGGACATGCGCACCCTCGCGCAGTCCGCGCCGGTGGACGCCGCGCTCAAGGCCCCGGACCTCAAGCCGGTCCCCGCCGCGGTGCACTCCTCGACCGAACTGCTGGAGGCCCGCCAGGGCCGCAGCGCGGACGCCCCGCTGTGCTTCTCCTGCGGGATCAAGATGCGCCCGGCCGGCAGCTGCTACGTGTGCGAGGGATGCGGCTCGACCAGCGGCTGCAGCTGACCTCGAGGTCGGTGAGGTGAACGCCTGAAAGGGGCGGGGAACCGGTGATACCGGTTCCCCGCCCCTTTCGGTGTTGCTCGTGCGGTGTCCGTCGCGGTCGCCCGCGAAGGGCCGGTCGGCCGCGGTGGGTCAGCCGGCGAGCTGCTTGGCCTTGGCGTCTCGCTTGGCGAAGACCTCGTCGCGCATCGACTCCATCTCCTTGAGCACGTTCTTGCGCTCGCGCTTGGAGAGGCGGTCGATGTACAGGTAGCCGTTGAGGTGGTCGGTCTCGTGCTGGAGGCAGCGGGCGAAGTAGCCCTCGCCCTCGATCACCAGCGGGTTGCCGTCCTTGTCCACCCCGCGCGCGATCGCGCGGTCGGGGCGGGCCAGGTCCTCGTGCGGGCCGGGGACGGACAGGCAGCCCTCGCCCGCCTCCTCCAGGTGCCGCTCGGTCGCGGGCAGTTCGTCCAGGACCGGGTTGATCAGGTGGCCGACGTGCCGGTGGCCGTCCTCGTCGACACAGTCGTACACGAACAGCCGGATGCCGACGTCGACCTGGTTCGCGGCCAGGCCCACGCCGTCGGCGACGTACATGGTCAGGAACATGTCGTCGATCAGCGTGTTCAGCTCTTCCGTGCCGAACTCGGTGATCTCGGCGCAGGGTCGGTGCAGGACGTCCTCGCCGACCACGGTGACGCGCAGGACCTTGCCGCGGGCGGCCTCGGGCGCCATGGCGGGGTACGCGTCCACCGGGCGGCCCATCACAAAGATCCGGCCTTCTTCGTGATCGTGGTGATCGTGGCTGGAGTGGTCGTGGTGCTCGGCCATCGGTTTGCTTACCTTTCCACCAGGGCATGAACCCGAATCACCCTACCGGCCCGGTCACGGCAGAACGGCCGACGCCTTCGCCTTGATGGTGACCTCGCCGGGCTCGGTGACGGTGATCTCGGTCCAGCCGTCCTCGGTCTCGCCGATGCTCGTGTTGGGTTTGTCCGCGACGAACCAGCTCGTGCGGTGGATGCGCACGGTGAAGGTGCCCGCCTGCTGGGCGAGCAGGGTGAAGCCACTGGGCGAGATGTCCACGAGCTGACCGGGGCCGTCCAGCAGCGGAACCGGGTCGGCCACCTCCCAGATCACCCAGTGCGGGTCGGACCACACCGGCACCAGCCAGTCGGCGCCGGCGCGCAGGATCTCCGCCTCGCGCTTGGCGGAGGGGTCCAGCGGCACGTCGGGCAACGCGATGAAGCGCACGCCGGTCTCGCGCACCCACGCGTGGTACTGGCCCTCGTCCAGGGTGGGGCCGTACAGCACCGTGTTGTGAGCGCGGTCGAGCTGGCGCTCCCAGCCGCGGGCGAGCGGCATGTGCTCGGCGACGTAGACCGTCTCCCAGTGGCCGCGCGTGAACGGGATCTCGATCCGGCCCACCGGCAGGTTGGCGCGCTCCAGGAAGTCGAGCATGCCGGTGTAGTAGCCGGCCTTCTTGCCGGTGCTGTCCTGGTTGTTGAACGCCACCGCCTTGCCGGCCGAGGAGAACTGCCAGGCCAGCAGCGGGATGGCGAGCAGCACCACCAGGCGCCGGCGGCCGAGCGAGAGCAGCACCACGGCCATCAGCGGGCCGGCGCACAACTCGCCGAGCCGGGCCGCGTTGCCGCCGACCGCGCTGGGGATCATGAACAGCACGGTGGAGGACAGCGCGTACAACCACAGGAAGCGGCGCGCGCTGACCTCGGTGCGCGGGACCAGGGCCAGGCCCACTCCGGCGAAGCCCAGGATCGCGGCGAACCGCCACAGCGGGAAGGAGAAGTCGCCGCCGCCGGGGAAGATCAGGGACATCACCAGGCCGATCACGGCCGGGGCGAGGCTGAACCGGGTCGCCCACACCCGCTCGGCGGGTACCCAGGCGAGCGCGATCATCAGCAGGAACGCGGCGGCCAGCGGACTGGCCAGGCCGCAGAACCCGGCCGCGACCGCCGCCCACGCGCGATGCCCGGAGCGGGCACCCAGGATCGCCATCAGCCCGGCGGCGACGCCGAGCACGAACGGGGTCCGCCCGATCAGGTACTCGATGCTGACTATCACCGCGAACCAACAACTGCCCACCCGCCGGGCCAGGTCGCCGCGGCCCAGCCGCAGCCGGGAGAACGCCCACGCCGCGGCGACGCAGGAGATCGCGGTGAGCAGGCGGGTGCCGATCCCGCCGGCCAGGATCGGGGTGATCACGCTGTAGCCGGGCAGCAGGTGTCCGCCGTACCACTGGTTGTTCCACAGCACGGCGCCGTGGTCGCGCACCAGCCAGGCACGGAAGATCTGCGCGGGCCAGTCGGCGCCGTTGATGCCCAGCACGGTCAGCAGGCCGACCAGGGCCAGGGTGATCACGTAGGGATGCTCGGCGACGGCGATCAGGACCCCGCGCAGGTGCCGCCGCCGGGTGCGGCGAGCGGTGCCGCCCGCATCCGACGTGGGCTCCCCGAGGGGTATGCGGCCGTCCAGAGCATGTGTCATGACGGCCTAGTTTTTCAGATCGGGGCCGATGAGGTGCAGGTGGGCACTGAGGTAGGACACCGGATTGTCCGATGTATGGCGTGCCATGGCGCAATGTCCACCGTGGAATCACCGGTGCGGTGCGAAAAAATCCTTCGTTCGGATGAAACGCCGGCTCAGACCACGGGGCCGGACGAGGGGTCCGGCGGGGGGCCGGACGGGTCATCCTCGGGGGGCTCGGGCGGGTTGGGCAGCCCCGCACGGGCGCGCAGGTCGCGCGGGTCGCGCGGGCCCTCGATCCGGCGGATCACCGAGAGCGCGGCGGTGTGGAACGCCTCCAGGAACGCCTGCGCGGTGGATGCCGGCCACTCGGCGCGCTGCACCGCGTGCATGTTGTGATCGGTGTCGCACCAGCACGCGACCTCGACGGTGGCGGTGACGCTGACGAACGGGCCGTCCAGTTGCCACACGTCCAGGCCCAGTTCCAGCCAGTCGCCGTCGGCCTCGTACAGCAGCAGCGCGGTGCCCAGGATGTGCGGGGACGGCTCGGGCTCGGGCTCGGGACTCAGCGGGTCCGGTTCGTTCCAGAACCAGCGCGCGGGATCGTCGAGGGAGCGGCGCAGATCGAGCGCTTGAGCGGCGGCGACCAGGCGTTCACGGCCATGGTCGTCGAGATCGGGAAACAGCCGCTCGAACGGGATGTCCGAGGCAGGGCGCTCGGTGGCGGGCACGCGGGCATTCTGCCGTGGCGGGGGGTCTTCCCGTCAACGTCGGGTTGCGTGACCACCACCGACGTTGGCCGAATTTGCCCGCCTATGCCGGGACTGTACTGGCGCCATATCGCGAGAGAGGCGATTCATCGACTCGATTCGCCATCGATTCGGCACCGACTCGGAGACCTCGCGGAACACGCTTGCGCGAGTGGTCCGCCGCCGGGTCCGAGGCCGGCGCTCGGCGTCCGCGACTTGAGGTTCGGGCTCGGATTCGTGTCGGGATTCGGGCTCGGCGTGTCGGGGCCGGGTTGGCAGACTGCGTACCGAACCATTTCGGTACACACCACTTCGGTGGTCTGCAACGCAGGGAGCCTGGCATGCGGGTAGCGGTTTTCGCGGGATCGGCGTCGGGTGCCTCGCCCGGGTTCCGGGAGGCGGCGGTCGAGCTCGGTCGTGGGCTCGCCGAGGCCGGCGTCGGGATCGTCTTCGGCGGTGGGCACGTGGGTCTGATGGGCGCGGTCGCGGACGCGTGCCTGGCGGCGGGCGGCGAGGTGATCGGGGTGATGCCGCGCTCGCTGGTGGAGCGCGAGATCGCGCACCGGAGCCTGACCGAGCTGCTGATCACCGAGACCATGCACGAGCGCAAGGCGGCGATGGCGGACCGGGCGGACGCCTTCGTCGCACTGCCCGGCGGCGCGGGCACGCTGGAGGAACTGTTCGAGGTGTGGACCTGGCAACACCTGGCGATCCACGCCAAACCGGTCGCGCTGCTGGAGGTGGGCGACTTCTGGCGCCCGCTCCTGGACGCGCTGGACACGATGACCGCGAACGGCTTCCTCAAGCCGGAGCTGCGCTCGACCCTGCTGGTCGCGCGGGACAGCGCGGACCTGCTCGGCCAGGCGAAGGCGTGGCGGGCCCCGACGCCCAAGTGGGTGGACGGCCTGGACCCGGCGGCGCCGCCGAGGCCGTGAGCCGGCGGGGCGGTCCGCGCGGACCGCCCCGGGACCGGTCCGCGGGTGCGGCCCCGGATCAGGGTGCGATCAGGGTTTGCCGCCCATGCCCTTGAAGAGTTTGGCGTCGCGCGCGGACACCGTGACCGGGCCCGGCCGATCGACGGTGATCTCGCTCCACTCGTCCGCGGTCGACTTGATCACGATCTCGGGTCGGTCGGGGGTCACCCAGAACGTCGGGTGGATCTTGACCACGAACGTGCCGGCCGTGTGCGCGTCGAAGGAGAACCGGCTGGGCGTCAGCTCGGTCAGTTCGCCCGGCCCTATCACGATCGGCGTCGCGTTCTCCACCTCCCAGATCTTCCAGTGCCCGTCCGTGTAGACCGGCTTGAGCCACGGAATGCCGTTGCGGATCAGGTCCGCCTCGGGAATCGCCGAGGGGTCGATCGGGATGTCCGGCAGGGCCACGAAGCGCACGCCCGTGTCGTCGATCCAGTCGCGGTACTCCTGGAGCGTGAGGTCCTTCTGGTAGAGCACCGCGTTGTAGTTGCGGTCCAGTTGACGCTCCCAGCCCCGGGCCAGGGGCATCTTCTCGGCGACGAACACCGACTCCCAGTGCCCGCGGGTGAACGGGATCTCCACCCGACCCACGGGGTGGGTGTTGTTCTTCTGCAGGAATTCGAGCATGCCCGTGTAGTACTGCGGCTTCTCGCCGGGCGAGTCCTTGATGTCGTGCGTGATGGCCAGCGCGGCGGACTGGAACTGCCAGACCAGCAGCGGCAGGGCCAGCAGCACCACCAGCCGGCGCCGGCCGACCGAGAGCAGCACGACCGCCATCAGGGGCCCCGCGGTCAGCTCGCCGAGCCGGGCCAGGTTGCCGCCGAGCGAGGTCGGCACGAAGAAGAAGATCACCGCGGTCGCCGCGTACAACCACAGGAATCGCCGGGCGCTCTGCTGCTCCTTGGGCAGTATCAGCAGGCCGACCGCGGCGAACGCCAGGATCGGCAGGAACCGCCACCACGGGAAGGGGAACATCCCCTCGTTGGGGAACGCGAGCGCGGCGACCAGGCCGATCGCGGCGGGGGAGAAGCACAGTCGGGTCGGCCAGACCCGCTCCCTGGGCACCCAGGCGAGCGCGACCAGCATCAAGAACGCGCCGGACAGCGGGCTGGAGAGGCCGCACAGGAGGGCGGCGAAGCCGGCCCAGAGCGGGTGCCGGCGGCGGGCGGCCAGTATCGCGAGCATGCCCGCGGCGACACCGAGCGCGAACGGCGTGCGGCCGATCAGGTAGTCGACGCTGCACATCACCGCGAACCAGCAGCTCCCCACCTGGCGGGCGAACTCGTTCCCGCCGACCCGGAGCTTGTCCCAAGCCCACGCGGACGTCACGCAGGACAGCGCGGTCAGCGTCGCGGTGCCGATCTTGGAGGCGATCACCGGCGCGAGGATGCTGTAGCCCGGCAGCAGGTGGCCGCCGTACCACTGGTTGTTCCACAGGTAGGTGCCGTGGTCGCGGATCAGCCAGGTCCGGAAGTACTGCGCCGGCCAGTCGGGGCCGTTCACGCCGGTGACGATGATCAGGCCGATCAGGCCGGCGGTGATCAGGTACGGACGTTCGACTATCGCGTTCCCGAGTGCCCGAAAACGACGGCGACCCGCCGGCGCTGCGGGTCGTTCCGTCGTTGGGCTCTGCACATCGCTCGTCACATGACCCGAGTTTTCCAGACGCGGCGCTCGACGTCGCCGGCGGATGTCCGGGATAGGTGCTTTTGTGGGTTTATTCGCTTTGGCGAAGAGTGAGGGTGACGAGGGCGCCGAGTACGGCCAGGCCGACCGCGACCAGGATCGCCAGGTTCATGCCGCCCGCGTCGACCAGGGCGACCACCAGCGCCGCGCCGATCGAGGCGCCCATGTAGCGCGCGGTGCTGTTGGCGCCGGAGCCCATGCTCGCCCGGTCGGCCGGCACGCTCTCCACCGCGAGGCGGGCCAGCGCGGTGTTGACCAGGCCCACGCCGAAGCCGCCGACCAGCAGGCCCGGTACCGCGCGCGACCACGAGTCGGCGGGGGTGAGGCCGTACAGGCCCAGAAAGCCGACGACGGCGACGAGCAGGCCCGCGGCGAAGCGGTGTCGGGCGTCGGGCAGCACGTGCACCCGGCCGAACGCGAACGAGGTGAGCGCGGCGGCGGCCGACCACAGGCCGAGCAGGAGCGCGGCGCCCAGGCCGCTCAGGCCCAGGGTGCCCTGGAAGACGGTGCCCAGGAAGGCGGCGATGGCGATCACCGCGACGCCAGTGATCAGCGCGCCGAAGGTGGCGACGGCGAACGCGGGCCGGGCGAACATGCGCAGGTCCAGCATCGGCGCCCGGCCGCGCAGGGCGGTCGCGACGTAGCCCGCGAGCAGGAGCACGGCGATCACCATCAGCGTGTCGACGACCGGTCGTTGCCAACCCTGCCGGCCCTCGATCAGCGCGGCGGTCAGCGCGATCAGACCCGGACCCAGGGTCAGCGTGCCCCACACGTCCGGCCGGCGCGGGTGCTCGGCGCGCGATTCGGGCATCCGTCGGGCGACCGCGGCCACCGCGAGGGCGGCGACGACGGTGAACCAGTAGGGCGCGGAGCGGTGTGCCAGTGCCAGTCCGGCGCCGATCAGCGGCCCGACCACCATGCCCGCGCCGATCGAGGAGCCGTACGCGGCCATCGCCCGGCCGCGCGCGGCGCCGTGGTGGTTGTGGGCCAGCAGGCCGAGCCCGGCGGACATGATCGCCGCGCCCGCGACGCCTTGGAGGGCGCGTCCGACCACGTACAGCGGCAGTGAGGGGGCCAGTGCGGTCAGCGCCGAGGCCAGCGCGAGGCCGAGCGTGCCCGCGGTGAAGACCCGGCGGCGACCGAAGTCGTCGGCGAGGCTGCCGGTGATCAGCAGGGCCGCGGACAGGCCCAGGCCGATCGCGCTGAGGATCCAGGCCGGGCCGCCGGGGCCCGCGTGCAGGTCGCGCACGGTGTCCGGCACGATCGCGATCGGCATCGTGTAGGTGGCCAGCAGCAGCAGCGTGCCCAGGGCCACCACCGGGACGGTCGCGCCGGGCGAGCCGCCGCCGGCGACGGGTGCGGATGGCCGGTACGCGGTGCGCGGTGCGGTGGATGTGGCGATGGACATGGCGGTGCTCCCCGGATCGTGACTCCTGGCCGAGTCGGTTCGTTGAATGAACCAACGCTGCCCGGAGAACGTAGCACTTGATGGTTCGGTGAATGAACCGACCCGGGGTTAAAGTGCTCGTATGGCTTTGGGCAAGGACTACGGGCAGCAGGACTGTGCGCTCGCTCGCACCCTGGAACTCGTCGGCGAGCGCTGGACGCTGCTGATCGTGCGGGACGCGTTCTACGGCGTCCGGCGCTACAGCGATTTCCTCGCCCATCTGGACATCCCGCGGGCGGTGCTCTCGGGCCGGTTGCAGACGCTGGTCGACGCGGGGGTGCTCGACAAGCGCCGCTACCAGGAGTCCCCGCCGCGGGACGAGTACGTACTCACCGAACGCGGCGTCGACCTGTGGCCGATCATCCGCACGATGGCCCGCTGGGGCGAGAAGCACGTGCAGAACGGGGTGGTCTGCCGAATCTTCCGGCACCGAGGCTGCGGCGGGACGGTGGACCCGAACGGGGTCTGCGCGGTCTGCGCGGCGATGGTCACCCCGGGCGAGACCGAGGTGGCCCCGGGCCCCGGCGCCGACCTGCTGCACCGCGACGACGCGGTCACCCGCGCGATGCGGGTGCCGCACCGGCTGCTGGAGCCGCTGCTGCCCTGAGCAGGCGATCCGGGGCCGGCGACGTGCACTCGGGCGACTCGGGCGGACCCGCGACCGGGGCTTCGCGCCGGCGACGCGGCGACCCGGACCCGGTGCCCGGATCGGATACCCCGGCCGGTGCGGCCGGATCGCGACGGGATCCGGCGGTTGCCGAGAGGCAGGCTCTAGGGTCGTCCTCGAACGGGTGAGTCATCGCTTCGAGGGGGATCCATGGGCGCAGGGACGGGGCTTCGCGCACTCGCCGGAGTGGTGCTCCTGGGCGTGTTGTACGTCGTGCTCGCGCTGCCGCTCCTGTTCGTGACGTTCGTGGTCGGCGCGATCGTCGACCACGGGCGGTTCTTCACCTCGGGCGCCGCCGTGTTGTGGGCGCTCGGCGCGGTCGCGCTGGTCGCGCTGCTGGTGGAACTCGCCGGTCCGCGCCGGCTTCCGGCCGGGCTCGCGGTGGACGCCGAGGCGCAGCCGGTGTTGTGGGAACTGGTTCGGGACGTGGCCGCCGATCTGCGGGTGCCGGTGCCGGACGGGATCGTGCTGACCGGCGGCGCGGGTTGCGAGGTGCGGGCGGTCCGCCGCCCCGGGACCTGGCTGCACCGTCATCTGGTGCTGGGCACCGCGCTGCCGTACGTGCTGACCGGCCGGCGGCTGCGGGTGGTGATCGCGCACGCGCTCGGACACGGTCGCCGGCGCCGTCCGCCGCTCGCGGACCGGATCGCGTGCCACGGGGTGGACGCGGTGGTCGGGCTGGCCGAGGCACTCGACGGGCGCGGTCGCCGAGGTCGCGCGGCGGCCGGTTACGCGGCGCTCTACCAGCGGGTGTGCGCACCCGTGGTGCGTTTCGAGGAGCGCGCGGCGGACCAGGCCGCGGCCCGCGCGTACGGCACCGCGGCGGTGACGGACGCGCTGGGCGAACTCGCGGTGGTCCGGGCGGACTGGGGCCGGTTCCGGGACGACCTGGTGACTTTGGGGATCGAGGCGGGCTGTGTGCCCGGCGATCCGATCGCCGGCTTCCGGGCCTTCCGGGCCGCCCTCGGCGATGCCGAGTCGGCGCCCGACGCGGCGACGGCGGCGCGGATCGAACGGCTGCGCGCGCGGCCGTCGGACGGCCGGGGCACCCCCGGGGGCACCGACCTGGCCGGCGGCACGCTGCTGGTCGAGCCGGTTCGCCTGCTCGCGCACGTACACCCGTACCTGCTGGTCACCGACGACGACGGGCACCTGGGCCCGCGCGGGTTCGCGGCGTTGGACGGCATGGTCAAGCTGGCCGAGGAGGCGTACCTGGAGCACGTGGTCGGCTTCGCCCAGGCCCGTCGGGCGGCCGCGCTCGGGATCTCCGCGCGGCGTGCGGGCGTGGAGTACCCGGTGACCCTGGGCGGCGTGCTGGGGCTGCTGGTCGAGGGCCGGGGGGACGAACTGATCGCCGCGCACGGCGAGGGCGCCGCCGACGCGCTGGCCGCGCTGCTCGCCCGCGCGTGGGTCGAGTCCGGGCGCGGCCGGCTGCGGCCGACCTGGACCGGCACCGACACCGTCACCGACCACCTCGGCGCCGAACTGGACCCGATTGCCTCGGCCGAGGCCGCGCTCGCCGGGTCGGCCGGGGCCAGGGCGCTGCGCGAGCGCTTGGCGGCGGCGGGCGTCTCGACCCACTACGAGCCCCGACCGCCGGTGTCGATCGCCGTCGGCGAGCGGGAGACGGTGGTCGGCAGGCGCTGATCGTTGACCTACGGTGGTGGGGTGAACGAGTCGAGCACCGAGCACGCGGACGTACCCGGGATCGACGCCGATCCGGGCTCCGCGCACACGACCACCACGCGGCAAATCGTCGAAGGGACGGCTGCCGCCGCGCGCATCGTCGCCGGCGAGCCGGCGGCACTGGGGACGCGAGCGGCACCCGGGAAGCTCGCGGCGAGGAAGGCCGCAGGCAAGAAGGTTGCCGCGAAGAAGGTCGTCGCAAAGAAGGTTGCCGCGAAGACGGTCGCCGCGAAGAAGGTTGCCGGCAAGAAGGTCGTCGGGCCGCGCAAGCCCGCCGGTCGCATCGCGCCGCCGACCTACGACGTCGAGCGCGAACTGATCACCCGGGGCGCGCAGGTGATCGCCGGGGTGGACGAGGTCGGGCGCGGCGCGTGGGCGGGCCCGGTGCTGGTCGCGGCGGCGATCACCGACCTGTCCGTGCCGCCGGCCGGGCTCACCGACTCCAAGCTGCTCACCGTGCGCCGCCGCGAGGAGGTCGCCGCCGCGGTCGACCCGTGGGTGCGCGCGTACGCGTTCGGGACCGCGGACCCCGAGGAGATCGACACGCTCGGGATGACCGCCGCGCTGCGGCTGGCCGCCGAACGCGCGCTGACCGCGCTGCCGGTGCGTCCGGACGCGATCGTGCTCGACGGCAAGCACGACTTCCTCGGCGCGCCGTGGTCGGTGCGCTGTGTGATCAAGGGCGACCAGTCGTGCGTCAGCGTCGCGGCCGCCTCGGTGCTCGCCAAGGTGCACCGCGACGGCATGATGGCCGGGATCGGCGAGGGGTACCCCGAGTACGGCTTCGCTGGCAACGCCGGCTACCCGGCGCCGGTGCACCGCGCCGCGCTGGCCGAGTACGGCCCCACGCCGCACCACCGGATGTCCTGGGCGTACTGGGACGACCTGCCCGCGTGGCGACACCTCAAGCGACCCCGGGTCGAGCTCGTCGACGACGGCCAACTCGGCTTCGACCTGGGCTGATCGGCGTCGGTTTCCGAACGGTCACATTTGCCGGGGGGCGCTCGTGCGCCGCACGGGCCGGTTGTAGCGTCACGCGGGTGACTGCCTCGATTCCTCCCGGCTGGTACGAAGACCCGTCCTCGCCCGGTTCCGAGCGCTGGTGGGACGGCGCGCAGTGGACCGCCTCGACCCGGGCCCGCGCGCAGGGCGAGATCCCGCCGCCGCCGGTCGGCGCCCCGCCGGCCGCGATGCAGGCGGGCTACCCCCAGGGCGGATACCCCGGCGGCTACCAGCCGATGGGCCCGCCGCCGGGCGCCGCCCGGCCCGGTCGCGGCAAGGCGATCGGCCTGACCGCGCTGGCGCTGGTCGTGGTGGGCGGCATCATCGCCGCGCTGATCGTGGTCCTGAGCGGGGACGACGGCGGCTCCGGCGGTAAGTCGGCGGCCACGGACGGCACGGTCACCGACCCCACCACCGGACTCACCGTGCCCAGGTTCAAGGGCTGGGTCGCCCCCGACCCCGACGACGCGCCCGCGGACCAGGCGGTGGAGCGCCCCTGTCCCAGCAAGTCGGCGACCCGCAGCGGGTCCGGAGCCGAGACGAAGCTGCAGGCCGAGCGCAAGTGCTATCGGGCCGGCCTGGAGCTGGTGACCCACAAGGCCGACTCCTTGGACGAAGTGATCGCCGACCTGAAGAAGGAGGTGACCGGAAGCAAGGGCAAAATCAAGGTGGAAACCATGGAACTGGACAAACCGATCACGGTGGACGGTCACCCGGGCTACGTGCTGCGGGCCAAGGTCAGCGGCAAGCCCGAGGACCTGAGCCTGGACTCGGACACCGCCTGGGCACAGGCGGTGGTGATCGACGCGAAGAACGCGGACGGCGAATACCCGTGCGTGCTGCTCAAGATGGAGATCTCCGCCTCGGCACCGGACAAGGCCACGCTCGACACCGTGCTCAAGGGCATCAAGGTCGGTACGCCGCAGCCCTCGGAGAGTACGTCCTGACCCTGCGTCATATCTGACGCGACGTCACCAGCGGTACGGTACGCCCGATCGGTCGCGCCGTACCCCGCATCGGTCGCGAGCGCGTACCGTGGACGCGCGCGCCGCAGGTCGGGCTTGCCGGGATGCGACTGAAGGAGGCCGCATCGGGCACATCATCATTGGGGGGTGACTGTGCGCATCGGTGATCGCCTCGCATGCCCCGGCTACTCGGTGGTGGCCGTGGAGACGACGGGTTTGTCCCCGCATCGACATCGCATCATCGAGATCGCGGTCGCGCAATGCGATCTCGACGGACGCGTGACCGAGTTCTTCACGACCCTGCTCGACCCGCAGGGTCCGGCCGGCGACTTCCAGGCGCACGGCCTGTTCGACGACGACGTGGTCAGCGCCCCGACGTTCGCCGAGGTCGCGCCGTGGTTGGTGAACCTGTTCCGGCAACGGGTCGTGGTCGCGCACAACGCGCGCTTCGACATCGGCTTCGTCGAGCGCGAGTTCCAACGCCGGGGCCGGCCCACCGTGCCGCCGCTGACCACCCTGTGCACGATGCGCGAGGCGCCGCACCACCTGCCCGAGGCGCCGCGCTTCACGCTGCTCGCGTGCTGCGAGGCGGCCGAGGTGCCGGTGGACAGTGGGCACGGCGCCGCGGCCAAGGCGATGGGCACCGCGCGGCTGCTGGAGCACTACCTGCGCCAGGGCGCGGGCGAGGCCCGGCACTGGCAGCAGGCCCGGACCGTGGCGGCCTCGCTGAACTGGCCGCGCCGCAGCGCCGATTTGTCGCGGGTGTTCACCCGCGACGACGCGCACATGGCCCGTCGGGCGCGCGAGGAGGCCGAGCAGGTGCGCCGCCGGGACGCGGTGTCGTACCTGGAGAAGGCCCGCGCGTACGGTCCGCCGACCGGTGTGGGCGAGGGACCGGACAGCTACCTCGCGGTGCTCGACGCGGCCCTGGAGGACCGGGTGATCACCCCGCAGGAGGCCATCGACCTGGCCGAACTCGCGGTGTCCCTGGGCATTTCCGAGGAACAGCGCAAGGACCTGGACCGGCTGTACGTGACCGCGCTGGCCGCTTCCATGGTCGCGGCCGGACCGGTCGACCGCGAGGAGCGGGCCGACCTGACCCGGGTCGCCGCGCAGTTGGGCATCCCGCGCATCGCGCTGGACGAGATCGTCGGGATGGCCCGATCCACGGTCGAGCAGGGTCGCGGCGGGCCGCGCATCCTGGCCCGCGGGCGCCCGCTGGAGTCGGGTCTGGCGGTGCTCTTCCACGGCTATCTCGCGATCACCCGGGGCGAGTTGGAACGCCGGATGGCCCGCGCCGACCTGTCCGTGGCGTCCGGCATCCACGATCGGGTGGACGTGCTCGTGGTGGCCGACCCGGACGAATCCGCGGACCGGACCTACTGGGCGCGCCAGCGCGGCATCCGGGTCCTGATCGAGCCGGTGTTCCTGGCGCTGCTCGCCGACCTCGAGCGTGGGCGCAGCAGCGCGGCAGACGCGGCCTCCCAGGTGGCCGCCGCCTCGCTCGCGCACGCCGTGCCCAGGGCGCCGCGCACCACCAGTGGCTTCCTGCTGCCCCGGCCGGGCACCTCGGCGCCGGCCGCCGCATCCTTCGTACCCAGTCCCTACCGGCCCTACGACACGCCCGTGGACGGCGTCTCGGACGTGCTGCCGACCGAGGCATTCGCGCCGACCGAGGCCTTCACCGCGGACGAAGCCGCCGCGCCGACCGAGGCGTTCACGCCCACGGAGGCGTTCGCGCCGACCGAGGCGTTCGAGGTCACCGAGGCGCAGTCCACGCCGGCCACGCCGGTGTCCGGGTCCGCCTCCGCCACCACGCCCGCTCCGGTGCCGGGCACCGGGGCCACGCTGCCGAGCATCCCGCCGCCGCCGACCGCCGCCGATCTGCCGGTGGCGCCCGGAGCCTCGGCCGCCGAGGTGCTCCAGGCCACCGTCCCGGACGTGCTCCCGCCGCCGCCCGAGGTGCCGGCGACGCACGACACCCAGCCGACCACGCCGCCGCCGGTGCCGGGCCCGGAGACGCCGCCACAGCCGATGCCGACGGTGCCGCCGGTCCCGGACCGGCCGCCGGCCGCCGCCGAGTCGACGCCCGCGTCCACGCCCGAGCCGGTTCCGCCGCGGCCCGTCGTGCCGCCCCGGCCCGCGGACGCGCCACCGCGCGCGCTGACCCGGGGCCAGGCCGTCACGATCGAGGACCTGGGCCCGTTCGCGGGCACGGTGCGGATCGAGGCGGCGTGGTGGGCGCCCGGTCAGGCGGACGGCGACACGGTGGCCCTGGTGTTGGACGACGACCGCCGAGTGGGTGACGACGGCGACCTGGTGTTCTTCAACCAACCGGTGCACGCCAGCGGCGCCGTGCGGTTGGCCGGCAAGTTGCAGACCGGGACCACCAACGACGTGGAACCGGGCTCCGATTCGGTCGAGATCGACGTCACCACGCTGCCTCCGGGCCGCAGTCGAGTCCTGGTCGCGCTCGCGCTGGACGCCACGAGTGGCACCACCTTCGCCCAGGTACCCGTGACCGTCGGTATCGTCGACCCTGTGACCTGCCGCCGACTCGCCGAATTCCGGTTGAGCGGAGGCGATGAGACCGTCATGATCCTGGCCGAGGTCTATCGGCGCGGCGACTCCTGGCGCCTGCGCTCGGTCGGCCAGGGCTATGCGGAGGGCCTGGCAGCTTTGGTGATCGAGCACGGGGTGGTGGTGGACGATTGATCCGGCCGAGCTGACGGGGCATCGTAGGATGCGCCGTCGTACGCCCGGGCCACACCCCAGGAGCACCCTGGGTGGGCACGCCCCGCGCGGCTTTGATAGGACTGCCACCATGCCGCGCGTGTTCTCCGGGGAACGGGACTCCACCGATCCCTCCCCGCGTCTCCTCACCGCCGGGCATCCCGGTACCGCCACGAACGAACCGAGCCTTCCCCAGACATGACTGTGAATCCGGTGACTGCCGAAAACACCGCGGACGCCAAGTCCGCACCCGAAACCCCGTCCGTGCCGCGCCCGTCCGGCGCGGTGCCCAAGCCCGGACCTCGGCCGGGCCCGAAGCCGGGCCCGCCCAAGCCCGCCGTGCCGCGTCAGGCGACCGCGGCCACGGGACCCGGCCCGACGAAGCCCGGCAAGCCCGCGAGGCCCGCCCCGGCCGCGCCGCGCGTCACGCTGGTCCCCGCGACCGAGGAGAACGTCTTCGACGCCGCAGACGACGCGGTGGACGCGCTCCTGGAGGCCGGCACCGAGCCCGGGTCGATCCTGGTGCTGACCACGGGTGGACCGCACCCGTGGCAGCAGCACGAGGAGACCTTCGGCGCGGCGCAGTACTGGCGCCAGTACGACGAGGGCAAGGACGTCTTCTACGCGTCGCTGCCCGCCTCGCGTCCGCTGCGCCGGGCCGCGGTCGTCGTCGTGGTCAACGGATTCGCCGACCAGGGCGACGCCGCGAAGATCCTGACCGCGGCGCTGACCGCCGGGGCGTCGGTGACGGTCTGCGGCGACATCGAGCGCGTGCGGGCGCTCACCGGTGTCGCATAGCACGTCGTAGCACGCAGGGGGCCCGTCCGTATCCGGTCCGGTCGAACTCGGGCCCCCTGCCCCGCGAATCGCCAAGGTCGGCTACGGTTCGTTGCCATGTCGGAATCGCCGTCGATCGCGCAGCTCCTTGACCGGTTCCTCAGCGACCAGGAGGACCGGCTGAAAATACAGCAGTACCGGGCCTGTAGCACCGTCATCGACATGTTGTCGGGCTATCTCAACCGGTACGCCTACATCACCCTGATCGGGGCCGAACGCCAGGAATGGGACCGCGCCTTCTCGGCCGGTGACGACCGGGCGTTCTGCAACGTGTTCGGGGTGCGCAAGTTGATCGCCGGGATAAAGCCGTTCCACGCGCAACATCTGCGCACTCGGCTACAGAGCCCGGAACTCGTCCAGGACCACGCGTTGACGGTCACGACCGATCTGGTCGACTGGCTCGCGGCGCGCGGCCTCACCGCCTGATCGGACGCGTCCGTCAGGACGCGGAAGGTCGGACCAGGGGAGCGGGCCCCGCCTCCGGCAGGTAACGCACGTGCGGCAGTCCAGCCGCGGGGCGGGCCGGGGCGATGCCCGCTGCCCTGATCGGCGTACTGCCGCCGGGACCGCCGTCGCGGCCCGTGCGCAGCGCCGGGGTGCGCCCGGAACGCCCGTCGGCCACCAACTGCCAGCCGTCCCGCGCGACCACCGCGAACGCGCCGCAGCGCAGCCCGTGCAGCACGCACGCGTCGTGCAGCCCCCACATCCAGCGGCCGTCGTCCGCCTCCCACTCGCGCGCGCCCTCGCGGTGGATCGCCAACACCGTCGTGTGTGTCGGGGTGCCCCGGCGCAGGTCGTCCGGGACGATCAGGCGCAGGTTCGCCAGGATCATGTTGCGGCACCGCCAGCCGTCGGTGCGCCCCTCGCCGAAGGCGAAGGAGGCGCTGGCCACCGGGCGTTCGGACCGATCCAGGACGGCTACCACCGCCGTGCGGGCGACCGGCCGGTGCAGGTCGTACAACCGTTTGATCAGCGTTCGGGGGTCGCGCAGCAGCGGGATCCCGCGCGCACGCCAGGATTCGGGGTCCAGCCAGCGGGACGGGCCGGCGGTCGCGGCGCCGGTGCGAGTGGGCGCGGCGGAGGCAGTGGTGGCGATGTGCACGGTCCTCCTTCCGTCCGGAACGGAGAGCGGGCGCACGCTCCGACTACGGGTTGCTCGCGGCGGAGCGGCGCCGACGGGGCCCGCACGGGAATGTGAAGAGAACGCCTTGTCGATTCTTGCGTGAGGCCCGCGAACTCGGCAACACGTACAGGTGATCATTCGGTACGTGCGCGTGACCGTTCGGGGTCCGCCGGCGCGAAGTCACCCCTCCATCGTGAGCACCAGGGGCAACACCTGGACGGCGCCGGCCCGGCGCAGCAGCCGGGCCACCACGGTGAGCGTCCACCCGGTGTCGGTGCGGTCGTCCACCAGCAGGACCGGGGCGTTGAGCGCGGCCACCCGCTCGGCGAGCTCGTCGGGCAGCACGAACGCGTCCGCGATCGAGCGCAGGCGCTGCGCGCTGTTGCTGCGCGGCGCCGGGCCGCCCGCCCCGGGGGCGTACTCGACCCGGCCGAGCCAGGGCAGCCTGCCGACCGCGGCCAGGCGTTCGCCGAGGCTGTCGATCAGCGCGCCGCGGGTGTGCGAGGCGATGGTCACCACGCCGCCGGGCCGGCGCTGCCAGCCCCACGCGGCCAGCACCTGGACGACGGCGTCGAACGCCGCGTCCGGAATCGGCCCGTCGGGGGCGCCGGGGGCCAGGATCGGGCGCAGCCGGTTGCCCCAGCCGATGTCCGAGGAGCGGCCGAGCGCCCGGCCGGCCGCAGCCTGTTCGCCGTCGGGGATGCGGCCCTTGAGTTCGACGCCGGCGACCGCCATGCCGGTGGGCCACATCCGGCGCGCCTCCACCTCGACGCCCGGCCGGCCGAGCGCCGCGCGGGCCGCGTCCAGCGAGGCGGGGTCCACCCGCGCGTCGTGCCGCGGCCCCGCGCACGCGTCGCAGCGCCCGCACGGGGCGGCGCCCGGGTCGTCCAGGCAGCGGCGCAGGAACTCCATCCGACAGGTGCCGTCGGCCTGGTAGTCGCGCATGGACTGCTGTTCGTGCTCGCGGGCCGCGGCCACTCGTGCGTAGCGCTCGGCGTCGTACTCCCACGGGCGGCCGGTCGCGATCCAGCCGCCGCGGACGCGCTTGACCGCGCCGTCCACGTCGAGCACCTTGAGCATCAACTCCAAGCGGTTGCGGCGCAGGTCCACGAGCGGTTCCAGGGCCTGCGTGGACAGTGGGCGGCCGGCGCCGGTCAGCGCGGCGAGGGTGCGCTCGACCTGCTCGCGGGCGGGGAAGCCGAGCGAGCCGAAGTAGCGCCAGATCGCCTCGTCCTCGCGCCCGGGCAGCAGCAGTACGTCGGCCCGGTCGACGGCACGTCCGGCGCGGCCGATCTGCTGGTAGTAGGCGATCGGCGACTGCGGGGCGCCCAGGTGCACGACGAAGCCCAGGTCGCCCTTGTCGAAGCCCATGCCGAGCGCGGAGGTGGCCACCAGCGCCTTGACCCGGTTGGCCAGCAGGTCGGCCTCGGCGACCCGGCGCTCGGCGTCCTCGGTGCGGCCCGAGTAGGACGCGACGGCGTGTCCGCGCGAGCGCAGGAACGCGGTGACCTCCTCGGCCGCCGCGACGGTGAGTGTGTAGACGATGCCCGAGCCCGGCAGCTCGGGCAGGTGGGTGTCCAGCCAGGCCAACCGGTCGGCCGGGTCGGGCAGCCGCAGCACGCCGAGCGAGAGGCTCTCCCGGTCGAGGGTGCCGCGCAGTACCAGCGCGTCACCCGCGGGGTCGAGCTGCTCGGCCACGTCGGCGCTCACCCGCGCGTTGGCGGTCGCGGTGGTGGCCAGGACCGGGACGCCGGTGGGCAATTCCTCCAGGAGAGTGCGCAGCCGGCGGTAGTCCGGGCGGAAGTCGTGCCCCCAGTCGGACACGCAGTGCGCCTCGTCCACCACGAGCAGGCCGGTCGTGGCGGCCAGCTTGGGCAGCACGGTGTCGCGGAAGTCGGGGTTGTTCAACCGCTCGGGGCTGACCAGGAGCACGTCCACGCTGCCCTCGGCCACCTCGGCCTGCACCGCGTCCCAGTCGTCGACGTTGGCCGAGTTGATGGTGCGGGCCCGGATCCCGGCGCGGGCGGCGGCGTCGACCTGGTTGCGCATCAGTGCCAGCAGCGGCGAGACGATCACGGTCGGTCCCGCACCGAGCTCGCGCAGCAGCGCGGTGGCCACGAAGTAGACCGCGGACTTGCCCCAGCCGGTGCGCTGCACCACCAGCACGCGGCGGTGGTGCGCGACCAGGGCCTCGACCGCCCGCCACTGGTCCTCGCGCAGCCGCGCGTCGCCGCCGGCCAGGTCCCGCAGCACGGCGTCGGCGCGGGCGCGCAGGTCCGTCATGGTGTCGAGGCGGGCGTCGGGGGTGGTGGAGCGGTCCTCGGTCATGCCTCCCTTTGTAGCCGCCATCGGCGACATCGCGAAAAGGAAGCGGAGGTGGTTTGTGCATAAACGTATCGGCTACCGCCGCCGACGGGCCCGGGTCGGGACCTTGGCCGGGCGCGCCGGGCGCGCGATGGTGGAAGGGACCGAAACCCCTACGGCGACGGAGGCGCGACGTGCGCTACCTCGAAGTGGACGGATTCCCGCGGGTGAGTCGGATCGGACTGGGCACGTGGCAGTTCGGCTCCCGGGCGTGGGGCTACGGCGACGCGTACGCGTCGGTGACCGCCCACGCGCTGGTCGGCCGGGCCCTCGAACTGGGGGTGACCCTGTTCGACACGGCCGAGATCTACGGGCTCGGGCGCGGCGAACGCATCCTGGGCGAGGCGCTGGGGGCGGACGCGGACCGGGTCGTGGTGGCCACCAAGTTCGTGCCCGTGTTGCCGGTGACCCCGGTGGTGCGCGGCCGGGCGTATCGCAGCATGGCCCGGTTGGGTCTGGACCGGATCCCGCTCTACCAGGTCCACGTCGCCAACCCGCTGGTGTCGATGGACACGGTCATGAGTGCGCTGGGCGCGTTGCAGGACGAGAAGGTGGTCGACGAGGTCGGGGTGAGCAATCACGACCTCGCCCGGTGGCGCCGGGCGGAGCACGCGCTGGGCCGGCGGGTGCTCTCCGACCAGGTCGAGTTCAGCCTCGCGGCGCCCGGACCGCTGCGCGATCTGGTGCCGTGGGCCGAGCGCAATCGGCGCCTGGTGATCGCGCACACCCCGCTGGCCCGGGGACTGCTCGGGTCGCGCTACGACGAGTACAACCGGCCGACCGGGTTCCGCGCGCGCAGCACGCTGTTTCGGCCGGAGAACCTGCGCCGGGCAGGCCCGCTGCTGGAGTTGCTGCGCGAGGTGGCGGTCGGGCACGACGCGACGCCCGCGCAGATCGCGTTGGCGTGGACGCTGCATCGGGGCCCGGTGGTGGCCATTCCTGGGGCGTCCACGATCGAGCAGTTGGAGCACAACGTGGCGGCGGCGGAGATCGAACTGGCCGACGAGGAGTACCGGGCACTGACCGCGCAGGCGGAGGTCTTCGCGCCGTTGCGGGGGCCGGCGGCGATGTGTGGGCGGGTTCCGGGCGGGGCGCGGGCGCGGTAAGGAGGGCGCCGTCGTCGGACCGCACGGTTGCCTGCCGCCTCGTCTGCGCCTGCTGTCCTCCGGCCTTGACCGTGAGATCGGCTGGGCTTCGGTGGCTTGTTTTGTCAAGACCGGTATCCACAACGGCTGATTCATGCACAGTCGGCCGGTGTGTGCCGGAATCGGGTCGGCAGCCGGCGCAGGCTCGCCGTATGAACGACACCGATGGCTTCGACCGCACGCCCTTCGTGGTGATGTCCCCGCAGTCCGTCCTGCGGGTGCGCTCGCCCGCCGATCTGGTGGAGGCCGTGCCCTATCTGATCGGGGTGCGGCCCACCGACAGCGTTGTGCTGCTCGGCATCCTGCCCGGTGAGCGCAGTCGGGTCGGACCGGTGCTGCGGCACGACCTGCCGCCGCCCGCCGACTTCGAGCAGGCCGCCGACCACTTTGCGCGGCTGCTGGCGCGCACCGGCGCGCGGGGTGTGGCCGTGGCGATATACGCGGATGGCGCGCAGCCGGCGGGGTCGGCTGCAGCGGGCGAGGCCGGGCCGGCGCCGGCCGTCGAGCGGTTGCGGCCGTTGCACACGGCGATCGCCCGGGTCTGCGCCCGCCACACGATCGAGGTGCGCGAGGCGGTGTGCGTGACCGCCGAGCGCTGGTGGTCCTACGGCTGTACGGACGCCGACTGCTGCCCGTCCGAGGGCACCCCGCTGCGGACCGGGCGCGACTCGACGGTGGCCGCGACGGCGGTCTGGGCGGGCCTGCCCGAGCCGGTCTCGCTGGCCGAACTGGTGCGCCGCTTCCGCCCGCCGGAGTACGCGATGCGCGAGTTGATGATGCGGGCGTACACGAGTGTGCGAAGCGATCCGAAGGCATACTCGCCGGAGCGCACGCTGACCGCGTTGACCGGTCACCGGGCCCGGTTCCGGGCCGGCGACACCACGATCGAACCGGCGGAGGCGGCGCGGCTGGTGCTCGGGTTGGGCGACGCGCGGGTGCGCGACGAGGCGATGGCCTGGCACGGCGAGCAGTCGGGCGACGCCGACGACCAGGCGCTCCTCGCGCTGTGGACGGCGCTTGCCCGTCGGGCCTTCGCGCCCGCCTCCGCGCCGCCGCTCACCCTCGCCGCGTGGGCGGCCTGGACGATCGGAGACGGTGTGCTGGCCCGGGTCGCGGTGACCGGCGCGCTGCGGGCGGACACCGGATACACGATGGCGCGACTGCTGCACTCGGCGATCAACAGTCCGCTGAGCGCCGCCGAGGTGCGCCGAAGGATCTTCCGCGATGCCGTGACCAACCGGGCGCCGTGACCGTTGGGGGGCCGGGGGCAACGTGTCGACCGGCCGGTCGACGTCGGGAGCCGCGGGCCATCCGGCGTGCCGCCGACTCCGGTGCGGGTGGTCCGGGTCCCGACCCCGCGCGAGACCCACGAGAGAAGCGGGAGACGAGAGCGGTGACCGTGAGCACGATTCCCCACCCCGTCGCGCACGACGCACTCGTCTGTGTGGACGCGCCCGGCATGGCGATCAGTGGGCGCGACGGACAACTGCGCGGGCAGGGCGTGTCGGGCATCTACCACGACGGGCGGCGCACGCTCTCGCGCAACGTGCTCACGATCGGCGGTATCGAACCCGAACCGCTGTCCGGGCACGTGGTCGCGGCGGGTGCGGTGCGCTACCTCGCGATGCGCCGGTTCGCCGCGGACGGCACACCCGACCCCGCGCTGGTGGTCGAGCGCACCCGGTACGCCGACGGCCGCGAGCGGCTCGTGGTGCGCAACACCGGCCGCCGCGCGTTGTGCTTCCCGGTCGAACTGGCCCTGGGCACCGACCTGATCCCGCTCGCCGCGCTGCGGGCCGGACATCGATCGGTCGAGTTGCCCGCCCGGGTGGCCGCGGCCGGCCTGGGGTGGAGCGCGCCGGACGGAATGACCGTGCGGGCGAGTGCCGAGCCCGCGCCGGACACCGCGCTGGCCGCCACCGCGACGCTGCGCTGGGAGGTGGACCTGGAGCCGGCCCGCTCGTGGGCGGTCGAACTGCGGGTGATCGCCGAGCCGGCACCCGGCCGACCCGGTCCACGCGCCTTCGTGGGGCAACCGCCGTGGACCGAACCCCGGGTGCGCTGCGACGACGTGCGGGTCGCGGCCTGGGTCGAGCAGGGGCTGCGCGACCTGCGGGCACTGCTCGTGGTTCCCGATTCCGATCTGCCGACCGCGCCGATGCCCACCGCCGGCGCGCCGTGGCAACTGGCCCCCACGGGGCGCGACGCGCTGTGGACCGCCCGGATGTTGCTGCCGCTGGGCACCCGCTTCGCGAGCGGCGTGCTGCGGTTGCTGGCCGCGCGCCAAGGGGTGCGCTCGCAACCGCGCGACGGCGAGGAGCCCGGGCGGATCCCGCACTTTCTGGGCCGGGTCGGCGAGCGGCCACGCTACGACTGCGCGGGCTCGACCGCGCTGTTCGTCACGCTCTTCGGCGAGGCCTGGCGCTGGGGGTTGCCGGCCGCCGAGACCACCGCGCTGTTGCCCGCGCTCGTCCGCGCGCTCGGGCACCTGTCGCGCACGCTGGGCGAGCGACCCGGCGATTTCGTGCGACTCGGTCCCGAGGGACCCGCGCCGTGCGAACTCCAGGCCCAGACCTACCAGGCCGCGTGGCACGGCGCGGCTCTGCTGGACGCGTACGACCTGCCGGGCGGCGGCGCGCTGCGCGAGCGGGCGGAGCACCTCGGCGTCGCCTTCCGCAAGGCGTTCCGGGCGGAGGACGCGGCGGGTGAGTTCTACGCCGCGGCGCTGGATCCCACCGGCCGACCGATCACCGTGGCCTCGTCCGCGATGGCCCACCTGCCCGGCAGCGGCATCCTGGACGACACCGGGAACCGGGCGGTGGCCCAGCGCCTGACCGCGCCCGACCTGGACTGCGGATGGGGGCTGCGGGCCACCTCGGCCCGGACCCCGGGCTACCACCCGCTCGGCACCCTGGGCGGCGTGGTGCGCGCCCACGACACCTGCGTGGCCGCCGCGGGGCTGGCCGAGGCGGGCCATCTCGACGCCGCACAGCGGCTGTTCGCCGGCCTGCTGCACGCCGCGCCGTGGTTCCAGTACCGGCTGCCGGAGATGCACGCGGGCGAACAGCGCGTGGACGGCCACGCTCCGGTGGCGCACCCTCTGGCGTGTCGCCCGCTGGCGCGCGCGGCCGGAGCGATCCTGCCGGTCCTGGTGGCCTTCGCCGGGATCCGCCCGGACGCGCCGGCGGGCCGGATCACCGTGCGGCCCGCCGGCGCGCTGGACGTCGGCGAACTCGAACTGCGCGATCTGCGGGTCGGCGGCGAGCCGTTCACGGTCCGGGTCAACCGGGCCGGGCAGGCGATCGTGGAGGAGGCGGCGGCGGGCATGCAACTGGCGATCTGAACCGGCCCGCCCGGTGACGCGACGCCACCACCCGCCTGCGCGCGGTGTGCCGACCTTCCGGAATCCGTTTTATCGTCAGCCAGACAGCTAGTGCCCTCCGGGCACTAGGATCGCCCCATGCCGCGCTCCGAGACCTCGATCTTTCCGCCCTTCGGAGTCACCGTGGATCTCGTGGTCCTCACGGTGCGCGAGCACGCCCTGAGTGCCTTGACCATCCGCCGGGGCGAGCCGCCGTTCCAGGGCGCGTGGGCACTGCCGGGCGGTTTCGTGCGCGAGGGCGAGGGCCTGGAGGCCGCCGCGGCACGCGAACTCGCCGAGGAGACCGGCCTGGACCGACTGCCCGTGCACCTGGAGCAGCTCGCCACCTTCGGCGACCCCGGTCGCGACCCCCGGATGCGCGTGGTCAGCGTCGCCTACCTGGTGCTGGCCCCGGATCTGCCCGCCCCGCGCCCCGGCGGCGACGCGGCCGGCGCGCGCTGGTCCTCGGTCGGCGAACTGCTCGGCGACGGCAGCCGGCTCGCGTTCGACCACGGACGGATCCTGGAGGACGGCGTCGAACGGGCCCGCTCCAAAATCGAATACTCCTCGCTGGCCGCCGCGTTCTGCCCCGAGGAGTTCACCGTCGGCGAGCTGCGTCGGGTCTACGAGGCGGTGTGGGGCGTGGCTCTGGATCCGCGCAACTTCCATCGCAAGGTCACCGGCACCCCCGACTTCCTGGTGCCCACCGGTGGCACCACCACCCGCCAGGGCGGCCGGCCGGCCCAACTGTTCCGCCGCGGCTCCGCGGAGAAGCTCAACCCGCCGATGTTGCGCCCCGAGGCCTGACCGGACGGGCCCGATCCGCCCTCGCGCCACCGACGCGTTCATCCCACGATTTCGTTCGGCCCCGGCTCGTTCAACCCTGGCCGCCCAGGTCGAGCCCGACCGCGTCGTAGGCGAGTTGCGCGTCGCGGCTGCGGTGTCGGCCGAGCAGCGCGAGCAACTCCACCACACGCGGGCGCAGCGCCGGCCAGCCCCCGGTGTCCTGCGCGCCCTGAGCGATCCCCGCGACCAGGTCGTCGAGGAGCACACCCAGCCGGGCGTGTTCGCCCCGCAGTCGCCACACCGCGGGTTCGAACCGGGGATCCGCGTGGCGCACCTCCTCGTAGAGGCCGCCGGGGCCTTCGGTGGCCGCGACGTGTTCGTACAGATCGGCCCGCAACTGCCGCAGCCCCGCGCACAACGCGGCCACCCGACGCGGGCCCGCCTGGTCGGCGACCAGACCGTCACGGACGATCAACAACGCGTCGTCGAGGTCGCCCCGCCTGCGGCGGACGGCGTCCAGGACGCCCGGATCGGGAAGAGACATGCCGACCTCCAGAGGCGGTACTCGGCGGTATTTCGATGGTCCTCCAGGACCCGGCAGCCTGTCCAGGTTCGGCGGACTTTTCCGCAGCTCGCCGATATGCAAGTAAATGCCGGGAAAATTGTGGTTTCGCAGATATGTTGCCAAAGATCCATAGATCTCCCGCAGCCGGGGTGACGAGGAGCGATGGCGATGGCGATGATCCAGGCACGTGCGCTGACCAAGAGATACGGCGGCATCGTGGCCGTCGACGACCTGTCCTTCGACGTACTCCCCGGCAGGGTCACGGCACTGCTCGGGCCCAACGGCGCGGGCAAGTCGACCGCGCTGCGGCTGATGCTCGATCTCGAACGCGGCGGGGGCGAGACCCGGTACGACGGTCGGCGCTACCGCGGGCTGCGCCGACCCGGCACCGAGGTCGGCGCGTGTGTGGGGGCCGGCGGGGCACACCCGGGCCGGCGGGTGCGCGCGCACCTGGCGATGCTCGCGTCGGCCGGCCGGATCCCGTCCCGCCGGGTGGACGAGGTGCTCGACCTGGTCGGGCTGACCCCGGTGGCCGGGGCCCGGACCAGGGTGCTCTCGGCGGGGGCGCTCGGCCGACTCGCGCTGGCCTCGGCCCTGCTCGGCGACCCGGGCACGCTGATCCTGGACGAACCCGCGACCGGCCTGGACCCGCAGGGGCTGCGCTGGTTGCGCGACTTCCTGCGCGCCTACGCGGCGGAGGGCCGCACCGTCCTGGTCGCGGGGCACATCCTGGCCGAGACCGCGCGGTGCGCCGACCGGGTCCTGGTGATCAGTCGAGGTCGCCTGGTCGCGGACGAGTCGGCGACCGACTTCCTGCGCCGCGGCGTGCGGGAGGGAGTGTCCGTGCGCACTCCGCAGGTCGCCCGGTTGTCCGCGCTGCTGCGGGCCGAGGGTGTGCACACCACCCGCCCCGGCGGCACCACGCTCACCGTGCTCGGCGCCGACCGGGCCCGAGTCGGCGAGATCGCCTTCCGCGGCGGGATCCTGCTGCACGAGTTGGCCGAACGCGAGCCCGGGGTGGGCGACGCGTTCATCGACGTGATCACCAAGCGGCGCGAGCGCGTCCGGACCGACGCCGACGCCGACGTCGACGGGGCCGGTGTCGAGCCGCCGGTCGAGACCGTCTCGGCGGACCGGCCCACCGAGGAACTCGCCGTCCCCGGAGCCGACCCCACCCGTGTGGCGGGGGTGAACCCGGCGACGACCACGGCGACGGTACTCCTGGAACCCCTGACCCGGCCCGACCCGCCACCTCTTGTCGACGGCCGCGTCGACCTCGAAGCCGAGCCGGGATCGCCCCGGCCCGGACCGACGCAACCCGGACCGACCCAACCCGGACCGACACAACCGTCACCGGCCGAGCCCCACCCCGCCCTGCCGGGACACCCGGAACCCCGGCCGACGCGGCAGGCCCAGGCGGCGGCTCCGGCCGAACCCCGGCGCGCCGACCCACGAGCGTACGCCGCGCCGGAAGCCGGCCCCGGCGCCGCGTGCGCCGCCTCGACCGAGCCGCACCAGGGCCTCGACCGCGGCTTCGCCCAGGGTGCCGACCACGACATCGACCGTCGCACCGACCCGCAGGCCGCGCCGGACGGCGCGGCACACTCGCGCCGAATGGACACGATCGCCGACGGGGTCGGCGCCGGTGGAGGCGTCGGTGCCGGCGTCGGGATCGAGCCGGATTCCGGCGAGCCCGCCGCCGCACTGCCGCCCAGGCGCCGATTCGCCCGCACCTGGCGCTCCGCCGGGCGCGCCGAGCAGACCGACGAGGTGAGAAGCGCATGAGCGCGATCCGATACGAACTCACGCGGGCCCGCAGCCTGCGCGCCACCTGGTGGGGCCTGCTGGGCCTGCTCGCGCTCGGCGCGGGCGCGACCTGGGTGGCGGCCCGCCAGGCCGGCGCCGTCCCGATCGGCTCCGGCGAGGTGGCCCACCTGGTGACCGCGGGTCCGGGCCGAACGCCGGTGCTGGTCCCGGCGATCATGCTGATGACGGCGCTCGCCTGCGCGCGCGAGCAACGGCGGGACGCGCTGCCGACATTGCTGCTCGCGTTGCCCCGACGCGGTCGGGTGTTCCTGGCCAAGGTGGTCGGCACCGCGCTCGCGGCCGTCGTGCTCGCGGCTCTGGCGGTGGGCGCGAGCGTCGGCACGGCCCGCGCCGTGTTCGGCCCCGCCTTCCCCGACCGCGCGGCGATCGAGGCACCCGCACCCCGGATCCTGGCCGGATTCGTCGCCTACGTGCTGCTCGCCGCCGTGTTGGGCCTGGCGATCGGTACCCTCTCGCGCGGCACCGCGCTGATCGCGGTCGCCGCCGCGGCGCTGCCCGCCGGGGCCGAACGACTGATCGCGGCGGCGATCGAGGCCGGAGTCCCGGAGGCGTATCGGGACCTCGTGCGCTACCTCCCGTTCCGCGCCGCCGACCGCATGCTCGTCGTCTCCGACGGTGGCGGGCTGTCGCCGGTGACGGGTGGCGCGGTGCTGGCCGGCGTCACCCTCGTGGTCACCGTGCTCGCGCTGATCACCTTCGTGCGTCGCCGGGCCTGAGCGCTCCGGACGGACGTCACACTTTCGGACGATCGACCCGCAAGGTAGATCACCCTTTCGTGTGTTTTTCAGCCGAGAGCGGGTTTGCTGCTCAAGCCCGACCCGTTCGAGGCCGAGATGGAGAGCGTGAGTATCGCTGCCCATCAGACAATGACCCACGCCCCGGCGAGCGGCTCGGCCGACGCGTTCCGCGCCGGCGAGCCGGGCGCCGCCGGCACCGACCCGATGTCCCGCCGGCCGTACGTGTGGGACGGACCCGACCTCGAACCGGCCCGTGCCGTGCGCAAACCCGGCGTCGGCCGAGGCCGCGGCCTGCACGGCCAACTCGTCCAGCAACTCGGCCAGATGATCGTCGCGGGCGAGGTGGGCGCCGAACGCCCGCTGGTGCCCGAGGAGATCGGCCAGCGCTTCGAGGTCTCCCGGACCGTGGTGCGCGAATCGCTCCGGGTCCTGGAGGCCAAGGGCCTGGTCAGCGCCCGGCCCAACGTCGGCACCCGGGTGCGCCCGGTGAGCGACTGGAACCTGCTCGACCCCGACGTGATCGAGTGGCGCGCGTGCGGCCCGCAACGCGACTCGCAGCGCCGCGAACTCTTCGAACTGCGCTGGGGCATCGAACCGCTGGCCGCGCACATGGCCGCGTGCCGCAACCACCCCGAGATCGTCCGCCGGCTCGCCGACGTCGTGGAGATCATGCAGCGAGCGGTCGCCCAGCCCGACCCGCTGACCTTCAGCCGCGCCGACGCGGAGTTCCACGGCCTGCTGCTCCAGGTCGCGGGCAACCGCATGCTCGATCACCTCGCCGGCATCCTGGCCGCCGCGCTCCAGGTGTCCGGTGGCCACGTGGCCGGCTGCGAGCACCTGTCCGAGGCGTCCGTGGCGCTGCACGCGCGCCTGGTCGACGCGGTCGCCGCCGGCGACGGCGAGAGTGCCGAGGCCGCCATGCGCTCGCTGCTGGCCGTACATCCCGAGGTGGACCGCCAGTTCCCCGCTCCCCGCGAGGGCTGATCGGCGGCCGAGGGCGCAGTGCCTGCCGGAACCGAGGACACGCACGCATCGCCCCTTCGCCGGCCCGTCGTACGGGTCGACGAAGGGGCGCGCGTATGTCCGACCCGCCCGATTTGGCGACGTACGGAGAGTTCAGGCCAATCCTCCCGGTGAGGGGGTTCGCGTGCGTACTCTCGATATCTGACTCGCCGGCTCGGAGTTGCCAACAGGTGGGGTTGTGAGGCAATGAACGACGACAAGGTCGGATGCGAGCGGCCCGCTGTGCTCGACGCGGCGCTGCTGGCCACCTTGACCAGCCAGGGATCGACGGCATTCGCGTTCTACGACCGGCGGTTGCACTGTCGGCGGGTCAGCGGCGCGCTCGCCCGGCTGGCCGGGCTCTCGGTCGAGGACCTGCTCGGCCGACGTCCCGGCGAGGTCTACCCGCCGGCCCGCGCGCGCCGGATCGAGGCGACGATGACCCGGGTGCTCACCCGCGGCGAACCGTACGTCGAGACACACGTGAGCCGCGACCACGGCGATCCCGCCGACCGGGTCGGTTCCAGTCGCGGCGACGCACGCGAACGGGCGTACGAGTCGCAGTGGTTGCCGGTGCGTGACCCGGTCGAGGACACCGGACCGGTGCTCGGCGTGCTTTTGGTGGTGCGCGACATCACCGAGCAGCGGCGCTGCGAGGACCTGCTGCGCTCCAGCCAGTGGCGCACCGCCAGGCTCCAGGCGATGACCGCGCGGATCGCCGGCACGCTCCGGGTGCCCGAGGTGGAGGAGGCGGTCGGCGAACTCGGCATCGGCATCGCCGCGGCCCGCTCGGAGGCGTATCTGCTGGACGAGACGGCGCCGGTGTACCCATGGCCGAACGTGCCGGCGCAGCGCACCGTCACTCGTCGGCGCGGCCTGCCCGCGCACTGGTCGGCGGACCTGGTCGCCGCGGTGACCGACGGGATCGCCCGGTACGTCTCCCACCACGGTCCCGGCGCCTCCCGGGTGATCCTGCCGCTGGTCGGCTCCGGCGCGCCGCTGGGCGTGCTGCGCTACACCTTCGACGACGGACGCGCGTTCGACCCGGACGACCGGATCTTCCTCGAGGCGTTCGCCGGGCAGTGCGCGCTCGCCATCGAGCGCTCCCGGCTCTACGAACGCGAGCACCGCACGGCCGTCGCCCTGCAGCGCAGCCTGCTGCCCGAGCGGTTACCCGCGGTGCGCGGCGTCGAGTTCGGCTACCGCTATCTGCCCGGGGCGCCCGACTTCGAGGTCGGCGGCGACTGGTACGACGTGTTCCAACTGCCCGACAAGCGGGTGGCGATCGTGGTCGGCGACGTGATCGGCAAGGGCCTGACCGCGGCGGCCGGCATGGGCCGGGTCCGCTCGGCGCTGCGCGCGCTCGCCTTCACCGACCCCGAGCCCGCCGCCGTACTCACCGGCCTGGACCGGCTGTTCACCGCGACGGAGGACGACGAGTCTCTCACCACGCTGGTGTACGCCGTGATCGACCCGGCGACCGGGCTGCTCGTCCTCGCCGACGCGGGGCACCTGCCGGTGGTGGTCGTCTCCGCCGACGGCAAGGCCAAACTCGTCGAGATCGGCGAGGAGTCGACGCCGCTGGGAGTCGCCGAACATCGGACGCAGCACACCATCCGACTGGATCCGGGAGACATCCTGATCGGCTTCTCGGACGGTCTCGTGGAGACCCGCGGACGCGGCATCGACGAGGGCCTGGACGACCTCGTGGAGGTCGCCCGGGGGGCCAACGGGGGCCTGGAGGCGCTGTTGACGAGCATCCTGGACGGACTGCTCGGCGACCGGGACCGGGACGACGATGTGACCATCCTGGGGGTGCGGATCACCGGGGACGTATGAGTCGGATCCCTCACACAGGGTGTGGCGCGCGCCGCAAGAGGGAATCGTGTGAGCTGCGCCACCGAATGGGTGCGTAACACTTCTCCGCCTGGCCCGATGAGTACGAAGGTGGCAGCCGTTCGGGAATAGCAAAACAAGCCGATGCGCTGACTTCGAGTGCAACCGGTTTGCCGGAACCACGCTGTCCGCCCGAGTGTCGTTCGCTTGGCGGCGCCTGCCTGTTCACCAGGCCGTGACGCCGTCCAGATCGTCGAGAGGTTGTTTGTGTCGGCCAGCACATCCCGTTCGCTCCCGCCCGAGATCGCCGAATTCGTCAACGTGAAGTCGTTGATCGAGCGGGGTGAGGCCCAGGGGTACATCGCCAGCGACGAGGTGCGCCAGGCGTTCGAGGCCGACCAGATTCCGGCCACCCAGTGGAAGAACGTCCTGCGCAGCCTCAACCAGGTCCTCGACCAGGAGGGTGTGACCATCATGGTCAGTGCCGCGGACTCGGCGGCGCCCAAGCGCACCCGCAAGAGCGTGGCGGCCAAGAGTGCCGCCAAGCGCACCGCGACCAAGACCGTCGTCTCCAACCGCGCCTCCACCGCGGTCACCGTGATGGCGGACGCGGAACCGGTCACGCCCGACGAGAGCCCCGCGCCGACCGCCGTCGCCCAGGCCGCTCCGGCGGCGCCCGCCGCGCCGCGCAAGAGCGCCGCGAAGAAGACCGCCGCCGCCGGCACCGCCAAGAAGGCCGCGCCGAAGAAGGCCGCCGCGAAGAAGACGGCCGGCAAGGCCGGTGAACCCGACGCGGACGCCGAGGAGTTGCCGGACGAGTCCGAGGTCGTGGTCGAGGACGCGGTGCCCGACGAGCCGGAGAGCAAGGGCTTCATCCTCTCCGACGACGAGGACGACGCCCCCGCGCAGCAGGTCGCCGCGGCGGGCGCGACCGCCGACCCGGTCAAGGACTACCTCAAGCAGATCGGCAAGGTCCCGCTGCTCAACGCCGAGCAGGAGGTCAACCTCGCCAAGCGGATCGAGGCCGGCCTGTTCGCCGAGGACAAGCTGGGCTCCGGCGACAAGTTGCCCCCCAAACTCCGGATGGAACTGGAGATCATCGCCGAGGACGGCCGCCGGGCCAAGAACCACCTCCTGGAGGCGAACCTGCGCCTGGTGGTCTCGCTCGCCAAGCGCTACACCGGTCGCGGCATGCTCTTCCTGGACCTGATCCAGGAGGGCAACCTGGGTCTGATCCGCGCCGTGGAGAAGTTCGACTACACCAAGGGCTACAAGTTCTCCACGTACGCCACCTGGTGGATTCGCCAGGCGATCACCCGGGCCATGGCCGACCAGGCGCGGACCATCCGCATCCCGGTGCACATGGTCGAGGTGATCAACAAGCTGGCCCGCGTGCAGCGCCAGATGCTCCAGGACCTGGGCCGCGAGCCCACTCCGGAGGAACTGGCCAAGGAACTCGACATGACCCCGGAGAAGGTCATCGAGGTGCAGAAGTACGGCCGCGAGCCGATCTCCCTGCACACCCCCCTCGGCGAGGACGGCGACAGCGAGTTCGGCGACCTGATCGAGGACTCCGAGGCCGTGGTGCCCGCCGACGCGGTCAGCTTCACGCTGCTCCAGGAGCAGTTGCACTCGGTGCTCGACACCCTCTCCGAGCGTGAGGCGGGCGTGGTGTCGATGCGCTTCGGGCTCACCGATGGTCAGCCCAAGACGCTCGACGAGATCGGCAAGGTCTACGGGGTCACCCGTGAGCGAATCCGCCAGATCGAGTCGAAGACGATGTCCAAGCTGCGCCACCCGTCCCGCTCCCAGGTGCTGCGCGACTACCTCGACTGAGCGGGATCGCCGCACCGTGCGTGGAGGTCACCGGCCCCGGATACACCATCCGGGGCCTTCGTGTGTGCGTTTCCGAGTGAAATCACCCGTTCGCCCGGAGTGAGGATTCCGGAGAGCCACGCTGGGGCACCGGCTTCTACCTGACGGTAGCCGGCGAGAGGTTCCCCATGATGGTGCGAGCGCCCGAGCGGAACAGACGCAGCAGTTTCCGGCGGTACACACGAGGATCGATGGCCGCGCTCGCCGCGGTCGCCCTGGCGGCGGTCCTGACGGCGGCCTCGCCCTCGGGGCCCCCGCGCGCGGTGGTCGGCGGCAGCCCCGCGGACACCGCGACCTATCCGTTCGCCGTGGCCCTCTCCAGTCGCGCCGAGTACGGCTCCGCGCGATCGGGGCAGTTCTGCGGCGGCACGCTGATCGCGCCGACCAAGGTGCTGACGGCCGCGCACTGCATGTACGACGCGAACGGCAAGCGGGAGGACCGCGCGGATCTGAAGGTGATCCAGGGTCGGACCGACCTGCGCACCAAACAGGGCCGCGAGGTGGTGGTCGGCGAGGTGTACGTGAACCCGAACTTCGATCCGAGCCTGATCTCCGGCGACTGGGCGGTGCTCACCCTCGACGAGCCGCTCGGCACGGGCGTCGCGTCGATGGTGGAACAGGACGCGGACGTCTACGCAAGCGGGACCGCGTCGACCGTGGTGGGCTGGGGTGACACCACGGGTCGAGGCGACTACTCCTCGACACTGCGCCAGGTCACCGTGCCGCTGGTGTCCGACGCGACCTGTCGCACGGCGTACCCCGGCGGACGATTCGGGAGCTATGACGCCGCCGCGATGGTGTGCGCCGGTGAGCGACTGGGCGGCAAGGACGCGTGCAGCGCCGACAGCGGCGGGCCGCTTCTGGTGGCGGGTCGGATCGCCGGGATCGTCTCGTGGGGTGAGGGATGCGCGTTGGCGGGTAAACCGGGCGTGTACACCCGGGTCGCCGCGTTCGCCCGGGACATCCGGGATGCCGCCGGATTGTGAGGGATATCACGGACCGCGAGGGCGCCGACCGCCCTCGCGGGTGACGACGACAGACGCCGATGGCGGCCACCTCGCGGTGGCCGCCATCGGCGCGATGTCTGCTCGTCGGGATCTCAGAGGGTCGGCTGTCTGGTCAGTTGTCGTCGTCCGGTGCGGTAACGGGGACCGCCGTGAGGCGGTCGGTCTCGTCCTGTATCTCCACGGCCACCTTCCGAAGCTCAGGCTCGAACTTACGGGCGTGGTGCGCACAGAACAGCAGTTCGCCGCCGCTGGAAAGGACTACCCGAAGGTATGCCTGGGCGCCGCACCGATCACAACGGTCGGCGGCCGTCAACGGACTGGCGGGTGTCAGAACCGAATTCACGTCGCCTCTTCTCTACTCGACGAAGCCTTCATCGATGTCCAACATCAAATCAGCCTCGAACGTTCCCGGGGTGATCGTGTCATGTTCAACAGCTTCTCGGCACACCCCTTCTGCAACTCATTCCTTGTGCATAGGACGTGCCCTGTGCGCGTACGGTTCATGCCGGCCACCCGATCGGGTGGTCGAAGATGTGTTCGGATGCCGGCTAGGATGCGGCGGCGAGCCGTCGCCGGGCTGTCTTCCGGCCCCGGTAGCCTTGCTCTCCGGCGCGACGAAGGTGATCACAGGGCCCGTTTTCGCGGGCTCGGAGCACCGCCGACGCGCCGCACGGATCGACGCGTTCGCGGCGATCCGACTACGCGACTACATGCGAGGAGTTGCACCGCGTGACCGCCCAGACGACCGCGCAGTCCACCGCGCTCCTGGCGGGCGAGCCCGACCACTCGAACTACACCGCGCGGCATCTCCTCGTTCTCGAGGGCCTTGACGCGGTCCGCAAGCGGCCCGGCATGTACATCGGCTCCACCGACAGTCGGGGCCTGATGCACTGTCTGTGGGAGATCATCGACAACTCGGTGGACGAGGCCCTCGGGGGCTTCGGAGACCGGATCGAGGTGCTCCTGCACGCGGACGGCTCGGTGGAGGTTCGGGACAACGGTCGCGGTATCCCCGTCGACGTGGAGCCCAAGACCGGCCTGTCCGGTGTCGAGGTCGTCATGACCAAGCTGCACGCAGGCGGCAAGTTCGGCGGCGGTTCCTACGCCGCGTCCGGCGGCCTGCACGGCGTCGGCGCCTCCGTGGTCAACGCCCTGTCCGCCCGACTCGACGTCGAGGTGGACCGGAGCGGGCACACCCACGCCATCTCGTTCCGCCGCGGCGTGCCCGGCGAGTTCGCCACCCTCGGCGCGGACGCTCCGTTCAGCGCCGGTAACGGACTGCGCAAGATCAAGAAGATCTCCAAGGCCAAGTCCGGGACCCGGGTCCGCTACTGGGCGGACCGGCAGATCTTCCTCAAGGACGCCGCGCTCGACCTGGAGCAGCTCCACTCGCGAGCCCGGCAGACCGCGTTTTTGGTGCCCGGACTCACGATCGTTGTTCGCGACGAGCGTAATGGTGCGAATCCGGGCGAAGCGGACGAACAGGTATTTCACTACTCCGGCGGGATCAGCGAGTTCTGTGAATACCTCGCTCCCGACCGCGCGCTCTGCGACGTGTTGCGCTTCACCGGCTCCGGCACGTTCAAGGAAACCGTGCCGGTGCTCGACGAGCAGGGCCACATGGTGCCCACCGAGGTGCAGCGCGAACTGGGTGTGGACGTGGCGCTGCGTTGGGGTACGGGATACGACTCGACCCTGCGCTCCTTCGTCAACATCATCGCCACGCCCAAGGGCGGCACCCACGTCGCCGGGTTCGACCAGGCGCTCCGGCGTACGGTCAACGACGTGCTGCGCTCGACCAAGCTGCTGCGCGTGGCCGAGGACGACATCACCAAGGACGACGCGACCGAGGGTCTGACCGCCGTGGTCACCGTGCGGCTGGCCGAGCCGCAGTTCGAGGGTCAGACCAAGGAGGTGCTGGGCACCTCGGCCGCCGCGCGGATCGTGCAGAACGTGGTGGCCAAGGAACTCAAGGCGTTCCTGACCTCTACCGCGCGCGACCACAAGGCGCAGTCCCGCGCCGTCCTGGAGAAGGTCGTCTCGGCGGCCCGCACCCGGATCGCCGCGCGGCAGCACAAGGAGGCCCAGCGGCGCAAGACGGCCCTGGAGACCTCGGCGCTGCCGGCCAAGCTGGCCGACTGCCGCAGTGACGACGTCGACCGCAGCGAGTTGTTCATCGTCGAGGGCGACTCCGCGCTCGGCACCGCCAAGCTCGCCCGCAACTCGGAGTTCCAGGCCCTGCTGCCGATCCGCGGCAAGATCCTGAACGTGCAGAAGGCGTCCGTCTCGGACATGCTCAAGAACGCCGAGTGCGCCGCGATCATCCAGGTCATAGGTGCGGGCTCGGGGCGCACCTTCGACATCGACCAGGCCCGCTACGGCAAGATCATCTTCATGGCGGACGCCGACGTCGACGGGTCGCACATCCGCTGCCTGCTGCTCACCCTCTTCCAGCGCTACATGCGTCCGATGGTCGAGTCCGGCCGGGTCTTCGCCGCGGTCCCGCCGCTGCACCGGATCGAGCTGTCCCGGCCCAAGAAGGGCCAGGAGAAGTACGTCTACACGTACTCGGACGCCGAGCTGAAGCGCACGCTGCTGGAGTACCAGCGCAAGGGCATCGCCTGGAAGGACCCGATCCAGCGGTACAAGGGTCTGGGCGAGATGGACGCCGATCAGCTCGCGGAGACCACGGTCGATCCCCGGCACCGCACGCTGCGCCGGATCAACCTCGGCGACCTCGAGGCGGCCGAGCGCGTGTTCGACCTGCTGATGGGCAACGAGGTGGCGCCGCGCAAGGAGTTCATCACCAACTCCGCGTCGCTGCTCGACCGCTCGCGGATCGACGTCTGAGCGAACCGGACACCCGGGCATACGCCGGGCCGGAGGGATTCGTCCCTCCGGCCCGGCGTTTTTTCATGGTCAGGACATCAGGGCCAAACGGTCCGTATATCTGCGATAGAAGGACGAATGTCACTCATTGGCGTGTGACCGGCCGGTCTCCCGTGTCGGCGGGGCGCGGGATCTCGTTGGCCAAGCGATTCCACGACGCATGGCGGAGCCAGGAGTGCGGCCGTGCCGGCGGTTCATCCGTACAGGTGAATTGTGCAGAACCTGGCCGTGCGGCCCGCGCCCGCTGACCATGCTGAAAACCGGTCCCGTCGAACGCCTGTCCAGGGCGCTCGGCGTCGGGACACAGCCGCGCGGTTCGGCGATCGACGAGGAGAGCTACGGTGACGACCAGTTCGTACCGACCCACACCCACCCGGGGTGTGCCGATCGGCGACCCGGAGCCGGATCCGCGCGCGGACATCTACCTGCGGGTGCAGGCGAGCCCCGAGTTCCAGGAGATCCGGCGGCGCTATCGAGACTTCGTCTTCCCGATGTCGCTCGCGTTTCTCGGGTGGTACCTGCTCTACGTGTTCGCGTCCACGTTCGCGCGCGACTTCATGGCGCACCGGATCCTGGGCGCGTTCAACGTCGCGCTGGCCTTCGGTCTGCTCCAGTTCGCGAGCACCTTCCTGATCACGTGGTCGTACGCCCGCAACGCGCGCGGCAAGCGTGACCGGGCGGCGCTCAACCTGCGCTGGGAGACCCAGGAGATGTTCCGGTGAACGGTGCGTACCTCGCGGTGGCCGGCGGCCACCGCGGCCTGACCGGCCTGTTGTTCGTGGTCTTCGTGGTGATCACGCTGGGCATCACCGTGTGGGCCAGCCGGAACAACCGCACGGCCAACGACTTCTACGCCGGCGGGCGGGAGTTCTCCGCCTCCCAGAACGGGCTGGCGATCGCGGGCGACTACATGTCGGCGGCGTCGTTCCTGGGCATCGCCGGACTGATCGCGCTGTTCGGCTACGACGGCTTCCTGTACTCGATCGGCTTCCTGGTCGCGTGGCTGGTCGTGCTCATGCTGGTGGCCGAACTCGTGCGCAACTGCGGGCGGTTCACGATGGCCGACGTGGTCGCGTTCCGGATGAGCCGCAAGCCGGTGCGGACCGCGGCGGGCGCCGCGACGATCGTGGTCTCGATCTTCTACCTGATCGCGCAGATGGTCGGCGCGGGCACGCTGGTCGCGCTGTTGCTCGGGGACAGCGGCGGCTCGGCGCAGACCTGGACGATCGTCGGCGTGGGCGCGCTGATGGTGGTCTACGTGACCTTCGGCGGGATGAAGGGCACCACCTGGATCCAGATCGTCAAGGCGGTGCTGCTGCTCGGCGGCGCGATCCTGATGACGTTCCTGGTCCTGCTGCGTTTCCACTTCGACCTCGACGAGTTGCTGGACACCGCCGCGCACACCAGCGGCCACGGACAGCAGTTCCTCGAGCCGGGTCTGAAGTACGGCAAGAACCTGACCAGTCGGCTGGACTTCATCAGCCTGGCCATCGCGCTGGTGCTGGGCACCGCTGGACTTCCGCACATCCTGGTGCGCTTCTACACGGTGCCCACCGCGCGGGCCGCGCGGCACTCGGTGATGTGGGCGATCGCGCTGATCGGCACGTTCTACCTGCTCACCATCGTGCTCGGGTTCGGCGCCGCGGCGGTGCTCGGGTCGGACAAGATCCGCAAGTCGAACGCGGCGGGCAACACCGCGCTGCCGCTGCTCGCGGAGGAACTCGGCGGCGGGCCGGACACGTTCGGCGGCGTAGTGCTGCTCGCGGTGATCGCGGCGGTCGCGTTCGCGACCATCCTGGCCGTGGTGGCCGGGCTGACCCTGGCCTCCTCGGCGTCCTTCGCGCACGACCTGTACACGAACGTGATCCGCAAGGAGGCGACCGACGAGAAGAGCGAACTGCGGGCCGCCCGGATCTCGGCGATCGTGATCGGCGGGATCGCGATCGGGCTGAGCCTGTCCGCGCAGAAGCTCAACGTCGCGTTCCTGGTCGCCCTCGCCTTCGCGGTCGCCGCGTCGGCGAACCTGCCCACGCTGCTGTACACGCTGTTCTGGCGGCGGTTCAACACCAACGGCACGGTGTGGGCGATCTACGGCGGGCTCGGCTCGGCGCTGGTGCTCGTGTTGTTCTCGCCGGTGGTCTCCGGCGGCAAGACGCCGCTGGTGACCGGGATCGACTTCCACTGGTTCCCGTTGGAGAACCCGGGAATCGTGTCGATTCCGATCGGCTTCCTGTGCGGCTGGATCGGCACGCTGCGCTCGGACGAGGAGGCGGACGCCGCCAAGTACGCCGAGATGGAGGTCCGTTCGCTGACCGGGGCGGGCGCCTACTGACGGTGCGTCAACAGCCGGGCCCGCATGCTGGTCGGGAGGCCCTCGTCCTTGCCGCAACTCTCCGGCCGGGCGGGGGCCTCCCGGCGTGCGTCCACCGCGACGGTCCAGGTGCGGCCGTCGGTGTGGTCGACCCGCACGGTCCACCCGCCGTCGTCCTCGGCCCGCTCGTCGTACACCGACAGCGCGTCGGCCCGGCGCTCGCCGCAGTCCGTGCGGACCGCGAGCTCGGCGGCCTGACCGGCCCGGGAGTAGGTGGCCCGGCCCCGGCACCGGTCCGGCAACATCTCGCCGCGGCGCGCGGCGGCGATCACGGCGCGGGCCGAGGTGGGGTCCAGGCGGCCGTACAGGTAGCCCTGGGGCAGCACGATGGCGGTCGGGGCGAATCGGTGCCCACCCAGGTGGGTGACCTCCCAGGCGGCCTCGGGGAGGCTCGCGGCGAGCGCGGCGGCCAGCGGGCGGCCCTCGACCGCGCAGCACCGGTCGCGCTTGCCGTTCGTGCAGACCAGGATCAGCGGCTCGGCGACCGGTTCGCCCAGTGCGGGCTCGGCCGGTCCGGCCAGCGCGGCGAGGTCGAGCGTGAGCAGGTCGGCGGCGCCGGCCACCCGCAACCGGCGCAGCCAGGTGCCGCCGGGCTCGGTCCAGGCCAGGAAGACGGTCCGCGGTCCGTCGGAGGCGGTGCCCGCGTCGGCCGGGCCGCCCGCGTCGTCGGCCCGGGGGTTCGCCTCGTCCGGTCGCCGGCCCGCCTGGTCCGGTCGGCGGATGAGGGCGGCGCGGAAACCGGCCCTGCCGGCGCGCTCGTCCAGCTGCCGGCCCACCCCGTCGTCGAGCCCGCGACTGCCGGTCAGGGCCTTCGCGGCCCACGGTCCGGGGTGCTCGACCAGCAGCCAGCCGCGCGTGGTCGGAGCGGTGCCGGCCATCGGCTCGGCGAGTTCGTGCGAAAGAAAGACGCAGGTTTCCACGACTGTGCACCGTATAGCTTTCACTTGCCGATCGGCCCGATCGGCCCCGCCCCGAGCGCCCGGATCCGATGATCCCGGTACGGTTGTTGCACACGGTAACGATGGGAGGCGGCCATGCCCCAGGGACGGCCCGACGGGAGAGCGGCGATAGCCGGCTTCACGTTGGACGACGCGGTGGCGCTCGCCAGGGCCGCGCACGACGGTCAGTTGGACAAGGGTGGTCACCCGTACATCACGCACCCGCTGCGGGTGATGCGGCAGGTCGAGGGCACGTACACGCAGATGGCGGCGGTCCTGCACGACGTGATCGAGGACACACCGGTGGGTGCGGACGATCTGCGCGCCGCCGGTGTGCCGGAGCGGGTGGTGGCCGCGGTGATCGCGCTGTCCAAGCTGCCCGGCGAACCGCTGGAGGTCAGCATCGAGCGCGCGGCGGCGGACCCGATCGCGCTCGTGGTCAAGCGGGCGGACATCGCGGACAACCGCTCCGAGGCCCGACTCGGGCAACTCGACGCGGCGACGCAGGTGCGGTTGCGGCACAAGTACACGCGCTCGATCGAGCTCCTGGAGGAGTTCGCCGCGCGCTGACGAACGAGGCCGGCTCGGCCGGCGATCGAACGGGACGAGGCCCCCGCGGCGAGGGACGCCGCGGGGGCCTCGGTGTGCGGGGCCGGCTCAGACGGTGCCCGGAGGGCCGCCGACCACCTCGACATGCTTGACCAGTGGCGTGCCGGAGCCGTCCCGGCGCGGATCCGGGGCGGGCAGTTCGACCGGCGCTCCCTTCGCGTCCGAGCCGCGGATCGGTGCCCGGCCCGCCCAGGCCAGGCGCAGCGTGGTCTCGCCCTTGAGGAAGCGCTGGCAGCGCACCCCGCCGGTGGCTCGACCCTTGCGCGGATACTCGGCGAACGGGGTGACCTTGCAGGTGCCGTACTCCGAGCCGAACAGCGCGTCCCCGCTGTAGGCGGCGACCGTGACCACCATCGCGTCGGCGCCCGGATCCACCGCGGTGAACGAGAGCACGGACTGTCCGGTGCCGAGCTTGATCCCGGCCATGCCGCCCGCCGGGCGGCCCTGCGGGCGCACCATCGAGGCCTGGAAACGCAACAACTGGGCGTCGTCGGTGATGAAGACCAGGTCCTCCTCGCCGGTGCGCAACTCGACCGCGCCGACGATGGCGTCGCCCTCGCGCAGCGTGATCACCTCCAGGTCGTCCTTGTTCGCCGGATAGTCCGGCACGACCCGCTTGACCACCCCCTGCGCGGTGCCGAGCGCGAGCCCGGGGGAGTCGGCGGACAGGGTGGTCAGGCACACCAGTCGCTCGTTCGACTCCAGCGAGACGAACTCGGACAGCGGTGCGCCGCCGGCCAGGTTCGGCGCGGTCGCGGTCTCCGGCAGCGAGGGCAGGTCGACCACGTTGATCCGAAGCAGCCGGCCGGTGCTGGTGACCGCGCCGACCTCGCCGCGCACGGTGGCCGCGACCGAGGACACCACCAGATCGTGTTTGGATCTGGCCCCCTCGGGCGGCAGCGGGCCGCCGGTGGAGGTGCGGGCGAGCAGGCCGGTCGAGGACAGCAGCACGGTGCACGGCGCGTCGGTGACCTGGAGCGGAACGGCCGCGGCGGGCACGTCCGCCGATTCGAGCAGGACCGTGCGGCGCGGCGTGCCGTACTTCTTGGACACCGCGGCCAATTCGTCCGAGACCACCTTCCGGAGCAGCTTGTCGTCCTCCAGGATGGTGGTCAGTTCGGCGATCTCGGCGCGCAAGCGCTCCTGCTCGGCCTCCAGTTCGATCCGGTCGAACCGGGTGAGCCGGCGCAGCGGGGTGTCCAGGATGTAGGACGCCTGGATGTCGGAGAGCGAGAACGTCTCCATCAGACGTTCCTTGGCCTGCGCCGAGTTGTCGCTCGAGCGGATCAGCTCGATCACGCGGTCGATGTCGATCAGCGCGACGAGCAGGCCGTCGACCAGGTGCAGGCGCTCCTGGCGCTTGCGGCGCCGGAACTCGCTGCGCCGGCGGACCACCTCGAAGCGGTGGTCCACGTAGACCTGGAGCAGTTCCTTCAGGCCCAGCGTGAGCGGCTGGCCGTCGACCAGCGCGACGTTGTTGATGCCGAAGGTCTCCTCCATCGGCGTCAGCTTGTAGAGCTGCTGGAGGATCGCCTCGGGGTTGAACCCGTTCTTGATCTCGATGACCAGACGCAGGCCGTGCGAGCGGTCGGTGAGGTCCTTCAGGTCCGCGATGCCCTGGACCTTCTTGGCCTGCACCAACTCCTTGATCTTGGCGATCACCCGCTCCGGGCCGACGTTGTACGGCAACTCGGTGACCACGATGCCCTTGCGGCGTGCGGTGACCGACTCGACCGTCGCGGTGGCGCGGATCTTGAAGGTGCCGCGGCCCTTCTCGTACGCGTCGCGGACCCCGCCCAGGCCCACGATCCGACCGCCGGTGGGCAGGTCGGGGCCGGGGACGTGGCGCATCAGGTCGTCGAGTGTGGCGGTGGGGTGTCGGATCAGGTGACGCGCGGCGGCGACCACCTCGACCAGGTTGTGCGGCGGCATGTTGGTCGCCATGCCGACCGCGATCCCGGACGCCCCGTTGACGAGCAGGTTCGGGAACGCGGCGGGCAGGACGCCCGGTTCCTGTTCCTGGCCGTCGTAGTTGGGGCCGAAGTCGACGACGTCCTCGTCGATCGAGTCGACCATCAGCATCGCGGCCGAGGACAGCCGGGACTCGGTGTATCGCATCGCGGCGGGCGGGTCGTCGCCGCCGAGCGAGCCGAAGTTCCCGTGGCCGTCGATCAGCGGCAGGCGCATCGAGAACGGCTGCGCCATGCGCACCAGGGTGTCGTAGATGGGGCCGTCACCGTGCGGGTGCAGCTTGCCCATCACCTCGCCCACGACGCGGGCGCACTTGACGTACCCCCGGTCCGGGCGCAGGCCCATCTCGGCGGCTTGGTACAGGATGCGGCGATGCACGGGCTTGAGCCCGTCGCGGGCGTCCGGCAGTGCCCGCGAGTAGATGACCGAGTAGGCGTACTCCAGGAAGGAGCCCTGCATCTCGTCGACGACATCGATGTCGAGGATGCGTTCCTCGAAGTCGTCCGGTGGCTGCGGACCGGAAGTTTTCGTACTACGGCGGGCCATGCGCGGCGTTGCTCCTTTGCTTCTTCGGGCCGGCGCCGGGCCGTGTCTCCCGTGTCCGCCCGAGGGCGGCGCGGCCGGGGACGGCCCGCACGGCGTGCCCATTGTGACGCGCCGGTGCGACATGTGAGTGCATCGACCCGGGTGACAGCGTGCTTGAGGGCCGTGCGAGGAGGGAAGGACAGCTTCTTGGCCCACGGTTGTGCCGCACTCTCCGGCCGCCGTCCGAGCAGGAAGAACGAAGGGTTTCCCGATGGACGACAAGCAGATCCGCGAACGCATCACCGACATGGTCGAGCAGGAGCGTGCCCTGCGGGACCAACTTGCGCAAGGCGTGATCTCGTCCGGTGAGGAGCATGCCCGGTTGGCCGAGGTGGAGGCCGAACTCGACCAGTGCTGGGACCTGCTGAGGCAGCGTCAGGCATTGCGGGACGCCGGCGGGGACCCGGCGACGGCCGCGGCGCGGCCGGCGCGCGAGGTGGAGGGCTATCAGCAGTAGTCGTCCGCGGGCGGGCTTCGCCGATCGCGAACAGCCCGAAAGCGGGAGTCGAACGGGCACCGCGCGTCGTTAGGGTGAGGGTGGCCGCCGGCGCGGCGGTCACTCTCCAGGAGAGGACGGTTGGGCATATGGCAGGACCGGCGACTGCATCGTTGGGGTTCACCGCGACCACGCACACCCTCGGCAACGGGCTCCGCGTGGTGCTCTCGGAGGACCACGTCGACCCCGTGGCCGCCGTCTGCCTCTGGTACGACGTGGGCTCACGGCATGAACGGCCCGGGCGGACCGGCCTCGCGCACCTCTTCGAGCACCTGATGTTCCAGGGTTCGGCCAACGTGCACGGCAACGAGCACTTCGAGTTCGTGCAGTCCGCGGGCGGTTCGCTCAACGGCACCACCAGCTTCGAGCGCACGAACTACTACGAGACCATGCCCGCGCACCAGTTGGAACTCGCGCTGTGGCTGGAGGCGGACCGCATGGGCGGGCTGCTGAAGGCGCTGACCGAGGAGAGCCTGGACAACCAGCGCGACGTGGTCAAGAACGAGCGCCGGCAGCGCTACGACAACGTGCCCTACGGCACCGCGTGGGAGCGGCTGGTGGCGATGGCCTTCCCCGAGGGCCACCCGTACCACCACATGCCGATCGGCTCGATGGCCGACCTGGACGCCACCTCGCTCGCGGACTGCCAGGCGTTCTTCCGGACCTACTACGCGCCCAACAACGCGGTGCTCGCGATCGTCGGCGACGTGGATCCCGAGCAGACGCTGGCCTGGGTGGAGAAGTACTTCGGCACCATCCCCGCGCACGACGGCAAGCCGGTGCCCGCGGACGGCACGCTGCCGCCGGTCCTGGGCGCCGAGGTGCGCGAGACGGTGCACGAGGAGGTGCCCTCGCCGGCCCTGATGGCCGCGTACCGGATGCCGGCCGACGGCACCCGGGGCGCGGACGCGGCGGACATCGCGCTGACCGTGCTCGGCGAAGGGGAGAGTTCGCGGCTGAACACCCGGCTGGTGCGGCACGACGAGCTGGCGATCTACGCCGGGGTGGGCCTGATGCGCCTGTCCGGCACCGCGTCGGTCGCGATGTTGGACGTCAAGGCGTCCGGGTCGGGCGCGGTCGGGGCGATCGACGCGGCGCTGGCCGAGGAGTTCGCGCGGTTCGCGGCCGAGGGTCCGACCCCGGCCGAACTCGAACGTGCGCAGGCCCAGTTGGAGCGGGCCTACCTGGACACGATGGCCACGGCCGGCGGCCGGGCGGACGAACTGTGCCGCTACGCGACGTTGTTCGGCGACGCGAACCTGGCGTTCACCGCGCTGGACCGGCTGCTGGACATCACGGCCGAGGAGGTGCGGGCGGTCGCCGCCGAGCGCCTGGTGCCGGACAACCGTGCGGTGCTCGTGTACGAACCGACCGACGACGCGGACGAGAACGAGGAGCAGGTCGCGTGACCCAGACCGGCGAGATGGTGTTCCACCCGCGCCCCGGCGCGGGCCCGGCCCGCGAGTGGACCTTCCCCGCGCCCGAGCGCTCGGTGCTGGGCAACGGCCTCGCGGTGCTGCGCGTGGACCGACCCGGCCAGAAGGTGGTGGCGGTCGAGCTGGTGCTCGACTCGCCGCTGGCCGCCGAGCCGACCGAGCGCGAGGGCGTCGCGACCATCATGGCGCGCGCGCTCACCGAGGGCACCGACAAGATGGGCGCCGAGGAGTTCGCCGCCGAGTTGGAGCGCTGCGGCGCGACGATCGACACCGACGCCGATCATCCGGGCGTGCGGGTCGCGCTGGATGTGCCGGCCTCGCGCCTGGAGCGGGCGCTGGGGTTGCTCGCGGACGCGGTCCGGGCGCCGGCGTTCCCGGCGGACGAGGTGGACCGGCTGGTGCGCCAGCGGCTGGACGAGATCGTGCACGAGCTGGCCAGTCCGCCCCGGCGGGCGGCGCTCGCGCTGAGCGCGACGCTGTTCGACCCCTCGGTGCGACTGTCCCGGCCGCGCGCCGGCACCTCGGAGAGCGTCGCGCGGGTGGACCGCACGGCCGTGTGGGACTTCTTCACGGCGCACGTGCGTCCGCAGACCGCCACCCTGGTCGTGGTCGGCGACTTCGAGGGCGTGGACGTCACCGGTGTGCTGGAGCGCACGATCGGCACCTGGCACGCGGAGCCGGCCGAGCCCTCGCGACCGGCCCCCGTGCTCGCCGACGACCACGCCCGGGTGCTGATCGTGCACCGGCCGGGCAGCGTGCAGACGCAACTGCTGGTCGGGCGCACCGGACCGGGCCGCGAGGACGCCTCGTGGCCGGCCCTGACCATCGGTACGTACTGCCTGGGCGGCACGCTCACCTCGCGCCTGGACCGGGTGCTGCGCGAGGAGAAGGGCTACACCTACGGCGTGCGCGCGGGCAACCAGTCGTTGCCGGTGGGCTCGCTGCTGGCGATCCACGGCTCGGTGGAGACCGACGTCACCGGGCCGGCCGTCGCGGACCTGGTCACCGTGCTGCGCACGCTGGCCGCCGAGGGCCTGGAGGACGTCGAGCGGGACGCGGCGGTGCAGAGCATCGTGGGCGTCGCGCCGCTGAAGTACGTGACGCCGCGCGCGGTGTGCGACTCGCTCGCGGACATGGCCGCCGAGCGGCTCCCGGACGACTACCTGCCGGAGCTCTACCTGCGGCTGGCCGACGTGGCCACCAAGGACGCCGCCGCGTCGGCGTCCGCCGCGTTCGACCCCGAGCACCTCGTGGTGGTCCTGGTGGGCGACGCGGACAAGATCCGCGAGCCGCTGGAAGCACTCGAAATCGGACCGGTCACGGTCGTCGAATAGGCGCGTGCGGCGGTGGGCGGATCCCAACGGGCGGCCCACCGCCAACCGCGATCTCCCGGGGCACTTAACGTAGACCCATGACTCAGCCGTTGCCGGGCGCCGGGCCCGGAGAGACGACAGCCATTCCGCCGGTCGACGGACCCGACGGGAAACAAGGCGATGCCCCCGTGCCGCTCGGCGTCGGACTGACCGCCGCGGACGTCGCGGAACGGGTCGCCAGGGGCGACGTCAACGACGTTCCCGTGCGCTCCAGTCGCTCGACGTCCGAGATCGTCAAGGCGAACGTCTTCACCCGGTTCAACGCCGTCATCGGCGTGTTGTGGCTGATCATCCTGTCCGTCGGGTCGGTCAAGGACGGCCTGTTCGGTTTCGTGATCATCGCCAACACCGGGATCGGGATCATCCAGGAGATGCGCGCCAAGCGCACCCTGGACCGGCTCGCGGTGATCGGCGAGTCCAAGCCGGTGGTGCGCCGGGACGGGCGGGCCGTCGCGCTGTCCCCCTCGGACCTCGTGCTCGACGACGTGATCGAGCTGGGCGCGGGCGACAAGGCAGCGGTGGACGGCGTGGTCGTCGAGGCCGACAACCTCGAGATCGACGAGTCGCTGCTCACCGGCGAGGCCGACCCGGTGATCAAGCGCCCGGGCGACCCGGTGATGTCCGGCAGCTTCGTGGTGGCCGGCAACGGCGCGTTCACCGCGACCCGGGTGGGTCGCGAGGCGTACGCCGCGCAGCTCATGGAGGAGGCCAGCAAGTTCACGCTGGTGGCCTCGGAACTGCGCAACGGGATCAGCACGATCCTCAAGTACGTCACCTGGATCCTGTTCCCGGCCTCGATCGCGCTGATCATCAGCCAGTACCGGCTGGAGGACACCACCTGGCGCGAGGCCGTCACCCGGATGATCGCGGGCATCGTGCCGATGGTCCCCGAGGGCCTGGTGCTGCTCACCTCGCTGGCGTTCGCCGTCGGTGTGGTGCGTCTGGGTCGCAAGCAGTGCCTGGTCCAGGAGTTGCCCGCGATCGAGGGTCTGGCCCGGGTCGACGTGGTCTGCCTGGACAAGACCGGCACGCTCACCGAGGGCGGCATGAACGTCGCCGAGGTGCGCGAGCTGGCCGAGGGCCTGCCGGTGCGCTCCGCGCTCGGCGCGCTCGGCACCACCGAGCCGCGCCCGAACGCGAGCCTGGCCGCGATCATCGACGAGTGCCCGGCCGAGCACGGCTGGACCTCGGTGGAGAGCGTGCCGTTCTCGTCCGCGCGCAAGTACAGCGGCGCGACGTTCGAGGTGGCCGGTGCCCGCGCCACGTGGTTGATCGGCGCCCCCGAGGTGCTGGTGACCACGCAGGCGCACGGCGAACTGCTCGCCGACGCCGAACGGCTGGGCGGACAGGGCCTGCGGGTGTTGATGCTGGTCCGCACCGACGCCCCGCTCGCGGACACCGTGGACGCCCTCGTCGGCGGCCCGGACGGCGCCGACGTGACGCCCGCCGCGCTGGTGGTGCTGGAGCAGCGGTTGCGGCACGACGCCGGCGCGACGTTGGACTACTTCGCCGATCAGGGCGTGGCGGCCAAGGTGATCTCCGGCGACAACGCGATCTCGGTCGGCGCGGTGGCCGCCAAGCTCGGCATCAAGGGCGCCGAACACCCGGTGGACGCGCGCACGCTGCCCACCGATCAGAACGAGCTGGCGGACGTGCTGGAGGCCAACACGGTCTTCGGCCGGGTCACCCCGCAGCAGAAGCGGGACATGGTCGCCGCCCTCCAGTCGCGCGGGCACAACGTGGCGATGACCGGCGACGGCGTCAACGACGTACTCGCGCTCAAGGACGCCGACATCGGTGTGTCGATGGGCTCGGGCAGCGAGGCCACCAAGGGCGTCGCGCAGATCGTGCTGCTGGACAACAGCTTCGCGACGCTGCCGTCGGTGGTCGGCGAGGGCCGCCGGGTGATCGGCAACATCGAGCGGGTCTCCAACCTGTTCCTGACCAAGACCGCCTACTCGGTGCTGCTGGCCATCCTGGTCGTGATCGCCAACGTGCCCTACCCGTTCCTGCCCCGGCACCTGACCCTGCTGGCCTGGTTCACCATCGGTACCCCGGCGTTCTTCCTGGCCCTGGCGCCGAACAAGGAACGCGCCCGTCCCGGCTTCGTCAAGCGGGTGCTGCGCTACTCGGGCCCCTCCGGGGTGATCGCCGGCACGGCGACCTTCACCGCGTACCTGCTGGCCCGCTCGTACTACGGCGCGACGGACGCCACCCGTACGGCCGAGACGTCGATCGCGACGCTGACGCTGTTCCTGGTCGGCCTGTGGGTGCTCGCGATCATCGCCCGTCCGTACACGTGGTGGCGGATAGCGCTGGTGCTGGTGATGGGTGCCGGGTTCGCCACGGTGATCTCGGTGCCATGGCTCCAGGACTTCTTCGAACTCAAGCTGGTCGGTACGCGGATGCCGTGGACCGCGGTCGGCCTCGCGGTGGCCGCCGGAGTGCTTCTGGAGATCGTCGCGTACTGGAACAAGCGCCGCCTGGCGAGCGAGGTGGCCGCGTAGGCGCATCGGGTGCGGGTCGGGCATCGGCCCGGCCCGCACCCGATGCGGACCGCCCCGCCACCGCGTTCCTAGGACAGGCCCCGGCGGTCCCTGCCCCGCTCGGCGAGGGCCAGGGCCACGCCGAGCACGGCCGAGCCCCCGGCCAGGCCCGCGATGAAGGCCCGCCGTCCGCGCGGCAGCCTCCCGCGGTACGCGCAGGTGATCAGCGTGTCGCCGAGGTCGGCGGCGGAGCCCGCCAGCGCCCAGGCGCGGATCGGTTCGCCGCGGCCCGCCGCGAACATCGCGCCGGCGCCGAGCGCGAGGTCGCGTCCGCCGAGCGCGCGGGCGAAGACCAGCGCGCCGGTGCGCTCCGCGTCGTCGCCGATCCACGGTCGGGACACCCGCACCGGGTCGAGCAGCGCGACCACGCCCAGCGCGGCCCGGGCCCCGCCCCAACCGAACGTCGCGGTGCGTACGAGCCCGTCGGATTCACTCGGCGTAGTCGTCACGGTCGTCACCGTATCGCTCCCGCGGCACTTCAGCGGTCATCCATTTCGTGCATTAGCCTCGCTCTGCCGCACACACGCATCGGCGACATCGAGCGATCCGCGCCGTCGTGACGTTCCGTCACGCATCCACGGGGGTGGAGGAGGCGCCGGTCGCCCCACGGGGATGGAGAACCACGTTGTACCTGCGTAAGCCTGCCGTACCGGGCCTGTTGATCGCCGCATCCGTCATCGCGCTGTCCAGCGGATGCGGTCTGGTCGACAAGGTCAAGGGCGACGACGACAAGAAGAAGAAGGACCCGGCCACGGCCGCGCCCCAGGCGGGCGGCGGCTCGACCGGCGGCGCGAGCGGCGCGCCGGCCACGCAGCCCGGCGGGGGCAAGGGCACCGCGCCCGCAACCGCGCCGGAGACCGGCAAGCCCGGCGGCACCGTCGATGTCGGCGCCAAGGACTTCTGCAACCTGCTCACGCCCGCCGAGCTCAAGGGTGTGCTGGGCAGCGAGGTTCCGCGCACCAAGAACGACCCCACGCTGCACAGCTGCCGCTACTACGGCCCGGGCGACTCGTCGCTGCTGACCGTGCAGTACTTCACCCAGAGCAGCAGGCTCTCCGGCACGGCGGAGAGCGTGGCGGCCAAGAACGACGCGTCCAAGTACGGGAAGCCGATCACCGATCTCGGCGCGTTCCCGACGCTGTACGTGGCCGGGGACGGCGCCTATCCGGCGCCCTCGGTGCCCGAGGTCTACTTCGTCAAGCCGCGCGGCACCGACCTGATGGTCGAGGCGCACGTGTCCCTCGCGCCCGCCGCGAAGGGCCTCCCGCGTACGCAGCACATCGCGATCGCCAAGATCGTCGCCGACAAGATCTGAGCGCGTTCCGGGGCCGGGCCTGTGGCGGCCCGGCCCCGGTCCGGTCAGCCCTTGAGCTCCGGGAAGTCCTCCTCGAACCACTCCAGCGCGCCCCGTCCGGCCAAGTCGCCCTCGTGCAACTCGCGTTCGCGACCCCGCAGTTCGACCCGGCGGATCTTGCCCGAGATGGTCTTGGGCAACTCCGCGAACTCGATCCGGCGGATCCGCTTGTACGGCGAGAGCACCTCGCGCGCGTGCCGCAGCACGGACAGCGCGGTCTCACGGGTGGGCTCGTGCCCGGCGGCGAGCACCACGTACGCCTTCGGCACCGCGAGCCGCACCGGATCCGGCGAGGGCACCACCGCGGCCTCGGCCACCGCGTCGTGCTCGATCAGCACACTCTCCAGCTCGAACGGCGAGATGCGGTAGTCGGACGCCTTGAACACGTCGTCGGAGCGGCCCACATAGGTGATGTAGCCGTCCGCGTCCCGGGTGCCGACGTCGCCCGTGTGGTAGAAACCGTCGCGCATCGACTCGGCCGTGCGCTCCGGGTCGTCGAGGTAACCGGTCATCAGACCCAGCGGGCGTGCCGCGAGTTCGAGGCAGATCTCGCCCTCGGCGCCCTCGCCGGTGACCACCTCGCCGGAGATCGGGTCGAGCAGGGCGACGGTGTACCCGGGCAGCGGCCGGCCCATCGAGCCCGGCCGGACCTGCTGTCCGGGCGCGTTGCCGATCTGCGCGGTGGTCTCGGTCTGGCCGAAGCCGTCCCGGATGGTCAACCCCCAGGCGGTCCGCACCTGTTCGATGACCTCCGGGTTGAGCGGCTCGCCCGCGCCGATCACCTCGCGCAGCGCGGTGCGCCACGCGCCGAGGTCCTCCTGGACCAGCATCCGCCACACGGTCGGCGGCGCGCAGAACGAGGTCGCCCCACAACGCACCATCGTGTCCAGCAACGGGCGTGCGGCGAATCGCTCCTGACGCACGATCAGGATCGTGGCACCGGCATTCCAGGGAGCGAAGAAATTGCTCCAGGCGTGCTTGGCCCAGCCGGGCGAGGAGATGTTCAGGTGCACGTCGCCCGGCCGCAGGCCCAGCCAGTACATCGTGGACAGGTGCCCGATCGGATAGCTCGCCTGGGTATGGCCCACCAGCTTGGGCTGCGCGGTGGTGCCGGAGGTGAAGTACAGCAGCAGCGGGTCGGCCGCGGCGGTCGGCCCGTCCGGCACGAACGCCTCGTCCGCGCCCTGTGAGTCGTGCGCGTCGGCGAACGCGAGCCAGCCGGGGCTCGGTTCGCCCACCGCGATCCGGGTCCAGTCTCCGGGCACCTCGGCGAAGCCCGGAGTCACCGCCGACTCGGCGATCACGTGCGCGACGTCGCCGCGGGTGACCCGGTCGGTCAGATCGGCGGGCGCGAGCATCGTGGTGGCCGGGATGATCACCGCGCCGAGCTTCATCGCGGCCAGCATCGCCTCCCACAACTCGACCCGGTTGCCCAGTACCAGCAACACCCGGTCGCCGCGCCGCACCCCGCGCGCCCGCAACCACGACGCGACCCGGTCGGAGCGCCGGGCCAGTTCGTCGAAGGAGACCTTGGTGTCGGTGCCGTCCTCGGCCACGATCCACAGCGCGGTGGCGTCGTTTCCGCGCGCGTTCGGGTCGAACCAGTCGAGCGCCCAGTTGAATTCGGTCGGCTCGGGACGCGGGAAGTCCCGGCACGCGGTGGGCTGGTCCTCGCGGTGTTCGAGCAGGAAGTCGCGCGCTGCGCGAAACGCCTCGGTCGCACCCGTCATCGCCGAATTCCTCCGTCTGTCGTGCGGTGTCGCCTTACCGCAGCACCGCTGCATCGGTGCAGGAACGCACCCTCGCATCACCCGTTCGAGCGGTCAACGACCGGCTCCGGGCTCCTCACGTTGACCGTCGCGGCGCCGGGCCGCAAGACTCCGAGAGGCTACGGAAACAAGCGCACAAAGATGATCTTGATCCGACATTCGGGACCGTAATTGACAGACAGTACGGGGCGATCCGGCCCGCGCGTGCTCGTCCTCGCCGACGACCTCACGGGCGCCAACGCCACCGCGGTGCGCTTCGCCCGGCGGGGGATGCGCACGCTGGTCACCGGCGGTCCACCTCGGGCGTGCTCCGGCGCGCCGGAGGTACTCGTGTTCGATCTGGCCACCCGGCACCTGCCCGGGGTGCAGGCCGCGCGGCGGGTGGTCGCGGGCGCGTCGGTGTTCCCGGACGCGCCGCTGGTGGGCAAGCGCATGGACGGCACACTGCGCGGCAATCCCGGCGCGGAGACCGGCGCGCTGCTGCACGTGCTCGACGCCCGTCCCGGGCCGCCGGTGCGCGCGTTGGTGGTGCCGGCCCGTCCCGATGCCGGCCGGCCCGTCGAGGCCGGTGTCGCGCACGCGCACGGCGTCCCGATCGCGGACGGCGAAGTCGCCCGCGACGGGTTCGGCCCGGTGACGTCCGCGGCCGTGATCGAGGCGTTCGACACGATCGATCGGGCGATCGCGCACGTCCCGCTCGACGTCGTGCGCGGCGACCCGCCCGGCCTGGTCCGGGCCCTGTGCGATCCGGCCGCCCGGGTGCTGGTCTGCGACGCGGTCACCGACGCCGATGTGGAGACGCTCGCACTGGCGGCGGCGACCGGCGCGCTCGCGGGGGAGTCGCGCTGGCTGCCGGTGGATCCCGGGCCGTTCGGCGCGGCGCTGGCGAGCGCGCTGGGCACGGTGCCCACCGGTCGACCCGTGCTCGGCGTCGCGGGCAGCCTCAGCCCGCTCGGCCGCGAGCAGATCGCCTGGACCCGGCGCCGACTGGGCGCGCGGTGGCTGGAGGTGGGCGACGCGCCCGATCCGGTCCGGGTCGCGGCCGACCTGGTGGCGCTGGCCCGCACCGGCACACCCCTGGCCGGGATCCGCACCCTGGTCCCGGACCGGGCCGATCCGGTGGTCTCCGCCCGGCTTCCGGTGCTGCTCGGCGAGGCGGTCGGGCGCGCGCTGGCCGCCGCGCCGTTCGCGGGGGTGTACGCGACGGGCGGGGACATCGCGGGCGCGGTGTGCATCGCGCTCGGCGCGGACGGGCTCGCGGTGGAGACCGAGGTGCAACCGCTGGTGCCGGCAGGGCGACTGGTCGGAGGGCCGTACGACGGGCTGCCGTTCGCCGCGAAGGGCGGCTCGGCGGGGGACCCGCACGCGGCGGTGGCCTGCGTGTTGCACCTGCGGATGAGCTCCACCGTCCGGACGGCCCGGCCGGCGGCGGTCACGACGTCGCAGATCGACGCCGGACGGTGGTAGGAGCACGCTCCCGCGACGGGCGCCCCACCCGGCCGGCATCGGCCCGGAGTCGGCGGTGCCGGCGCCCCGATCGGGCCGCTCAGGCGATGGTCAGGGCCTGCGCGATGCGGGCGGCCAGGTCGGCGTTGTTGAGGATGAGGGCGATGTTGGCGTTCAGGCTCGCGCCGCCGGTCTCGCGGTGGAAGACGTCCAGGAGGAACGGGGTGACCGCCTTGCCGCGGATCCCGCTGTCGGCCAGCGCGGTCAGCGCCCGACGCAACACCCGATCGTGCAGGTCCGGGTCCACCTGATCGGCCCGCGGCACCGGATTCGCCACCACGAGGGCGTTCCGCCCCAGGCCGAGCGCCTCGTGCGCGCGCACGACGTCGGCCACCTCGTCCGCGGTGTCCACCCGCCACTCCAGCCGGTGGCCGGAGTCGGCCAGGTAGAACCCCGGGAACGCGTGCGTACCGAAACCCATCACCGGCACGTTGAGCGACTCCAGCCGCTCCAGCGTCGCGCCCACGTCCAGGATCGACTTGACCCCCGAGCACACCACGGTGAGCCCGCAGCGGGTCAGCGCGATCAGATCCGCCGACTCGTCCCAGCTCTCCCGCGCCTCGCGATGCACCCCGCCCAGGCCGCCGGTGGCGAACACCCGGATGCCCGCCTGATGCGCCAGGTGCGCGGTCGCGCCCACGGTGGTCGCGGCGTGCCCGCCCCGGGCGGCGACCAGGGCCAGGTCGCGCATCCCGGCCTTGAGCACGTCCCGGGACATGGCGACGAACTCGAGCGTCTCGGCGTCCAACCCGATCGACGGTCTGCCGTGCACGAGCGCGATCGTCGCCGGGACCGCGCCCGCGGCCCGGACCCGTCCCTCGATCTCGCGGGCGATCCGCAGGTTGTCCGGGCGCGGCAGCCCGTGCGCGATGATCGTGCTCTCCAGGGCGACCACGGGTCGGCCGGCGGCGAGCGCGTCCGCGACCTCCGGCAGGATCCGCAAGCCGTTCACCGGTAGGACGCTACCGGGCGCGAGCGGCAGCGGCGGGGCATACGCGCCGGGACGCGTGGGTTCGGCCTCGCCCCGGCGCTCGGACACTCCGATGATCATGGCTATCCGCCGTCCCGTCGCGACCCGTGGTCAGCGTCGCGGTTGGTACAACACGGCGGCCCATCCGTCGGGCCCGGTCACCTGAACCCGCACCTCGTGCGGTCCCTCGACCGACTCGCCCACGGTGAACCCGCCCTCGCGCAGCGGCGCCAGGGCCGCCTCCAGGTCGGCCACCTTGACCATGACCGAGGCCGACTCGCCCTCGCGGTCGGTGCCGGCCAGCGCCAGTCGGCCGCCGTTCACGTCGAACTGCGCCCAGCGCTCGCCGTCGACGAAGGTCGGTTCCGCGCCGAGCACCGCGGTCATGAACCGCACCGCCGCGGCCATGTCGGCGACGGGGAAAGCGGCGGACAGGCCCTGAGCGGACATGGGTTACCTCCTGCGGCGAGACCGGGCACGGTATCTGATGGTCTATCAGGCGCGCCGGACACCCACCGAGTCGGGGCGGCTCGAATCCGCCGGCGACGCGTCGCAGGGGCTAGCCTCGCAAACGTGGAGCCCACCGACACCGCAGGTCCGTCGCCGAAGCCGCCCGAGCACTGGGAGGCCGACGTCGTGCTGCGCGACGGTGCCACCGCCCACGTGCGTCCCGTCGGTCCGGACGACGCCGGTCGCCTCGTCGACTTCTACGCGCGCGTCTCCGCCGAGTCGAAGTACCTGCGCTTCTTCACGCCCTACCCCCGGCTGTCCGACCGCGACGTGCGGCATTTCACCACGCACGACTGGGTCGACCGGGTCGGCCTGGGCCTGTTCGTCGGCGACGAGATGGTCGCGATCGTGCGCTACGACCGGATCGGCCCGGACGGACGCGCGGTGCGCACCGGCCCGCAGGGCCGCTCCTCCACCGCCGAGGTGGCCTTCCTGGTCCAGGACGACCAGCAGGGCCGGGGCGTGGCGTCGGTCCTGCTCGAACACATCGCCGCGGTCGCCCGCGAGCGCGGCATCCGACGCTTCGTGGCCGACGTGCTGCCCTCCAACCGTCGCATGGTCACGGTGTTCACCGAGGCCGGCTACACCCAGCAGTCCGCGTTCGAGGACGGCGTGGTCCGACTCACCCTGGAACTCGCGCCCACCGAGACCTCGCTCGGGGTCATGCTCGGGCGTGAACACCGCGCCGAGGCACGCTCGATCGCCCGACTGCTCACCCCGCGCTCGGTCGCGGTGATCGGCGCCAGCCGGCACGAGGGCACGGTCGGCAACACGCTCCTGGCCAACCTGCGCTCGGGCGAGTTCACCGGCGAGGTGTACGCGGTCAACCCGAAGGCGGGCAGCGAGCCGATCGACGGCGTGCCGACCTACGCCTCGGTGGTGGACATCCCCGGGGGAGTGGACCTGGCGCTGGTGGCGGTCCCGGCGGACGCGGTGCAGCAGGTGGTCGAACAGTGCGGGCGCAAGGGGGTGCACGGTCTGGTCGTGGTGTCCTCCGGTTTCGCCGAGACCGGTCCCGAGGGCCGCGAACGGCAGCGGCGCCTGGTCCGCGCCGCGCGCCGGCGTGGGATGCGGGTGATCGGACCCAACTGCCTCGGCGTGCTGAACACCGACCCGGACCTGCGGGTCAACGCGAGCCTGTCGCCACGGATGCCGCGCCGCGGCCGGGTGGGCATGTTCGCCCAGTCGGGCGCACTGGGCATCGCGATCCTGGAGTCCACCGTGGGCCGCGGGATCGGGCTCTCCACCTTCGTGTCGGCGGGCAACCGCGCCGACGTCTCCGGCAACGACCTGTTGCAGTACTGGGAGGACGACCCGGCCACCGACGTGGTGCTCCTGCACCTGGAATCGATCGGCAACCCGCGCAAGTTCACCCGGCTCGCCCGCCGGGTCTCCCGGGCCAAACCGGTGGTCGCGGTCAAGTCCGGGCGGCACAGCCAGGGCGTCCCGCTCGGGCACGTCACCCGCGCGCTGACACTGCCCGACTCGGCGGTCGACGCGCTGTTCCGCCAGGCGGGCGTGATCCGGGTGCCCACCGTCGCCGAACTGTTCGACGTGGGCCAACTGCTCGCCTACCAACCGTTGCCCGCCGGCGACCGGATCGCGATCATCGGCAACTCCGACTCGCTGGGCCTGCTCACCCAGGACGCGTGCGCGAGCGCGGGCCTGCGGCCCCGGCGCCCGGTCGACCTGACCACCTCCGCGACCGCCGACGACTTCCGCGACGCGCTCGCCGACGCGCTGGCCTGCGCCGAGACGGACGCGGTGATCACCGTGTTCATCCCGCCGCTGACCACCTCCGGCGACGAGGTGGCGAGCGTGATCGCGGAGATGGCCGGGCACGCGGCACAGATCGGCAAGCCGCTGCTGACCACCTACCTCGCGCACGAGGGGTTGCCCACCCAACTGCGCCGGCTGGACGCGGACGGTGTGCCCGCGCTCGGCTCGGTGCCCTCCTATCCGGCCCCGGAGAACGCGGTCCGCGCGCTCGCCGAGGTGGTGCGCTACGCCGCGTGGCGCCGGCGACCCACCGGATCGGTGCCCGAACACCCCGAGGTACGCACCGATCAGGCCCGCGCGCTGGTCCGCGCCCGACTCGGCGCCGCGGACGCGGTGGGCCTGTCCCCGGCGGACGCCGCCGACCTGCTGGCCTGCTACGGCGTCGACCTGCTGCCCGCGGTGCGGGTGGACAGCGAAGACGCGGCGGTCCGCGCGGCGACCGAACTGGGCTACCCGGTCGCGCTCAAGACCATCGCCGAACACCTGCGGCACCGCGTGGACGTGGACGGGGTACGTCTGGACATCGGCGCGGAGGCGGGACTGCGCCGGGTGTTCCGGGAGATGACCACCCGCCTGGGCGGCCCGGACCAGGCCCGGCTGGTGGTGCAGCCGATGGCGCCGCACGGGATCGCCACCGTGCTCGGGCTCACCTACGACGAGTCGTTCGGCGCGGTGTTGTCCTTCGGACTGGCCGGCCCGGCCACCGAGCTGCTGGGCGACGCGGCCTACCGACTGGTGCCCGCCACCGATCAGGACGTGGCGGATCTGGTCCGCGAGGTGCGGGCGGCGCCGATGTTGTTCGGCTACCGGGGCGCGCGCCCGGTGGACGTGCCGGCCCTGGAGGACGTGCTGTCGCGGCTGTCCCGATTGGCCGACGACCTGCCCCAGGTCACGTCCATCGAACTGAACCCGGTGATCGTGGCGGCGGAGGGCGCGCACGTGCTCGGCGCGCAGATCCGACTGTCCCGCCCGCCGGCCCGCACCGACCTCGGCCCCAGGTCGCTGTCCCGACCGTAGCCGGCGCCGTGGCACGTCGAGCGGCGCGCCGATCCCGGCTGATCCCGGCTGATCCCGGCGGAAGCCGTCCGGAGATGCGGAACCGCCGCCGTACTCACATGCCACCCCGAGCTGTGGCACCTACGTACGGCGGCGGCTCCAGGCCGGATCCGCTCCGCGGCATGCCCCTCCGCGCCTGCCCTCCACATGGCCGCGCAATTCATGCCGTTCGACGCTGTCCGGACCAGGCCGCCCCGCGCCGGTCGTTTCCCCGAGTGTCCCCGGCGGTGAGGCGGTGTCACTCGCTCCCTCCCTCGAGGACGCGAGTGTCGCGAGAGTTCCGTCGGTGCCACCGTGTCGACGGCGCGTCCCTGTTGCCCCGGCGGTCCTCTCAGGAGACGAGTCAACCCCGCCGGGGCCTCCACCGGGAGGGCGCACGGAAGGCGCACGGTGGCGATCCGTAGATGTCGCACCAACAGCGCGCATCCACCTCACCCGTTCGGTCCTGTCATTACATCGACAAACCGTCACCATTTGGCAACGGCAGGTGCGCAACCCCACCTTCGAACGGGGCGGATGGCGCACGTGTGCCCTTGGAGGTGCCAGGATGGGGGGTATGGCTAAGACCACCACCTCGACCCAGGGGCTGCGCACGGCCATCGAGCGCAGCGGTTACTACCCGAGCCTCGTTGCCGACGCGGTCGAGTCCACGATCGGCACCGAGCCGGTCGACGCTTTCCTGGTGCACCAGGAGACCACGTTCGATTCCAATGAGGTCCGCCGCCACATCACCGTTCTGGTGCTCACGCCAGGCCGTTTCCTGGTCAGCCACACCGACGAACACGCACCCGACGACACGTCGCCCACTCCCTACGCGACGACGTCCACCGAGACCGTTCGGATCGACCGCCTCGAGTCGGTCGTGGTCAGTCGCGTCGTGGGCAACCCCGCCGAATACGTCCCGGGAGCCCCGCCCCGCGAGGCCGTGCTCACCATCGGGTGGGGCGCGGTCGGCCGGATCGACCTCGAACCGGCCGGGTGTGCCGACCCGAACTGTGAGGTCGACCACGGCTACACCGGCTCGTTGACCGCCGACGACCTCTCGCTGCGGGTCAGCGAGGCCGCCGACGGTCCGGAAGCGGTGGAGCGCACCCTCACGTTCGCCCGCGCGCTGTCCGAGGCAGTGGCCGGCATCAACCAGTGAGTGCCTCCGTCTGGCTCGACGAACAACCCCCGGTCCCGTTGCCTCGCTACGGGACCGGGGCGTTGTCCGACCTGATGCCCTCGATAGCCGCCTCCCTCGGCATGCCCGGAGAGGAGAACACGCTCGGCCTCGCGCCCGCGCGCGCCGCGTGCGTGTTCCTGATCGACGGCCTGGGCTGGGACCTGCTGCGCGAGCATCCGGTCGAGGCGCCGTACCTGCACTCGCTCCTGGAGACGTCGTTCGCGGGCAGCGGCCGGCCCCTGACGGCCGGCTTCCCGGCGACCACCGCGACCAGCCTCGCGTCGTTCGGCACCGGGCTCACCCCGGGCGTACACGGCCTGGTCGGCTACTCGGTGGCGGTGCCCGGCGAGAACCGGCTGATGAACCAACTGCGGTGGGTCGACGACATCCGTCCGCGGGACTGGCAGCCGTACCCGAGCCTGCTCGAGCGGGCCGCCGCCGCCGGGATCACCGTCGCGCAGGTCAACGACGGCATGTTCGAACACACGCCGCTGACCAGGGCGGTGCTGGGCGGCGGTCGCTACATCGGCGCCGAATTCGGCGCGCCCAGGGTCAAGGGCGTGCACAAACAACTCGCCCAACCGGGGCCTGTGCTGGTGTACACCTACGCGAGCGAACTCGACCGCTGCGGCCACGGTATGGGCGTCGACTCGCCCGAATGGCGCGCCGAGCTGCGCCGGATCGACGGCGTCGCGCGGGCGATGGCCGAGGGGCTGCCCGCCGACTCGGTCCTGTACGTGACCGCCGACCACGGCATGGTCGACGTGGCGCCCGAGAAGCGGATCGACGTGGACACCGACCCCGCCCTGTCCGCCGGCGTCGCCCTTTTGGGCGGCGAGTCCCGCGCGCGGCACGTCTACACGCGCCCGGGTGCGACCAGGGACGTGCACGCGATCTGGGACGACATGCTCGGCGACCAGATGTGGGTGGTCACCGGGGAGGAGGCGATCGAGTCCGGCTGGTTCGGCCCGGTCGTCGAGGACCGGGTCCGTGCCCGCGTCGGTGACATCGTCGCGGCGGCCTTCGGCGACATCGCGGTGGTCGCCTCCCGCCGCGAACCGGGCGAATCCCGCCTCACCGGCGTGCACGGCTCGATGACGTCGGCGGAGCAACTGGTGCCGCTGCTGGAGGCGCGCGGCTAGGCCCTGTCCGGCGGACAGGACCTGGGCGTGTCCTCACGTCACGCCCGGGCGCCGCGCTCATGCCCAAGGGCGCTCATGCCGAAGGGACGGCCTCCGGACGAGGCCGTCCCTTCGATGAACCCGGGCCGGTTCAGGCCTGGTTGCGCCGCTTCGACGCGACGAGCGTGGCGACGCCCGCGGCGGCGGCGAGCAACAGGACGATCTTGAACAGCTTGCCCATGGAAATGGACCCCCTCGATGGTCGGGACGAAGAAGATGCGTCTCCCGGCCGAGGAAGGCCGCGGGCGACGTGATCCGTGTGTACGTAGGCGCACGGGTCCCGCCGATCCCGGACCCCGTTTCCGGACGGGAGCCCGTCACGCTCGACTCTACGTCACCCGTTTGATTCAAGGGCGGAGTGGTTTCGGCCGGAGCGGCGGGTCGAACCCGGCACTCCCGCAGGTGAATTCGGACCGGATGGACTATTGCGGATCATTCGGATTCGATGCCACCGCGATCACGTTGAACACCGCGCCCTGCGGATCCCGCACGGCCGCCAGTCGGCCGTACGGCGACTCCTCCGGGCCGCGCAGCACCCTGCCGCCCAGGCTGTCCACCCGGTCGACGGTCTCGTCCGCGTCGCGCACCGCGAAGTACGCGGCCCAGTGCGCCGGCGGGCCGTTCCGCGCGCCCGCCACGCCGCCGCGCAGGACACCGCCGACGTGGAACGTCGCGTAGTCGAAGTCGGCGTCGGACATGTCCTCGTAGGTGAAGTCGAAGACCGCCGTGTAGAACTCCTTGGCCCGTGCGCTGTCCGGCGTGTACAACTCGTTCCACACCACCGCGCCGGGCTCGTTGACCACGCCCGCGCCGTTGTGGTCGCCCGCCTGCCACACGCCGAACACGGCGCCGGTGGGGTCGGCGGCGACCGCCATGCGGCCGAACGTCATGACGTCCATCGGTGGCGCGATCACCGTGCCGCCGGCCGCGCCGACCCGTCGCAGCACCGCGTCCGCGTCGTCCGCGGCCAGATAGGTGGTCCAGGCGACCGGGCCCTGTCGACCGGGCATGCGGCCCATCAGGCCGGCGACCGGACGGCCGCCGAGCGTGCAGGTGGTGTAGTGGCCCACCCCGGCCGGCCCGATCTCGCCCTCCCAGCCGAACAGGCCGCGATAGAAGGCCAGTCCGGCTTCGACGTCGGGGACGCCCAGGTCCACCCAGCAGGGCACCCCGGTGGGATATCGCGAGGTCCACTCGCTCATCGATGCCTCCTCGACAGATGCCGACAATTCGGGACGATCCGTCATCGATGCTGCCACCCGCGTCGGACATGTGCTCGTCGATGGCCGCCGCACGAGGCAGGATGCCGGTATGAGTTCCCTGATCAAGGCGGCCGACCTGGCCGCCGCCCTGGACAGTTCGTCGCCGCCGCTGGTGCTCGACGTCACGTGGCAACTCGGCGGCCCGCCCGGCATCGAGGCGTACCGGGTCGCCCACATCCCCGGCGCCCACTTCGTCGATCTCGCCGCGGAGTTGTCCGGACCGCACACCCCCGGCGGCGCCGGCGGCCGGCATCCGATGCCCGAGCCGGCCGCGTTCGGCGCGAGCATGCGCCGGTTGGGGATCGGCCCGGAGACCGACGTGGTGGTCTACGACGGTGGGCCGAGCGTCGCCGCGGCGCGGGCGTGGTGGCTGCTGCGCTACTTCGGCCACGATCGGGTGCGCGTGCTCGACGGCGGCTTCGCGGCCTGGACGGCGGAGCGGCACCCGGTCACCGACGTGGTGCCGGAACCCGCCGCACCGGGCGCGTTCGTCCCGCGCCCGGGCGGGATGACACGCCTGGACGCGGACGAGACCGCGGCCCTGGTGGCCGCGGGCGGGGTGCTGCTGGACGCTCGTGCCGCGGAGCGCTTTCGGGGCGAGACCGAGCCGATCGACGCGAAGGCCGGCCACATCCCCGGCGCGGTCAGCGCGCCCGCGACCGAGTACACGCACGCCGACGGCCGCTTCCACGAACCCGCCGAGCTCAAGGAGTACTTCGCGGCCCGCGGCGCGGTCCACGGTGCCCGGGTCGCCGCGTACTGCGGTTCCGGCGCGACCGCCGCGCACGAGGTGCTCGCACTGTCGCTGGCCGGCGTGCCGGCCGCGCTGTACGCCGGTTCCTGGAGCGACTGGATCACCGACCCGGAACGCCCGGTGGCCACCGGCGAGTAGCGCGCTCGGACCGCGGTGCCGGCGACGAGCGCACGACAGGAGCCGAGGGCCCGCACGGGCCCTCGGCTCCTGTCGTACCCGTCTGTCGTGCCGTCGATCATTCCCGGCGCTTGCGCCTGCTCCCGAACACGATCTCGTCCCAACTGGGCACGGTCGCCCGGCGGCCGGGACGCACGCCGTCGGCCTCGGCCTGTCGGTCGGTGCTGCCGACCAGCCGCTCGCGGTGCGGGCCGACCACGCCGCGCGGCACCAGGACGTTCTCGTACGCGCTGCCCGCGCCCGCCGCCGCGGCGGGGGCCTGGGTCTCCTCTTCCTCGATCGGTTCGGCGCGCTCCGGGCGTTCCGCCCGCTCGACGCGTTCGATCCGCTCGGGACGCTCGACGCGCTCGATCCGCTCCGGGCGCTCGGCCCGTTCCGCCCGCTCGATGCTGCCCACGCGCGGGCGTTCGGCCAGTGCGGTGACGTCGATGCGCATCGGACCGGGCGAGGCCGACTGGGTCTGCGGTTCGCCGCGCAGACCCGGGACGGCGTCGAGCAGGCTGGTGATCGCGTCGTCGTCGCTCTCGCGCGGAATGGTGGCCAGGCGCGGTCGGAACGGGAACGGGGTCTCGGACGCCGCCGGGTGCTCGCCGATCAGCGAACGGGCCTCGTCGTCGTTGGTGGTGACCAGGCGCCGGGGCGGATCGAAGCTCCAACTCGCGGAGCGCATCTCGCCATCGGCGCGGTAGAGCAGCAGGATCTCCCAGCTACCGTCGTCGCGCCGCCACGAATCCCACTGCACGGACTCGGAGTCCGCGCCGCGCAGGTGCAGGCGTTCGGTGACGATCTCGCCGAGCAGCGGGCCGGTGCTCTCGCCTTGCCGACGGATGGGGGTCTTGCGGGCGCGTTCGGCCATGAAGGCGCGCTCGGCGAGGACCGGGCCCTCGAAACGCCGCACCCGGTCCACCGGGATTCCGGCGAGCTGTGCGACCTCCTCCGCGGTGGCACCGGCCCTTATCCGGGCCTGGATGTCACGCGGACGCAGCTGGCTCTCGACCTCGATCTCGATCTGGCCGAGCCTGGCGCGGTCGCCCCTGACGGCGGCACGGAGCCGTTCGTCGATGGGCAACATGTACTCAGTGCCGTCGGCAGCCTTCAGCACCAACCGTGTGCCGTCGTTGCTGACGGCCACGACACGCAGTTCGGGCATGGGGACCTCCCGGGTGGTGCCTGCCGACGTCACCTGCGTCGTTGCTCCCGCTACGAGTGTGACCTGCCCAGCCTCGGCGTGGCCACAACCTGACCGAGTTGTCCGGCGTGTCGGATTTATTACCTGACTGGCCGAATTGCCTTGGTTACACCATTTCGGGTAGATACCGGGGCGGCGCCCCACCCTGACCTCCGCGGTCGGTCGCCTCCCCCTTCGCGCACAGGTCGTTCCGGAACCTGGCGTGAACAGTACTCCATTCGGGGGCTCTACCGGGACACACCGCGCCGCATCGGCGCGTCCCGTTCGGACGAGTCGTTTTCGGCCGTCCGGGGTGATGTCGATCACAAGATTGGGCCGATCGGAACGATGTCGATGGGCCGTTCAGTCGTAACCAGGGTGAAGTCCTGTTTTTCATGATTAACCACCGTCCGTGCTCGGACGGGCAAGGAAAGTGATGCCGGAAAGGACCGAGAATGAACGTCGCCGGATCGATGTCAACGCGGTGCAGGTTGTGGGCAGTGCCCTGGCGGCCATCTCCTCGGCTTTCCTGCTCTCGACGCTGGGCGTCGCCGGGACGGTGATCGGCGCGGCGCTCGCGAGCGTGGTCGCCACGGTCGGAAGCGCGCTCTACGTGCACCTGTTCCGCCGCACCGGCGAGCAACTGCGCGACGTGCGGGCGACGCTGATCCCGCCGCACGAGGGCGGGCCGAGTCCGGACCCCGCCGCCGTACCGGAGCGACCCACCGGTGTGGCCGATCCGGGATCGGCCGCCGACGAGACGATGCTGCTGCCGGTCGGCGACTACACCCGGTTCGAGGAGCATGCGCGGACCGCGCCGGTCACGGGCTCGACGCGCGCGGAGCGCCTGCTCGGCGGTGCCGGGACGGACGCCGAACCGGTCGCGGACGGCGACAAGCGGGTCTGGCTGGCCCGTTCGCTGGTCGGGGCGGTGCTCGTGTTCGTGGTGGCGATGGGTGTGGTGACGCTCACCGAGACCGCGATCGGCCGCTCGTTCGCGAGCCTGTTCGGACACGGCGACGCGGGCGGCTCGACCATCTCGCGGATCGTCGACGACAAGCCCGCCCGACCCGACACCCCGAAGCAGCCGGGCGGTTCGACCCCGCAGCCGACCGGCTCCACGCCCGCACCCACGCACGGGCCGGCCACCGGCGACCAGGGCACGACCGGCGAGAACGGCACGGGGGCGACCTCGGTGCCCTCGACCACCCCGTCCACGCGACCGAGCCACACCCCCTCGTCCGACCCGAGCGACTCCAAGCCGCCGAGCACGGCGCCGCCCGCGACCCCGCCGGCGGGCGGCTCGAGCGGGGCCGGCACCGCGAACGGCGGGGCGGCGGCCGGCAACGACGCCGGCGGCACCGCCCAGGGCGGCGCGGACGGCGACTCGCGGTCGAACCCGGGCGCCGGCACGCGCTAGCCCTGGGACCGGCTCCGGCGCCGGTGCGGCGGGCCTCAGTCGCCCAGCACCCGACGCAGGTAGTCGTTGCCGAAGCGGCGCTCCGGATCCACCCGGTTCCGGAGCGCCGTGAAGTCGGCGAACCTCGGGTAGAGCTTCGCGAAGTACTCCGCGTCGCGGGTGTGCATCTTGCCCCAGTGCGGGCGCCCGCCGTGCCCGACCATGATCTTCTCCACCTCGGTGAAGTACCGCTCGTGCGGCGTGCCCTTGTACATGTGCACCGCGATATAGGCGGTGTCGCGCCCGTACGCCGTGGACATCCACAGATCGTCCGCCGGGGCCACCCGCACCTCGACCGGGAAGCTGATCGGCAGGCCCGCCGCCTCGACGAAGGCGCGCACCTCGGTCAGCGCGGCCGTGGCCGCCGCCCGCGGCAGCGCGTACTCCATCTCGATGAAGCGCACCCGGCGCGGGCTGGTGAACACCTTGTGCGAGGTGTCCGAATAGGTCCGCGCCGACAACGCGCGGCTGGACAGGCGCGCGATCGTGGGCACCGTCCTGGGCGCGGCCCGGCCGACCCGGCAGGCCAGCGAGAACACACCGTTGGACAACAACTCGTCGTCCAGCAGGAAACGCGCCTTCGACAGCGGTTTCGCCGGCCCCTCGATCCGGTTGTTGCGCTTCACGTTGCAGTTGTCGGTGTGCGGAAACCAATAGAACTCGAAATGCTCGTTGTCCGCGCACAGCGCGTCGAAGTCGGCGAGCACCGCGTCCAGCCGCATCGGCTCCTCGCGCGCCTCCAACAGGAAGCTCGGCTCCACCGCGAACGTCAGCGCGGTCACCACGCCCAGCGCGCCCAGACCCACCCGGGCACCCGCGAACAACTCCGCGTTCTCGGTCGCCGAGCACGTGGTGATCTCGCCGTCCGCCAGCACGATCTCCATGCCCCGGATCTGCGCCGCCAGCGATCCGGACACCCGCCCGGTCCCGTGCGTGCCGGTGGACGTGGCGCCGGCGAGGCTCTGCACCGCGATGTCGCCCATGTTCGCGAGCGCGAGGCCGTAGCCGGCGAGCAACGCGTTGAAGTCGCTCAGCCGCATCCCGGACCCGACCGTGATGGTGCCCGCCGCACGATCGAGCGCGTGCACCTCGGTCAGCCCTTCCGGGCGGATCTGCACCCCGTCGGTGACCGCGACCGAGGTGAACGAGTGCCCGGCGCCGACGGCCTTGACCGCCAGACCCTGTGCCGCCGCCCGGCGGACCGCCGCCGAGATCTCCTCGGCCGACCTCGGAGTGAGTACCGAGTGCGGCCGCGCGGACTGGTTTCCGGTCCAGTTCCGCCAGATCGGCGGCGTCTTGGAGACGGCGGGGGTGGCGCTGCTCAACGGGTTCCTCCTGGGGTCGCCGTGGGATCAGCCGGACATTACTCGCCGGTCATCGGACCGGGAAGGGGCCGGGGCCCGATGGGCCGCAACTCACGCCGCGCGCGGGCCGGGGCGTTGGGGCGGGCGGGGCCGCGATGCGAGGATCACAGACATGCACGCGACACAGGCCCCCGACCCCAGTCCGTACGACGCGCTCCTGGTGCTCTCCTTCGGCGGGCCGGACGCCCCCGACGAGGTGCTCCCGTTCCTGGAGAACGTGACCGCGGGCCGAGGGGTGCCCCGGGAACGCCTCGAGGAGGCCGCCGGCCACTACGCCCACTTCGGCGGTGCCAGCCCGATCAACGCGCACAACCGCGCCCTGATCGCGGCGATCGAGACGGACTTCGCCGCCCAGGGACTGCGGCTGCCGGTCTACTGGGGCAACCGCAACTGGCGCCCGTATCTCGCGGACACCGTGCGGCGGATGGCCGACGACGGGATCCGCCGTGCCGCGGTCCTGGTGACCAGCGCCTACGCCTCCTACTCGGGCTGCGGGCAGTACCACGAGAACCTGCTCGAGGCCCGGGCCGAGGTCGGCGACCGGGCACCGGTGTTCGACAAGCTGCGGCACTTCTTCGACCACCCCGGTTTCGTCGAGCCGCTGGTGGACCACGTGCTGGCCGCGCTGGCCGAACTGCCCGAGGCGGTGCGGGCCGGCGCCCGACTGGTGATGGTGACCCACTCGATCCCCACCGTCACCGCGCGCACCGCCGGCCCGGCCGGCGGCGGATACGTCGAGCAGCACCGGGAGACCGCGCGCCTGGTCGCCGAGGGCGTCGCGCGCGCGCTCGGGCGCGAGCACGACTGGGACCTGGTGTACTCCAGCCGCAGCGGCCCGCCGCAGGTGCCGTGGCTGGAGCCGGACGTCAACGACCACCTCGTGGCGTCGGCCGAGGACGGCACGGCACCGGCCGTGGTGCTGGTGCCGATCGGATTCCTCTCCGATCACATGGAGGTGGTCTACGACCTCGACGTCGAGGCCGCCGCGACCGCCGCGCGGCTCGGGCTGCCGGTGGCCCGAGCGGCGACCACCGGCGCCGACCCCAGGTTCGCCGGCGCGGTGCGCGACCTGCTCCTGGAGCGCGCCGCGACGGTACGCGGCGAGGCGCCCGCGCGGTGCGCGCTCGGTGTGCTCGGCGCCGCGCACGACGTGTGCCCGGTGGGCTGTTGCCCGGACCCCCGGGCGCTGCGCGCCGACCCGGAGGCGGCCGCGCGGTCGCCGCGCGGCGAGGCCCTGCACGGCGCCGCCGGCAGGATGGGTCCATGACGATCGACACCGCGGAACTCCTGGCCATCGCTCGCGACGCGGCCCGGCACACCGGCGGCTTCCTGTTGCACGAGCGTCCCGCCGACCTCGGCGTCGCGGCGACCAAGAGCAGCCCCACCGACGTGGTCACCGAGATGGACACGGCCGCGGAGAAGCTGATCATCGAACGCATCCGCGCGCACCGACCACACGACGGCTTCCTCGGCGAGGAGGGCGACGCGACCGCGGGCAGCAGCGGCGTGCGCTGGGTGATCGACCCGATCGACGGCACCGTGAACTACCTGTACGACCTGCCCGGGTGGTGTGTGTCGATCGCCGCCGAGACCGCCGAGGGCACCCTGCTGGGCGTGGTCGAGGTGCCGGTGGTGGGGGAGACCTTCCACGCCGTGCGCGACGGCGGCGCCTACCGCAACGGCAAGCCGATCCACTGCCGCGCCTCGGTCGAGTCGGCCCGGGCGCTGGTGGCGACCGGGTTCGGCTACACCGCCAAGCGGCGCACCCGGCAGGCCGCCGTGATCGGCGCGCTGCTGCCGCGCGTGCGCGACCTGCGCAGGGCCGGCTCGGCCGCGATCGACCTGTGCTCGGTGGCCGCCGGTCGGGTCGACGCCTACTACGAGCGTGGCCTGAATCCGTGGGACGTGGCAGCGGGCGCGCTGATCGCCCGCGAGGCCGGCGCCGAGGTGATCGAGGACCTGTGGCCCGAGCCCGACGGGTCGAGCCTGTGCCTGGCCGCGCCCGCCGGACTGCGTGCCGAACTCGAGGCCGCGCTGGCCGCCCTGCACGCGTAGACCCGAGCATGCGCAAGGCCCGGATCCGGTGCCCCCGCACCGGATCCGGGCCTTCGCGAATTCGGCCCGACAGCCGAACCCCCGGCGTCCACTGGGGACCTCGCCGGGGGAGATCAAGAACCGTGTGTCCATGCGTGGCTCGGGTGCTCTCGCCCGAGCGGAGTGCCTAGGCGCTTTCGGGAAGCACCCGCACGCCGTGCTCGGACGCCATCCGCAGGAGGTCGTCCAACTCGGATTGCTCCACCTCGACGAGGAAGTCGTCGCCGGTGTCACAGGCCTGCTTCAGAGCCTGTTCGGTCTCACGTATGCGCCGCAGTACGCCGGCCGTGAATTCGTCCATAAGGCCGCCCCAATGTCACTCGTCGTCGCCGGTTTCGGTTGTCCTCCCCCCGTGCAATGCCGGGGAAACCATGGATCCGGGCCTTTGACGGGGCTCGACCTAAGGGTGTGACCAGGGGCGATTTCCGGCCCGCCGGCCCGGGATCGGACTTTCCGGGGCGTACCGGAATCCTTCCCTCCTTCGGGGGGTCCCGTAACGTCCGCGGCGCGACGCGCTCGCCGGGCCGATCCCGCCCGCCCCGGTCGGCCGGCCGGCTTACCGAGGCTTTACCGGGGCGCGGGGGAAGATGGACAACGGATCCATCCACTCATCGAGCAGGAGGCACAGCCGGTGCGGGTTCTCGTAGTCGAGGACGAGCAGCTCCTGGCGGACGCGGTCGCGACCGGGTTGCGCCGAGAGGCCATGGCCGTCGACGTGGTGTACGACGGGGAGGCGGCGCTGGAACGGATCGCCGTCAACGACTACGACGTGGTGGTGCTCGACCGGGACCTGCCGATCGTGCACGGCGACGACGTGTGCCGGGCGGTGGTGGAGACGGGCATTCCGATGCGGGTGCTCATGCTGACCGCCGCCGGCGACGTCAGCGATCGGGTCGAGGGCCTGGAGTTGGGAGCGGACGACTATCTGCCCAAGCCCTTCGCGTTCAGCGAGCTGATCGCCCGGGTGCGCGCACTCGGCCGGCGGGCCGTCTCCCCGCTGCCGCCGGTGCTGGAGCGGGCCGGCATCCGGCTCGACCCGAACCGGCGCGAGGTGTTGCGCGAGGGTGTCCCGGTGCACCTGTCGCCCAAGGAGTTCGCGGTGCTGGACGTGCTGATGCGCGCCGATGGCGCCGTGGTCTCGGCCGAGCAACTGCTCGAGAAGGCATGGGACGAGAACACCGATCCGTTCACCAATGTCGTCCGCGTCACCGTCATGACATTGCGCCGCAAGCTCGGCGAGCCGCCCGTCATCCTGACGGTGCCCGGCGCCGGATACCGCATTTGAGGACCGCCATGAACGACAGCTCTCGGGCCGTCCCGGCGGAAGCCGGAAGTACCGCAGCCGGATCCGCGGAGCCGGCCGCGGGCGCCTCGACCGCGCCCGCGAAGCCGAACCCGGCGGCGAAGCCGAACCCGGCGGCGAAGACCGGCCCACCGCCCCGTCCGGGCCGACCGCCCCAGCCGCCCCGCCCCAGCGCGCCACCGGGCGCGCCGCCCAGGCCCAACCGCGAACCCGTGCGCGAGCCGGGTCGCGACCCCCAGCGTCCGGCCACCGGCGGACGCCGGCTGATCCTGGGCCGCGACGCCGACGACGCGGCGGAGATGTCGCGGTTGTCGCGGATGGCCCCCTCGCAGTTGCCCGCGCTGCTGCGCTCCACCATCAAGATGCGGCTGACCGCGCTGTACGGCGGGATGTTCCTGATCGCCGGGGTGCTCCTGCTGGGCACCGTCTACCTGCTGGTGCGGCAGAGCCTGACCGAGGGCCGGCTGAATCTGAGCCTGGCGCCGAACACGTTGATGACCATCAACGGCGTGCCGATGACGCCCGACCAGTTCGAGCAGTGGCAGACCATCCAGCAGATCCACCAGCGCGACGCCGCGCTGAACTCGCTGCTCCAGCAGTCGCTGCTGGCCCTGCTGCTGCTGTCGGTGATCGCCTTCGGGTTCGGCTACGTGATGGCCGGCCGGGTGCTGCGCCCGCTCGAGCGGATCACCTCGATCGCCCGCGAGGTGGCCGGATCCAATCTGCACCGGCGGATCGACCTCGACGGTCCGGACGACGAGTTCAAGGAACTCGCCGACACCTTCGACGACATGCTCGACCGGCTGGATCGCTCGCTGGAGTCGCAGCGCAAGTTCGTCGCCAACGCGTCGCACGAACTGCGCACCCCGCTGGCGATCAACCGCACCCTGCTGGAGGTCGCGCTCGGCGATCCGGAGGCGTCCGTCGAGCTCAAGCAGCTCGGCAAGACGTTGCTGGCCACCAACGAGCGCAGCGAGGGCCTGATCGAGGGCCTGCTGCTGCTGGCCCGCAGCGACAACGAGCTGACCGAGCGCAAGCCGGTCGACCTGGCCGAGGTGGCCCGCCGCGCGGTGGACCAGACCGGCGCGGAGGCGGCCGAGCGCAAGGTGACGCTCGACGACGAGCTGGGCCCCGCCGTGCTCCAGGGCAACGGGGTGCTGCTGGAGCGGGTCGCGATGAACCTGATCCAGAACGCGGTGCGCTACAACCGGCCCGGGGGCACGGTGGACATCTCGACCGAGACCACCGCGGGGGTCGCGGTGCTCACCGTGGTCAACACCGGGCCGGTGGTGCCCGGCTACGAGGTGGACAACATGTTCGAGCCGTTCCGGCGGCTGCGCACCGAGCGGACCGCCAGCGACAAGGGCGTCGGGCTCGGGCTGTCCATCGTGCGCTCGATCGTGCGGGCGCACGGCGGCTGGATCGAGGTCGAGCCCCGGGAAGAGGGCGGTCTGATGATGCGGATCGGCTTCCCGGCGGGCTGATTCCGGGCGGCGACCGCCCCGGTGCGGGCGGTCGCCGGGGCCGAAAGCGATCGTACGTACGTGCGAGAGTCGTGGATCACATTTCCGTCTTGGGGTGGAACCAACCTACGCTGTCGTAAGTTACGGAATCGTAGGGACGCGTCGTGCGGGCGATGCACAGCGTCGTCCTCCGTGTCTGCCGCTGTACGACGTTGTCTGCCTATGCCCTGGAGAGCCGATGAACCTTCTCGCCCCCGCCCCGACCGGTGAGCACCTGCTCCGTGAGTTGGAGCAGGTCGTCGCCGTCGAGCTGGACCGCCACCTCGCGGTGGCCAAGGAGTGGTTCCCGCACGAGTACGTGCCGTGGAGCGCCGGTCGCGACTTCGACGGCGTGCTCGGCGGCGAGGCGTGGACTCCGCAGGAGTCCGGGCTCACCGACGTCGGCCGGATAGCTCTCACGCTGAACCTGCTGACCGAGGACAACCTGCCCAGCTACCACTACGAGATCGCGGCGATGTTCGGCCGCGACGGCGCGTGGGGCACCTGGGTGCACCGCTGGACGGCGGAGGAGGGCCGGCACGGCATCGCGATCCGCGACTACCTGATGGCCGCCCGGGCGGTGGACCCGGTCGCGCTGGAGCGCTCGCGGATGGAGCACATGGAGGCCGGCTACCAGGGCGACCACATGGACAATCCGCTGCATGTGATCGCCTACGTGACCTTCCAGGAGCTGGCCACCCGGGTCTCGCACCGCAACTCGGGTCGCACCTGCGGCGACCCGATCGCCGAGCAACTGCTCGCGAAGGTGGCCACGGACGAGAACCTGCACATGGTCTTCTACCGCAACCTGCTCAAGGCCGCCTTCGAGATCGCCCCGGACCAGGCGATGCGCGCGGTCACCGAGATGGTCACCGACTTCCGGATGCCCGGGCACGGGATCAGCGGCTTCGAGCGCGCGGCGGCCAAGCTTGCGGTGGGTGGCGTGTACAACCTGCCGATCCACCAGAACGACGTGATCCTGCCGGTGCTGCGCCACCTCAAGATCATGGAGCGCACGGACCTGGGCCCGGAGGGCGAGAAGGCCCGCGAGGAGCTCGCGCTGTTCCTCGGCGGCCTGGACTCCCAGGTGGTGCGCTTCGAGGAGCGCCGGCTCGCCGTGGAGGCCCGCAAGGCGGCCAACCGCCGCTGAGCGCACCCGAGCGGAACATCGACAGGCCCGCCGCCCCTCGGGGGACGGCGGGCCCTGTCGTGCGCGCGCCGGTTGGGCGTTTGCGGTGAAGCCTCGGTTCAACGCTTGCGGGTCGACTTGCCGAGCGACTCCTTGAAGCCGACCTTGCCGCCCATCCGCAACACCGCGCCCTCGTACATCCGGGCCGCGAGCCGCACCAGCGCCACCAGGGCCACCAGGGCGATCGCGAAGGCGGCCAGGTTCTCCACCACGGAGACCTCGTCCGCCGCGGTCAGCGCCGGTTGCAGCATGGCCGAGAACGGCGGCACGTACGCCAGCACCTGGGCGAGCGTGCCGCCCTTCTGGCCGAGGAAGATGGCGGCCAGGAACGAGGCGATCAGCAGCGAGGTCATCGGCGTGATGACGTTCTGCAGGTCCTCCTGGCGGGAGACGCGGGCCGCGGCGGCGGCGAACATGCACGCGTAGATCGCGTAGCCCACCACGAACCACAGCAGCACCAGCGCCACCGGGTAGACCATCGCGCCGGTCAACTCGATGCTGCCCAGCGCGGACGCCGCGGCCAGTCCGACCACCGCGGTGACCAGCATCTGGAGCAGGCCGAGCAGGCCGATCCCGAGGATCTTGCCGGTCAACAGCGCGCGGGCGGGCACGGTCGCGAGCAGGATCTCCACGATCCGGCTGGACTTCTCCTCGACCACGCCGCTGGCCACCCACATGCAGAACAGCATGAGCATGCCGTAGAGCACGAGCGTGCCGATGAAGGCGATGCCCTTGCGCGCGTCGCGTTGGTCGGCGTCCGGATCCAGGGTGGTCTTGGGCATCGGCGCGATCGCCGAGGCCTGGTTCACCACGTCCGGGTCGATCTTCGCCGCGGCCAGCCGGTGGTCGCGCTCCACGGTGGCCCAAGAGCTCTGCAGCACGGCCGCCAGCGGGTCGGCCAGCTTGCTGTCCACCAGGATCCGGCCGTTGTCCACGACCGCGTCCAGCTTCCCGTCCGCGAGTGCCTTCTCGGCCGCCGCCCGGTCGGCGACGGAGCCGACCCGCACGTCCACGTCCAGCAGCGTCGCCTGGCGCTGTGCGGTCTGTGCGAGCTGCGTCTGCTGCGGCCCGAGGAAGGCCACGTCGTACTTGTCCGACCCGCCGCCGAGCGCGGCCGGGATGGCCACCGACGCGAGCAGGATCGCCAGCATCACCGCCACCGAGATCTGGAAGCCCCGATCCCGGATGCGCTCGGTGAACTCGCGGCGCGCGACCAGCCGCACGGCGGACCAAAACGTGCTGCCGCCGGTGCTCACGCGCCGACCTCCGTTCCGCTGACGACCTCGCGGAAGAGTTCGGCGAGCGAGGGGGTCGCGGGCGCGAACGCCAGCACCCGGCCCGCCGCCCGGGCCCCGTCGAGCAGAGCCTGCTCGCTGGTTCCGGGAAGCAGTTCGACCAGCACCGTGTCGCCCTCCGACTCCGAGGAGAGCACCTTCAAGCCGGGCAGCGCCTCCGCCCAACCCGCCGGCGCGTTCGCCAGCCGCACCCGATAGCGCACCGCGCGGCTGTCCCCGCGCAGCTCGGCCACGGTGCCCGAGGCGTGCATCCGGCCGTTGTTGATGATCCCGACCGCGTCGCACAACGATTCGACCAGTTCGAGCTGGTGGCTGGAGAAGACCACCGAGGCGCCGGCGGCGGTGCGCTCGCGCAGCACGCCGGCCATCACGTCCACACCGACCGGGTCGAGGCCGGAGAACGGCTCGTCCAGGACCAGCAGCTCCGGCTCGTGCACCAGCGCCGCGGCCAACTGCACGCGCTGCTGGTTGCCCAGCGACAACGTCTCCAGCCGGTCCGCGGGCCCGCCCGCCACCTGGAGCCGGCTCAACCAGCGCTCGGCCGACGCGCGCGCGGCGGCGCGGGTCATCCCGTGCAGTTCGGCCAGATAGACCAACTGGTCCTGGATGCGCATCTTCGGATACAGACCACGTTCCTCGGGCATGTAGCCCCAGCTTCGGCGTACGCCGCGGTCCACCGGCGCGCCCCGCCAGCGGACGTCCCCCGCGTCCGGCGCCAACACGCCCAACGCGATGCGCATGGTCGTGGTCTTGCCGGCACCGTTGGTGCCGACGAAACCAAACATTTGACCCGGTTGTACGGTCAGCGACAGGCCGTCGAGGACGACCTTCTCGCCGAATCGCTTGTCCAGGTCGGCCAACTCGAGCACGACACTCCCCGTGATATTCCAGCCCCCGTGTCGCACTTATATACGGGGGCGAACGGGGCGTTCAAACCGCGGCCCACGTGTGCGATCCGACACACCCGGGTGAACGTCCCGGCGGGCGTGGACTCAGTCGATCCGGCGCAGATCGCGGCGGAATCGACGACCGTTCTCGACATAGCTGCGCACCGTCTCCGCGAACGCGCCGACCGGAACGGCGTTCTCGCGAATCTTCGCCGGCACCCCCAAGGCCATCGCGTACGACGGCACCTCGAGCCGATTTCCGATCACCGCACCCGCTCCCACCAGGGCACCTGTGCGCACCACGGCCTGATGCATGACCACCGCGCCGTTGCCGACCAGGCAACGATCCTCGATCACGCAGCCCTCCAAATGCACAATGTGACCGATCACGCACTCGTCGCCCACTACCGTCGGCCACGGCGCCGTCGTGTGCAGGACACATCCGTCCTGGATCGACGTGCGCTCGCCGATCACGATCCGGCCGTGATCCGCGCGCAGTACGGCCCCCGGCCACACCGTAGAATCCGCGCCGATCTCCACGCTGCCGATCACGACCGCGTCCGGGTGCACATAAGCATCCGGGTGCACCTTGGGTATTTGATCACCCAGCGCGTAGACCGTCACGATTCCTCCTGGTTGTGCAGGGCGGTACGGGGTTACAGTGGCCCCCCATCCAACCAAGTCACCTCTTTGGGGGTTCGGTTGGGTGTCGATTGCGTAACGAGCCTTGATGTAAGGCAAAATCTGCGCTTCGGGTCGGGCACAACTCCGGCCCCTCAAGCGTTACGTGCGCTGAAGGCATCGTCCAAGCAGGTTCACGGGCGGTGTCTGCACGACTGAGCACCGCAGATCCACCCGGAGGGGGAGAGGTACATGGCAACCGACTACGACACCCCGCGTAAGACCGATGACGACATCAACGAAGACAGCATCGAGGAGCTGAAGGCTCGGCGCGTGGACAAGTCGGCCGGTTCGGTCGACGTCGACGAGTTCGAGCAGGCCGAATCACTCGAGCTTCCCGGTGCGGACCTCTCCAATGAGGAGCTGTCCGTCCGGGTCGTCCCGAAGCAGGCCGACGAATTCACGTGCTCAAGCTGCTTCCTGGTGCATCACCGGAGCCAGCTCGCCAAGGAGAAGAACGGCCAGCCGGTCTGCAGCGACTGCGCCTGATCGTGTGCGGTCGAGGACGACCGGCGATGAACGGCAACCCTGCACACGCCATACGGGTACCGGCAGGAGTTGGACCGTCGACGTTCGCCGAGCGTCCTTGAACGCGGGAGCACGACGCGGGACGCGGTGGATGACGCGGATCGTGGGAAGTACCGAAGACACACGCAGGACGTACGAAGTCGAACGTCCGCCGATTCACCGGCGGGCGTTCTTGACTGTCCGCCGCCGCCGCCCGCCGCCGCATCGCGGCGCCGGACGATTCGCTCACTCCCGGCTCCTTCGAGCCGGGATCGAGCCTGCCCTCGCCGATCAGGCGCGGGCGCGCAACGCCGCCACGACGTCGACCAGGCGTTGCGGGTTGCGCGAGGACAGATAGAGGTAGGGCGTGGGATCGGCCGGGTCGACGACCTCGATCCGCGCGGCCCCCGGGATGTACGCGCGCAGCAGCATGAACGCGCGCGGATCGGCGTTCTCCATCCGCAACGAGCGGGCCTGCTCGGGATCGAGCGCGACCCCCGCACCCAGCGCGGTGAGCGGGATCCGGGCCCGACCCGCCAGCAACTCGGTCTCGGTGACGGTGATCCGCGCCGCGCCGTAGGCGCCGGTGGCCCACGCCGCCAGTGCGCCCAGGGCCAGGGCCAGCACGACGGTCGGCACGATCCCGAAGGCCAGCCCCACGAGTGCGCCGGAGACGGCCATCAGGGCGGTCAGGGCCCACCAGGAGGCCGGCACGCCGAGTCGTTCGCTGTACGCCTGCATGCGCCCAGCCTGTCATGCGCGCCCGACACGGGTCAGCGGGGGCCGTGTCGCCGGGTCAGCCGGGCCAGGGCGCGGGTGACGCCCTCCGGAGGTGTGCGCAGGCCCGTCGCCACCCCTTTGGCGTAATCCGAGAGAGCGGTGGGCGCCAACAGGTCGAGCAACGCGCCGGCCCTGGCGTCGTTGCCCACCAGATAGCGCGGCCTGGGACGCGGCACGCTCAGCGCGGTGCGCACCGCGTGTGCGACCGGGGCCGGACCCGGCAGCGCCTTGGCCCGCCGGACCATGTCGTCGGCGAGGTCGTAGGAGTCGTTGTAGGCCGACGTCTTGCGCGGCGGCAGCCGGGACATGGCGCGCTCCCAGATGTCGGTACCGAAGCTGCCCGGCTCGATCAGCACCACCTTGACGCCGAACCCGGCGGTCTCGATCCGCAACGAGTCGGTGATCGCGGCCAGCCCCTGCTTGCTCGCGCAGTACCAGCCCAGGAACGGGTTGGAGACCCGGCCGGAGACGGAGGAGATGTTGACGATCCGCCCGTCCCGGCGTTGACGCATCTGCGGCAGCACCAGGCGGGCGATCCGCGCGGGCGCGATCAGGTTGGTCTCCAGCTGGGCGCGGATCTGCTCGTCGTCCACGTCCTCGATCGCCCCCGGCTGCGCGATCCCGGCGTTGTTGACCACCGCCCACGGGCCGCCGGCGGTCATCTGGGCGATCTCGGTGAAGGCCCGAACCGTCGACGTGGCGTCGGCGACGTCGAGCAGGACCGTGCGTACGCCCACCTCGGCGCGCTCGGCGGCATCGCGCAGGCGCTCGGCCCGGTCCTGGGTCCTGGCCGTGCCGATCACGTCGAAGCCGGACCCCGCCAGCTCCAGGGCGACGGCAAGGCCGATCCCGCCGGTCGCCCCGGTGACGACCACGCTCTTGGTCATGCGCTTCCTTCCGTCCCGCGACCCTTTCGGGCCGCGGTGCCGCGGCTCCCAAGCCGCTGCGCAGGTGTCGGTCGGAACGACGGTAGTGTCCTTCGGCGTGAGTCGACCAACATCCCTGACCCCGCCTCCGGAAGCGGTGGTGCCCCAGCCCCACCCGGACGCCCCTCCTCCCGGCACCGAGCTGGGCGAGCACTACAGCGACTGCTTCGGCTGCGGCGAGGCCGCCCCCGGCGGGCTGCGCATTCGCGCGCGCGCCGGCGAGGGCGTCTCCGTGGACGCCGAGTTCACCGTCACCACGCTGCACCAAGGAGCCCCGGGCCTGGCCCACGGCGGGCTGCTGACCTGCGCGTTCGACGAGGCGCTCGGCGCGATCGGGTACATGCTGCACACCACGGCGGTGACCGGGCACCTGGAGACGGACTTCCGCCGTCCGGTGCCGGTGGGGTCCACCCTGTACATCCACGCGTGGTGCGAGGCGGTGGCCGGCCGCAAGATCTACTCGCGCGCGGTCGGGCGGCTGGACTCCCCGCAAGGGCCGATCGCGGTCGAGGCCGCGGCGCTGTTCGTCAGCGTCGGACTCGCGCACTTCGTCGACAATGGACGTGCGGAAGACGTACAGCGCGTCATGGACAACCCCGACCTGATGAAGGCGGCCCGAGCGTTCGAGGTGAACCCGTGAGCACGAGTGTGGACATCCTGGTGCGCCGGCTCGACCCCGGTCTTCCGCTGCCCGCGTACGAGCACCCGGGCGACGCGGGGGCGGACCTGGTCACCGCGCAGGACGCCGAGATCGCCCCCGGCGAGCGGATGGTGCTGCCCACGGGCATCGCCATCGCGATCCCGGACGGGTACGCCGCGTTCGTGCATCCGCGCTCGGGACTCGCGGTGCGGTGCGGGGTATCCCTGGTGAACGCCCCGGGCACTGTCGATGCGGGATACCGTGGCGAAATCAAGGTTGTCGTGGTCAACCACGACCTGCGTACGCCGGTCGTTTTTCGTCGCGGCGACCGAATCGCCCAACTCGTGATCCAACGGGTCGAGCGAGCGGGGTTCCACGAGGTCGCCGAGCTGCCCGGTTCCGGGCGCGGCGAAGGCGGCTTCGGATCCACCGGCGGGCACGCGGCGATGGGCGTTTCGAGCGCCGTCGCGGCGGGCAGCGCGGGCATCGTGCAAGACTCGGCTTCCGACAGGGAAGGACTGTGACGTGTTCGGTCGTCGCCGACGCAGCGAAAAGGATGATCTGCCCGTCGAGGAGCACGAAGACCTCGACGACATCATCGATGACGAGGGCGATGCCGACGAGGCGTCGAGCGACGGGGCCGCGCAAGGCTCCGACGACTCGGACCTCGACGAGCTGAGCCGACCGATCCCGCCCGCGCCCCGGCCGGACGGTCCGTGGGACTTCGACGAGCTCGAGGACCCGCACGAGGAGCGCATCGACCTCGGCGGGATGCTGATCCCCAGCGACCCGCGGATGGAGCTGCGGGTCGAGGTCTCCAACGACCTGATCATCGCGGCCACGGTGGTCCTCGAGGACAGCGGTCTCCAGCTCCAGGCCTTCGCCGCTCCGCGCAACGAGAGCATCTGGCACGAGGTGCGTGCCGAGATCGCCTCCGGGATCACCCAGCAGGGTGGCATCGTGGACGAGCAGGACGCCGGCCTGGGCTGGGAGCTGCGCGCCCAGGTGCCGGTCCAGCTTCCGGACGGCACCCAGGGCCACCAGTTGGTGCGCTTCGTCGGGTGTGACGGGCCGCGCTGGTTCCTGCGCGGCGTGATCTCCGGTCGGGCGGCGGTGGACCCCAACGTCGGTGCCGACCTGGAGGCCATGTTCCGCGACACCGTCGTGGTCCGGGGCAACGAACCGATGGCGCCGCGCGACCCGATCCTGCTGCGCCTGCCGGAGAACGCCCAGGTCGATCCGAACAGCGGGCTCGCGGTGCCGCAGCAGGGCGCCGACGAGGACCGCTTCGCGGGTGACCTGGACCCGTTCCAGCGCGGCCCGGAGATCACCGAGGTCCGCTAGGGCGCGACCGGCCCCGGGGGCGCCCACGAAGGCGTCTCCCACCTTGCCCGCAAGACCCGTACCAGACACCGAAGCCCGACCCCGCCGTGAGGCGGGGTCGGGCTTCGTGCGTGTCCGGTCGCGGCCGCGGGCGCTCCGTGCGCGTGTTCGGCCCCGGGTTTCGGGTGGTCCGCGCGCGTGTCCGGTTCCGGGTGCTTCGAATCTTGATGTCAAGGGCGCGTCAAGAAGGCATATGGGCGCGTCAGGACGCCGCCAACGCTTTCTGATTTGCCCTATTTATAGGGATTTTTGGCGGCTTGGAGGTGCTATCAATGTCCTCCTTACGGGCGATCGAGCGCCTGTCCGTCCCAAGGAGCACCCGCGATGGCTGATCTGGCCTTCGTAGTCCTGACGATCGCGTTCTTCGCGCTGGTCGTCGTGATCGCCAAGGGGGTGGCGAAGCTGTGAACGCGGACGGCATCGTCGGCCTGAGCGTCGCCATCGCCCTGCTCGGCTACCTGGTCCTGGCCCTGATCTTCCCCGAGAGGTTCTAGGTGAGCGTCACGCTCGCGGGGATACTCCAGCTGTCCCTGCTGATAGCCGTCCTGGCCGCGGTACATCGCCCCTTCGGCGACTACATGGCCCGTGTGTACTCCAGCGACAGGCACCTGCGCGGTGAGCGCGTCCTGTACAAGCTGATCGGCGCCGACCCGGACGCCGAGCAGCGCTGGACCGTCTACCTGCGCAGCGTGCTCGGGTTCTCGATGTTCTCGCTGCTGGGCCTGTACGCCCTCCAGCGGTTCCAGGACCACCTGCCGTTCGACCTCGGGATGAAGCCGATCACGCCGGACCAGGCGTTCAACACCGCCGCGTCCTTCACGGCGAACACGAACTGGCAGTCCTACTCCGGTGAGACCGCGATGGGCCACACGGTCCAGATGGTCGGCCTGACCGTGCAGAACTTCGTGTCGGCCGCCGTGGGCATGGCCGTGGCGATCGCGCTGGTGCGCGGCTTCGTCCGGGTGCGCTCGGGCGAGATCGGCAACTTCTGGGTCGACCTGATCCGCGGCTCGATCCGGATCCTGCTGCCGATCGCGATCATCGGCACGATCGTGCTGGTCGCGTCCGGCACGATCCAGAACCTGGCCGACCCGCACACCGTGCAGACGCTCTCCGGCGGGACGCAGACCATTCCGGGCGGTCCGGTGGCCTCGCAGGAGGTGATCAAGGAACTCGGCACCAACGGCGGCGGCTTCTTCAACGCCAACTCGGCGCACCCGTTCGAGAATCCCAACGCGTTCACCAACGTGTTCGAGATCTTCCTGATCCTGGTGATCCCGTTCTCGATGCCCCGCACCTTCGGTCGCCTCGTCGGCAGCCTCAAGCAGGGCTACGCGATCCTCGCCGCGATGTTCGTGATCTGGTTCGTCGCCGTCCTGCTGATGTGGTGGACCGAGGCGCACGGCAACGGCGCCGCCCCGGAACTGGCCGGCGGTGCGATGGAGGGCAAGGAACAGCGGTTCGGCATCCCCGGCTCGTCGGTCTTCGCGGTGTCCACCACGATGACCTCCACCGGCGCGGTCAACTCGTTCCACTCGTCCTTCACCGGGCTCGGCGGCGGGATCACCATGCTGGGCATGATGCTCGGCGAGATCACGCCAGGCGGCGTCGGATCGGGCCTGTACGGAATCCTGATCATGGCGATCCTGGCGGTCTTCGTGGCGGGCCTGATGGTCGGCCGCACGCCCGAATACCTGGGCAAGAAGATCGGCGCCGGCGAGATGAAGCTGGTCGCGATGTACATCCTCGTGGTGCCCGCCACCATCCTGACCTTCACCGGCATCGCCCTCGCGCTGCCCGGTGAACAGGCGGCGATCCTCAACTCCGACTCGCCACACGGCATCTCCGAGGTGCTGTACGCGTTCACCTCCGGCGCCAACAACAACGGCAGCGCGTTCGCCGGGCTCGGCGCGAACACCGAGTTCTACAACACGATGATCGGATTGGCCATGCTGATCGGCCGATTCGTGCCGATCTGCCTCGTGCTCGCCCTCGCCGGCCGACTCGCCGAACAAAAGAGCGTCCCCGACAGCGCGGGCACCCTGCAGACGCATCGGCCCCTGTTCGTGGGCCAACTCGTCGGCGTGATCCTGATCATCACCGGCCTCACCTTCTTCCCCGCCCTGGCTCTCGGGCCGCTTGCCGAGGGATTGGCATGACAGACACCGCGATACGCCCCACCGAGGAACACGTCGACACCCCCACCGGCTCCGGCCGGGTCTCGGCCGGCCTGTTCGAACCCCGTCGACTGCTCAAGTCGCTGCCCGGAGCCCTGCTCAAGCTCGACCCGCGGATCATGGTCCGTACCCCGGTCATGTTCGTGGTCGAGATCGGGTCGGTCATCACGACCGTCATGGCGATCAAGGACCCGAGCGTGTTCGCCTGGGTGGTCACCATCTGGCTCTGGCTGACCGTGGTGTTCGCCAACCTGGCCGAGGCTGTTGCCGAAGGACGCGGCAAGGCGCAGGCGGACACGCTGCGCAAGGCCAAGACCGACACGTTCGCCCGACGCGTGGTCGGCGGCGGGGAAGAGCGGGTCGCGGCCACCGACCTGGCCATCGGCGACCTCGTGGTGTGCGAGGCCGGCGACATCATCCCCGGCGACGGCGACGTCGTCGACGGTGTCGCGAGCGTGGACGAGTCGGCCATCACCGGCGAGTCCGCTCCCGTGATCCGCGAGTCCGGCGGCGACCGCTCGGCGGTGACCGGCGGCACCAAGGTGCTCTCCGATCGGATCGTCGTCAAGATCACCACCGAGCCCGGCAAGACCTTCATCGACCGGATGATCGCCCTCGTCGAGGGCGCCGCCCGGCAGAAGACGCCGAACGAGATCGCGCTCAACATCCTGCTCGCGTCGCTGACGATCGTCTTCCTGTTCGCGGTCGTCACACTGCAGCCGATCGCGACGTACGCGCACGCCGAGCAGTCGATGATCATCCTGGTCGCGCTGCTGGTCTGCCTGATCCCGACGACCATCGGGGCGCTGCTGTCCGCGATCGGCATCGCGGGTATGGACCGCCTGGTCCAGCGCAACGTGCTGGCGATGTCGGGGCGCGCGGTCGAGGCCGCGGGCGACGTGTCGACGCTGCTGTTGGACAAGACCGGCACGATCACCCTGGGCAACCGACAGGCGTCCGAGTTCGTCCCGGTGGACGGGGTGACCGAGGCCGAGTTGGCCGACGCCGCGCAGTTGTCCTCGCTCGCGGACGAGACCCCCGAGGGGCGCTCGATCGTGGTGCTGGCCAAGGAGCGCTACGGGCTGCGCGAGCGGCACCAGGGCGAATTGGCGCACGCCGAGTGGATCGCCTTCACCGCGCAGACCAGGATGTCCGGGGTCGACCTGACCGACGACAACGGCGTGCGGATGGTGCGCAAGGGCGCCGCTTCCGCGATCAACGCCTGGGTGGCCGAGCGTGGCGGCGCCGTGCCGGCCCGGTCCGGCGAACTCGTCGACGGCATCTCCGCCGCCGGTGGCACGCCCCTGCTGGTCGCGGTCGAGGACGTGGACGGCGTCCGGGTCCTGGGCGTGATCCACCTCAAGGACGTGGTCAAGGAAGGCATGCGGGAGCGCTTCGACGAACTGCGCCGGATGGGCATCCGGACGGTGATGATCACCGGTGACAACCCGCTGACCGCCAAGGCGATCGCGGACGAGGCCGGCGTCGACGACTTCCTGGCCGAGGCCACCCCCGAGGACAAGCTCGCGCTGATCAAGCGCGAGCAGGCGGGCGGCAAGCTGGTCGCGATGACCGGCGACGGCACCAACGACGCGCCGGCGCTGGCCCAGGCGGATGTCGGCGTGGCGATGAACACCGGCACCTCGGCCGCCAAAGAGGCCGGGAACATGGTCGACCTCGACTCCAACCCGACCAAGCTGATCGAGATCGTCGAGATCGGCAAGCAATTGCTGATCACCCGAGGCGCGCTCACCACGTTCTCGATCGCCAACGACGTCGCGAAGTACTTCGCGATCATCCCGGCGATGTTCGCGAGCATCAAGGGCGCCGAGGCGCTCGCCCCCCTGGACAAGCTCAACATCATGCAGCTCGCCACCCCCGAGTCGGCGATCATCTCGGCGGTCGTCTTCAACGCCCTGATCATCGTCGCGCTGATCCCGCTCGCACTGCGCGGCGTGCGCTACCGGCCGATGTCGGCCGACAAGCTGCTCGGCCGCAACCTGCGGATCTACGGCCTCGGCGGCCTGATCGCCCCGTTCGTCGGGATCAAGCTCATCGACCTGCTCGTCTCGCTCATCCCCGGAATCGGTTGATTCAGATGGCCTCCAACTTCAGTACCCGCATCCGAGTCCTCGGCGCGTCCCTACGGGCCTTCCTGGTGCTCACCGTGATCCTGGGCATCCTGTACCCGCTGTCCATGACCGGCGTCGCGCAGGCGTTCTTCAAGGACAAGGCCGACGGATCGATGGTGAGCGTGCACGGCAGGGACGTCGGCTCCGGCCTGATCGGCCAGTCGTTCGACCTGGTCGACGCGCAGGGCAACGCGCGCAAGTTCGACGCGGACGGTCGCGAGGTGATCGCCACGGCGGACGGCGAGGGCTACACCTACCTGCAAGGCGGCGGCGCGCTGACCGCCGAGCAGGCCGAGGGGGTGGGCACGCTGCCCGACCCCAAGTGGTTCCAGCCGCGTCCGTCGGCGTCCAACTACGACGGCCTGGCCTCGGGCGCGTCCAACTACGGCCCCGAGAACCCCGTCTTCGTCAAGCTCATCGCCGACCGCAAGGCGCAGGTCGCCAAGTTCAACGGCGTGGGCGAGGACAAGGTGCCGGTGGACGCGGTCACCGCGAGCGGATCCGGCCTGGACCCGCACATCTCCAAGGCGTACGCCCTGCTCCAGGTCGAACGGGTGGCCAAGGAGCGCGGCGGCCCGGGCGCGGCCGAGGTGCGCGCATTGGTGGACAAGTACGTGGACGGCCCCGACGCCGGATTCCTCGGCCAGGAGCGGGTGAACGTGCTCGACCTCAACATCGCGCTCGCCAGGCTCGCCGGCTGACCCCGGCGCGGTCATGGCGGGCACGGGGCGGGGAGTGCCGGTGTCGGCACTCCCCGGCCCGCGGCAGAGAATGGGTGACATGGCACGCGGCAAGCTCCGGATCTATCTCGGTGCGGCGCCCGGTGTCGGCAAGACCTACGCGATGTTGGGCGAAGGGCAACGTCGGCGCAGGCGCGGCAGCGACGTCGTGGTCGGTTTCGTGGAATGCCACGGCCGGCCCACCACCGAGGAGGCACTGGTAGGTCTGGAGGTCGTTCCCCGGCGGGAGATGACCCACCGAGGCGGCTCGTTCACCGAGATGGACGTGGACGCCGTCATCGCGCGGCGACCCAGGATCGCCCTCGTGGACGAACTGGCGCACACCAACGTGCCCGGTTCGCGTAACGAGAAGCGCTGGCAGGACATCGAGGAGATCCTCGACGCCGGCATCGACGTGATCTCCACGGTCAACGTGCAGCACCTCGAATCGCTCAACGACGTGGTCGAGTCGATCACCGGCGTCCCGCAGCGCGAGACCGTGCCGGACGAGGTGGCCCGCCGGGCCGACCAGATCGAACTGGTCGACATGGCGCCGGAGGCGCTGCGCCGGCGGATGGCGCACGGCAACGTGTACGCGCCGGAGAAGGTGGACGCGGCGCTGTCCAATTACTTCCGGGTCGGCAACCTGACCGCGCTGCGCGAGCTCGCGCTGCTGTGGACCGCGGACCGAGTGGACGAATACCTCCAGCAGTACCGCAGCGAGCACCAGATCGACGCGACCTGGCCGGCGCGGGAGCGGATCGTGGTCGGCCTCACCGGCGGACCGGAGGGCGAGACGCTGCTGCGCCGGGCGGCGCGGATCGCCACCCGCGGCTCCGGCGGCGAGCTGCTCGCGGTGTACGTCTCGCGCAGCGACGGCCTCACCGGCGCCTCGCCCGAGGCGCTGGCCAGGCAGCGCGCGCTGGTCGAATCGCTCGGCGGCACCTTCCACTCGGTGGTCGGCGAGAACGTGCCCACCGCGCTGCTGTCCTTCGCGCGCGGGGTGAACGCGACGCAGATAGTGCTGGGCAGCAGCCGGCGCAAGCCCTGGCAGTACCTGTTCGGCCCGGGTGTGGGCGCCACCGTCGCCGCGCAGTCCGGCGACATCGACACGCACATCGTCACGCACGAGCACGCGGGTGTGGGGCGGGTGCTGCGCCCGCTGCGTTCGCCGTTGGGACGCGGGCGGCGGATCGCGTCGTGGGCGGTGGCGGTGATCGGTCCGGCCGCGCTCACGTACACGCTGGACGCGACACGTGACAGTCACGGCCTGTCCACCGAGATGTTGCTGTTCCTGACGGTCACCGTCGCGGTCGCGCTGATCGGCGGGCTGTGGGCGTCGGTGTTGACCGCCGTGGTGTCCTCGATACTGCTCAACTACTACTTCACCCCGCCGCTGCACAACCTGACCATCGACGACCCGGAGAACATGCTCGCGTTGGGCATCTTCGTGCTGGTCGCGCTGTCGGTGGCCTCGGTGGTGGACCTGGCGGCCAGACGCACTCATCAGGCCGCGCGAAGTCAGGCCGAGGCGCAGACGCTGAGCTTTTTGGCGGGCAGCGTGCTGCGCGGCGAGCAGGCGCTGCCGGCGTTGTTGGACCGGGTGCGCGAGACGTTCGCGATGGAGTCGGTGGCGCTGCTCCAGCGCGAGGAGCACCACAGCCCGTGGATGTGCGTGGGCAGTGTGGGGCCGCATCCGGCGGTCCGGCCCGAGGACGCGGACGTGGACGTGCCGGTGTCCGACTCGTTGGCGTTGGCGTTGTCGGGCCGGGTGTTGCCCGCCGAGGACCGTCGGGTGCTCGGCGCGTTCGCCGCGCAGGCCGCGGTGGTGCTGGAGCGGCGGCAGTTGGTCGCCGAGGCGGCCCAGGCGCGCCGGCTCAAGGAGGGCAACCGGATCCGCACCGCGCTGCTGGCGGCGGTCTCGCACGACCTGCGCACGCCGCTGGCCACGATCAAGGCCAGTGTGTCCAGCCTGCGGGCCGAGGATGTGAGCTGGTCGGAGGAGGACGAGGCCGAGCTGTTGGCGGCGATCGAGTTCGGCGCGGACCGGTTGGACACGCTGATCGGGAATCTGCTGGACATGAGCCGGCTGCAGACCGGGACGGTGACCCCGCTGATGGGCGACATCGGCCTGGACGAGGTGGTGCCGGGCGCGCTGGCCGGTGTCGCCGAGGACCGGGTGGCGCTGGACATCCCCGAGACGCTGCCCGCGGTGTGCGCGGACGCGGGGCTGCTGGAGCGGGTGCTGGCCAACGTGATCGAGAACGCGGTCAAGCACAACCCCGAGGGCCGCCGGGTGCACGTGTCGGCGGGAGCGCTCAAGGGTCTGGTCGAGCTGCGGGTCGCCGATCGCGGCCCGGGTGTGCCGGACGAGTCCAAGGAGCGGATCTTCGAGCCGTTCCAACGCTTGGGCGACGCGCCGAAGGGCAATGGGGTGGGACTCGGCCTGGCCGTCGCGCGCGGTTTCGCCGAGGCCATGGACGGCACGTTGATGGCCGAGGACACCCCCGGCGGCGGGCTGACGATGGTGCTGGCGCTGCGGACGGCCGGGTCGCCCACCGCGGGCGCGGTCGAGGGGCGAACCCCTGCGGCCGAGGAACGAACCACTTTGGAGGAACAACGATGACACGGGTCCTGGTCGTCGACGACGAGCCACAGATCGTGCGGGCCCTGGCCATCAACCTCAAGGCACGAGGCTACGACGTGGACACCGCGGGGGACGGTACGGCGGCGCTGACCGCCGCCGCCGACCGGCATCCGGACGTGGTGCTGCTGGACCTGGGCCTGCCGGACATCGACGGGGTCGAGGTGATCAAGGGACTGCGCGGCTGGACCCGGATCCCGATCATCGTGTTGTCCGCGCGGCACGCGTCGGCGGAGAAGGTGGCCGCGCTGGACGCGGGCGCGGACGACTACGTGACCAAGCCGTTCGGGATGGACGAGTTGCTCGCGCGGCTGCGGGCGGCGGTGCGGCGTGCGGTGCCCGAGGAGGAGGCGCCGGTCGTGGTGACCGACTCGTTCACGGTGGACCTCGCGGCCAAGCGGGTCTCCCGGGACGGCGCCGACGTGCGGCTTACGCCGACCGAGTGGCATCTGCTGGAGGTGCTGGTCCGGCACGCGGGCCGGTTGGTCAGCCAGCGGGCGCTGCTGCAGGAGGTGTGGGGGCCGCAGTACGGGACGGAGACGAACTACCTGCGGGTCTACATGGCGCAGTTGCGGCGCAAGCTGGAACACGACCCTTCGCATCCGCGGCATCTGCTCACCGAGCCGGGGATGGGGTATCGGTTCGAGGGTTAGCGCGTCCGTTGTGCCCGCGTGCGGTCCCGGTGTCGGTTCGGCCGAGCGGGTCGGGCCCGTCGGCGGGTGATTTCGGGCAGCGGGAGGCGGTGGGTTAGGCGGTACCCTTGCCGGCATGAGTGGTAGCGCAGCCGGGGTGGAGCGTCGGTCCGGGCGATTGCGGCGAATGCTGGATCGGTGGACGTCGACCCATGAGGAATTGCACGCCGAGGAGCTGCTGCACGACACCCAGCGGCTCGGCTGTACCAAGATCGTGGACGTGGTCGAGCGGGATCTGATCACGGTCGGCGGCACGCTGCGGACGGTGACGTTTCGGCCGCGAGCGGGCGTGCCCGCGTTGGAGGCCGAGTTGTACGACGGCTCGGCCGCGTTGTCGGTGGTCTGGCTCGGTCGGCGGCGGATAGCCGGGATAGAGCCGGGGCGGCAGTTGGTCGCCCACGGGCGGGTGAGCACCACTCAGGGGCGGCCTGTCCTGTTCAACCCCAGGTACGAGCTGCGCCCCGTCGGCCGAGAGTGAACGAGTGACCGCCCACATGGAAGAGCCCGCCTCCGACTCGGCCGCCGAGCAGCCTGCCCCCACCGACAGCGCGGCCTCGATGATCGCCGCCTTCGGTGGCGTGCGCGGCATGATCGACATGACCGTGCCGGGGCTGGTCTTCGTGATCGCCTACACGATCAGCCGCTCCACCTGGACCTCGGCGATGACCGCGGGCGGCGTCGCGCTGGCGTTCGCCGTGGTGCGGATCGCGCGTCGCGAGACCCTGCAACACGCGCTCGGTGGCTTCCTGGGTGTCGCGCTGGCCGGCTGGATCGCGGTCAAGTCCGGCAAGGCGGAGAACTTCTACGCGTTCGGAATGCTGCTGTCCGGCGGCTACGCGCTCGCGTACCTGATCTCGCTCCTGGTGCGCTGGCCGATCATCGGCGTGGTGCTCGGCCCGGCGCTGGGCGAGAACTTCACCTGGCGGCAGAACCCGGGCCGGTACGCGGCGTACCGCAAGGCCACCTGGGTCTGGTTCGTCATGTTCGTGCTGCGGATCGTGATCCAGATCCCGATCTACTGGTCCGGCAACGTCACCGCGCTGGGCATCGCGAAGGTCGCGTTGGGCGTGCCGCCGTTCCTGGTGGTCTGTTACATCACCTGGCTGATCATGTCGAAGGCGCCGCCGCCGGTGCGGGTCGTCGACGAGGACGACGACGACGAGGTCGACGGGGACGGTGTCGGCGAGCGGTCCGCGGCGGGTGGCGGCGCGGTGGACGGCGGTGCGTCGGCGGTGGTCGAGCAGCGCGACGAGCGGCGGGAAGACCGCGTCGCGGATTGAGCGGTGCGGGCGCGGTTCGCGTTCCGGTGCGGCTCCTGCGCGGTTCCGGTGCGGGTCGGGCGGCCCGGGGGCGGGCGTGGGCCGACCGAGAGGTGGCTCCGCGCCGGCGATCGGATCCGTGTCTTTGCGGCGCGACAGGGGCTCCGGTTCATGGGACGACCGATGATTCGAGCCGTGTGGCGTGTGCCGGGCAGCCGTGTGGCGTGCGCCGGGTGCGGTCGCGAGTTGATCATCGGAGTGATCATTCGAGCACCACATCCCGGTCGATTCCGGAGAATTTGGGCCAGGTGCGGTCCAATCAGCCGTTCCCGCATGATCCCGTAACTGGGCCATTAGCGTCCCCGTTAGACCTCCAGTGGACGAAGGAGGCGGGGATGGTGGCCGGAAACGGTGACCTCATCGCATTGGTAGCGGAAGCCGGTTTCTCCCGGCGCGAACTGGCCCGCTGGGTCAACACGGTCGCCGAACGGCGCGGCCTGCACCTCGGGTGCAGCCACACCTCGGTGGCTCGTTGGCTGGAAGGCGCCCAGCCGCGCTGGCCGATTCCCGAACTGTTGGCCGAGGCCCTCGGACGACGGCTGGGATGCGAACTCACGGTCGCGGACCTCGGGCTGTGCGACCGGCGGCCACCGACCCCCGACTCCTTCGACGGGCTGAACGTCGCCCGGACCGCGGCCGAAGTCAGACACGCCGTGGCCGAATTGTCGGAGAGAGACATGAACCGCCGTACTTTCCTGGCCAACACGGCCTTCGGCGTGGGGGCGTTCGCCGCTCCCGCGTTGTTCTGGTCGACCGCGTCCCGGGCCGAGGGTGAGCCCGAGAGACTCACCTCGCACGGGCCCACCACCGTGCGCGACGCGGACGTACTACGCATCCACCAGACCGTCCTGGCCTTTCGTCGACTCGACCGCGCGCAAGGCGGCGGGGATCTGCGGGACACCGTGGTCAACCACCTCAACGGCGTCGCGCGCACCAAGCTGGCCGGCTCCTACGGCGAGGAAGTGGGTCGCCGGTTGTTCCGCGCGGTCGCCGAACTCACCGAACTGGCGGGCTGGTTGTCGTTCGATTCCGGCCGGCACGCGCTCGCCCAGCGCTACCACATCCAGGCGCTGCGGCTCGCGCAGGCGGCCGACGACCCGGCGTACGGGGCGTACGTGATGGCCAACATGGCCTGCCAGGCGGTGTACCTGGGGCACGGCTGGGAGGCGGTGCAACTGGCCCGGGCCGCCGATCAGGGGGCCGGCGACAAGCTGGGTCCACGGGCGCGGGCGATCGTGGCCGCGATGGAGGCGCGCGGCTACGCGGCGATGGGCGACCGGCGCGCGTGCGAGCGGGCGATGGGGGTCGCCGAGCGGCATCTGGACGCGGCCGGCGCGATCGAGGACGACCCGTCGTGGTGCAACTACTTCGACGAGTCGGAACTCCAGCACGAGTTCGCGCACAGCCATCGCGACCTCGGCCTGCCGGAGAAGATCCACGGCTTCGCGGGCGAGTCGATCAAACTGCGCCGAGCGGGCGCGTCCCGCCGGTGTGCGCAGGACACCACCTTCATGGCCGCGGCGCACCTGGCCCAGGGCGACCTGGACGCGGCGTGTCTCAAGGCCACCGACGCGTTGCGGATCGCGGGCAATCTGTCCTCCGCGCAGTGCAACGACTTCCTCGCGGACTTCCGCAGGCGGCTGCGCCCGTACGGCAGGGAGCCGATCGCGCGCGCGTTCAGCGAGGAGGCGGACCAGGTCATGGGTGACCTGGCCGCCGCCTGAGCCGTCGTTCGAGGGCGCCGTCGGTCAGGCCGACAGCAGCTCCTCCAGTTCCTCTTCGCGGTGCGGCGCCGCGACGAACAAGAGTTCGTCGCCGGCCTCGAGCGAGTCGTCCTTGCCGGGTACCAGCACCCGGCCCTCGCGGATGATCGTCACGAGCGCCGTGTCCTCGGGCCACGCCACGTCACCGACGCGCGTGCCGACGAGGGCGGCGTCGCCCGGAAGGGTCAGCTCGACCAGGTTGGCGTCACCCTGGCTGAACCGCATCAGGCGGACCAGGTCGCCGACGCTGACCGCCTCTTCGACCAGTGCCGACATCAGGCGCGGCGTGGACACCGCGACGTCCACGCCCCACGCCTCGTTGAACAGCCACTCGTTCTTCGGGTTGTTCACCCGGGCGACCACACGCGGGACGCCGTACTCGGTCTTCGCCAGCAGCGAGACGACCAGGTTGACCTTGTCGTCGCCGGTCGCGGCGATCACCACGTTGCAGCGCTGCAGCGCGGCCTCGTCGAGCGAGGAGATCTCACACGCGTCGGCGAGCAGCCACTCGGCCTGCGGCACGCTGTCCACCTTGATGGCGTCCGGTGCCTTGTCGACGAGCAGGACCTCGTGGCCGTTCTCCAACAACTCGGCCGCGATCGAGCGACCCACCGCACCCGCGCCCGCGATTGCGACCCGCATCAGCTCTCCTCCGGCGCTTTCTCGAAGGCCGCCTCGACGGCGGCCACATCCGCCTGGTGCATGACCACGTGCACGAGGTCGCCCTCCTGGATCACGCTCTCGGAGGTCGGCAGGATGCCTTCGCCCAAACGGGTGATGAAAGCGACGCGCGCGCCCGACGCCTGTTCGAGCCGGGTGATCCGGTGACCCACCCACGTCGAGTTCACGTGCACCTCGGCAAGCTGCACGCTCCCGGACGGGTCGCGCCACAGCGGCTCGGCGCCGCTGGGCAGCAGCCGGCGCAACATCTGGTCCGCGGTCCAGCGGACCGTGGCCACCGTCGGGATGCCCAGGCGTTCGTACACCTCGGCGCGCCGAGGGTCATAGATTCGCGCGGCCACGTTCTCCACGCCGAACGTCTCGCGGGCTACCCGCGCCGCGATGATGTTCGAGTTGTCACCGCTGCTGACCGCCGCGAACGCGCCGGCCTCTTCTATACCGGCCTCGCGCAGGGTGTCCTGGTCGAAACCGATGCCCTTGATCCGGCGGCCGGAGAAGTGCGACCCCAGCCGGCGGAACGCCGAGGGATCGCGGTCGATGACGGCCACCGAATGCCCCAGCTCCTCGAGCGTCTGGGCCAGCGTGGATCCCACGCGCCCGCAGCCCATGATGACGATGTGCACGGCCGTCCTTCCGGATTTGGTCCGTTGTGCCCGGTCTGATGCTCGTTTGTGGTGTTACCAGGGTGGCAGACCTCGCCGAGACGTTACACGTGGGAGCCTTGCGGCATGCCCCCGGCCCGGCGAAAGTCGATGGGCTTACGATCACCTGCGTGTCAAGACTGACCGATCTGTCCAAACGCATCCTTGTCGGCCGAGCCCTGCGCAGCGACAAGCTGTCCGAGACGCTCCTGCCGAAGCGCATCGCGTTGCCCATTTTCGCCTCCGACGCACTGTCCTCCGTCGCCTACGCGCCGGACGAGATTCTGCTCACCCTTTCCATGGCGGGAATGGCGACCTACCACTTCTCGTGGAAGGTCGGTCTGGCCGTCGTCGTGGTCATGCTGACCGTCGTCGCCTCCTACCGCCAGAACGTGCACGCCTACCCCAGCGGCGGCGGTGACTACGAGGTCGCGAGCGTCAACCTGGGTCCCAACGCCGGTTTGACGGTCGGCAGCGCGCTGCTCGTCGACTACGTGCTGACGGTGGCGGTGTCGGTCTCCTCCGGGGTGGCGAACATGGCCTCCGCGGTGCCCGCGTTGCAATCACACAAGGTGCTGTTGGCGGTCGGTCTGGTGCTGCTGCTGATGGCGATGAACCTGCGCGGCGTCCGCGAGTCGGGCAAGCTCTTCGCGGTTCCCACCTACGCGTTCATGGCCGCCATCCTGGGGATGACCCTGTTCGGCCTGATCCGCGGCGCCACCGGCGCGGACATGGAGGCCGAGAGCGCCGGGTTCCACATCGAGGCCGAGGACAGCTTCAGCGGCTTCGCGCTCGTGTTCCTGCTGCTGCGTACCTTCTCCTCCGGTTGTGCGGCGCTGACCGGTGTCGAGGCGATCAGCAACGGCGTACCGGCCTTCCGCAAGCCCAAGAGCAAGAACGCGGCCTCCACGCTGCTGCTGATGGGCACCATCTCGGTGACCATGCTGATGGGCATGCTGGCGCTGGCGAACATGACGAAGGTGCGGTTCGCGGAGGACCCGGCCAGTCAGATCCAGGGGGCGCCCGCCGACTACGAGCAGAAGACCGTGGTGGCCCAGGTCGCCGACGCGGTCTTCGGCGGCACGTTCGCGTCGCCGCTGTTCTACCTCGTGCTCGCGGTCACCGGTCTGATCCTGATCCTGGCCGCGAACACCGCGTTCAACGGCTTCCCGGTACTCGGCTCGATCCTGGCCCAGGACCGCTACCTGCCCCGGCAACTGCACACGCGCGGCGACCGGCTCGCCTTCAGCAACGGCATCATCATGCTGGCCGCGTTCGCGATCGTGCTGATCATCGCCTTCGACGCCGAGCCCACCAAGCTGATCCAGCTCTACGTCGTCGGCGTCTTCGTGTCCTTCACGATGAGCCAGGCGGGCATGATCCGGCACTGGACCCGGCACCTGAAGACCGAGACCGAGCCGGCCGCGCGCGGTCGGATGATGCGCAGCCGGGTGATCAACGCGTTCGGTCTGTTCATGACCGGCACGGTGCTGGTGATCGTGCTGGTGACCAAGTTCGCCCAGGGGGCCTGGATCGCGATCGCGGCGATGGGCGTGCTGTTCCTGCTGATGAAGCAGATCCGCCGGCACTACGACCGGGTCGCCGCCGAACTCGCGGCGGTCGAGATCGACGACACCAAGCTGCCCTCGCGCGTGCACGCGATCGTGCTGGTGTCCAAGCTGCACAAGCCGTCGCTGCGGGCCCTGGCGTACGCGCGCTACTCGCGGCCCAACGTGGTCGAGGCGGTCACCGTCAACGTCGACCCGGCCGAGACCGAGGCGCTGCGGCGGGAGTGGGACGAGCGCGGGATAGAGGTGCCGCTCAAGGTGCTCGACTCGCCGTATCGCGAGATCACCCGACCGGTGATCGAGTACGTGAAGTCGGTGCGCCGGTCCAGCCCGCGCGACGTGGTGAACGTGTACATCCCCGAGTACGTGGTCGGGCGCTGGTACGAGCAGATCCTGCACAACCAGAGCGCGCTGCGACTCAAGGGCCGACTGCTGTTCACGCCGGGGGTCATGGTGACATCGGTGCCGTGGCAGTTGGAGTCGTCCGAGCGGCTCAAGGAGCCGAAGGCGTGGGTCGCCCCCGGTTCGGTACGGCGTGGACCGGCGCGCACGCCGCGCGCCGGGGACGGTCGGCGGGGGTCGGGCGGAACGAGCAAGTCGGGCGGACCGACCAAGTCGGGCGGGTCGGGCGGAGCGGGCGGGTCGGGCGGGTCAGCGGGGGAGTCGGGATCGGGGTCGGGTTCCTGAGTCGGCTCGTGCGGGCCGGTTGATTCGGGGCATGGGCGTGGGGCATGGGTGTGGGGCACGACGGTGGGCGCGGGTTCTTCGGGTAGGGACTACCCTGGAACCGCGCCCACCGCCGTGAGGCGCTTTCTTTGTGTCGTCGTGTCGTCCCCGGGCGTCGCCGTCAGGCGCCGCCGGCCGAGGGATCACCGAAACTCTTGTCGATGTCTGTGCGAGCTGAGCTGTATGAGGAGTGCCGTGCCTGTCGGATCGACCACCCCCGAATCGGACCAGTCCCTGCGGGGTGAGCGGTACGAGGTCGAGATCGGCCCGGTCGCTCACGGTGGGCACTGCGTGGCCCGCCACGAGGGCCGCGTCATCTTCGTCCGGCACGGGCTCCCGGGCGAGCGGGCCGTCGTGGAGATCACCGATGGCGGGCCCACGTCGCGCTTCCTGCGTGGTGACGTGGTCGAGGTGCTGGCCGCTTCGCCGGACCGGATCACCCCCGCGTGCCCGGTGGCCGGCCCCGGTATGTGCGGCGGCTGCGACTGGCAGCACGCCACGCCCGCCGCGCAGCGCCGGCTCAAGGCGGACGTGGTGGCCGAGCAGTTGTTGCGGCTGGGCAAGGTCGACGTACACGTCGAGGTCGAGGGCGTGGACAGCCCGCCCGGGATGCCCGAGGGCCTCGGTTGGCGAACGCGCGTGCAGTTCACCGTGGACCCGGCGACCGGCCGCGCGGGGCTGCGCAAGCACCGCTCGCACGACGTGCAGCCGATCGACTCCTGCCCGATCGCGGCGCCCGGCGTCGAGGAACTGGGCATCGAGGCGCACGAGTGGCCCGGCGTCGCCTCGGTCGAGGCGGTCTCGGCGACCGGCTCGCTGGACCGCGCGGTCACCGTGGTGCCCGCCGAGGGTGCGGACGGGCGGATGCCGATCGTCGAGCTGAACCGCGCGGTGTCGGTGTTCCGGGCCGACGACAAGGGCCGGGTACGCAAGGTGCACGGCCGACCGGCGGTGCGCGAGGTGGCCGCGGGACGGACCTGGAAGGTCTCGGCGGGCGGCTTCTGGCAGGTACACCCGGCCGCGGCCGACGTGCTCGTGCAGGCCGTGGTGGAAGGGCTGGAGCCGCGACCGGGCGACCTGGCACTCGACCTGTACTGCGGCGTCGGCCTGTTCGCGGGCGCGATCTCCGAGCGGCTCGCGGACAGCGACACGATCATCGGGATCGAGAGCTCCAAGCAGGCGGTCGAGGACGCGATCCACAACCTTCGGGACGTGCCGGGCGCGCGGTTCGAGACCGGCACGGTGGAGAAGGTGCTGAGCCGACCGGGCTTCCTGCGCCGGGCCGACATCGTGGTGCTGGACCCGCCGCGCGCGGGTGCGGGCAAGGCGGTCGTCGAGCGGATCGCGCGGCTGACGCCGCGACGGGTCGCGTATGTGGCCTGCGACCCGGCGGCGCTGGCGCGCGACGTGGCGTACTTCGCGGGTGTCGGGTTCAAGCTGCGGTCGGTGCGGTCGTTCGATTTGTTCCCCAATACGCATCATGTGGAGTCGGTGGCGATCCTGGAGCCGGCGCCGCGTGCGGTCAAGCGGGACGGTGGGCGCGGGCGGCGGTGATCGGCCGTGGGGTGGTGGGGGTTGGTTGTGGGTGTGTGCGGGTGTATGGGTGTGTGGGTGTAGGCGTTGGTAGTAGGTAGATAGGTGTAGGTGTAGGTGTGTTTGGTGAAGGGCCGTCCCGGCTTGGTCGGGGCGGCCCTTTCGTGTGTTCGGGTTCGGGGCTGCCGGGTTGGGTTGAGTTGGGATGGGGCCGGGTTAGGCCGGGGCCGGTGCCTGGGGCGGTGGCGGGGTGGTCCACCAGTCTTCGGCCGGGTGGGTTGCGTAGCGGGTGCCGGGGCGGGTGCGGGGGGTTGGGGTGGCGGGGGTGCCCGCTGTGGTGGGGGCGGTCACCCACGTGGGGGACGTGGGGATGGCGGGGGTGCCGTTGCGAGCGGTGCCGCCGACGAGGTCGGGGACGAGGTCGGAGTGCGCGGCGTCGTGGGTGGCCGTCGAGCCGTCGTTGTTGCCGCTGCCGTCGCCGTGTAGGCCGGGTGCGACCCGGATGCCGGTCACCGGGGCGATCGGGGCCGGGGGTGATGGTGCGGTGTGTTGGAGGTGTGGGCCGATTCCGGACGGGTGCACCGGGCGGGGCTCGTGGGGCGGTGGGGTGCCGACGACGGGCTGGGCCGGTGGGGTGGTCGGGTATGGGGGTGCGGCGCAGGTGCTCGGGGGTGGCGGGAGGGGCGGAGCGGACGCGGACACCGGCGCGGGTGGGGGCGGGAGGTCGGGCGGTGGTGGGGGCGGCGTCGTGGTGGCCATGCAGGTGGTCAATGGAGTGGTCGGCGGGGGTGGCGGAGACGGTGTGGTCGTCGAGGTCGTCGAGGTCGTCGAGGTCGTCGAGGTCGTTGTGGTCGGCGGGAGCGTCGAGGGGGCCTCGGGAGTCGGAGGCTCGGGAGGCTCGCACGAGGCCGTCGTAGCGGCGGGTGGTGGGGGCGCGGTCTCGTCCGGCGCGGCTGTCGGGGTGGAGTCGGCTGCGGGGGTGGTGGGGTCGCTGCTGGTGGGTTCGGGAGTAGTGAGGTCCGGAGTAGCGGGATCGGGAGTAGCGGGATCGGTGGCGGCCGGGGTGGTGGCCGGTGTACATGGGCGGGGTGGGGTCTGGTCGGTGATGTCGGTGGTCGTGGCCGCGCTCGATGGTGTGGGTTTCGGTGCTTCGGCGGGGCTCGGTGGGTCGGGCAGGGCGCACAGGCGGTCGCCGAGGTCGCGATACACGTCCTCCAGGCGCGTGGCGGCGGCTCGCGCGGCCGTCGGGTCGGACGCGTGCTCCTGGGCCTGGGCCAGGGCCTGGGCCGCCGCGCCGAGGTGCTCGTGCAAGGCGGCGCCCTGGGCGGCGAGTCGATCGGCGACGTCGGCCAAGGCGTGGCAGCGGGCGGTGAATCGCTCGGCGCCGCCGCCGGTCCAGATCCGCGTGCCGTGCCGGGCGGTCTCGGCGAGCGCGTCCCGCAGTTCGGCCAGCCGGGCGGCGGCCAGGCGCCAACCGTCGGCCGCGGCGCCGACCGCACCGGGTCGGGCCGCGTGGATCGCCGCGTACGCTTCCACGGCGTCGGGGGCGGTCATCGCGGCGCCACCGTGCGCAGCAGTGTGCCGACCTCGGCCTCGGCGTCGGTGAACCGGTCGGCGGTGCGGCCGAGTTCGACCCGGGTCGCGGCCAACTCCGCGCGGATCCCGGTCAGGAGGTCCACCATCCGGGCCGAGGCGCGGCGGTGCCGGTCGCTCAGCTCGGCGGCGCCCGGGAGCGAGCCGAGGGCGTCGGTGCTTAGTGCGGTGTCGGCCGCGACCCGGGCGGGCTCGGCGAAGCAGCCGCGCGCGAGGTAGTCGGTGCCGATGTTGTGCAAGCGTCGGACCAGACCGTGCAGTTCGCCGGTGTCGACGGTGTAGCCCGCCGCGCCGTCGCCGTCGGTGCGGGACATGCCACCACCCCCTGATGTGTGTTCGTGCCGTGTGCTCGATCGCCGGTCGCCTCGGGCGGGGGCCGGCCGGAACGCGGTGCTCGGTCGGGAATCGATCGAGGCGCCCTCCCGGGAAACGATCAGGTTGGCACACGGTCACTCTGCGTGCCGACGTCCTGTGGACAACCGGGGAAGTACTTCACTCCGGAGGGTGAAACCGCCCCGAAATCCGCTTGGTTGTCCACAGATTGTTCGGTGACGGGCGATTCGTCCGCTCCTCGGGCGCAACCTGGAGGCGTCGTGAACACACCGGACCGACAGCAGGCGAGCCGGACGAGCACCGCACGAGGGAGCGATCATGCACACCATTCAGACCTTCGCCGAACTGGACGACGAACTGGCCACCGTCGATTCCACGCCACGCGCGCTGGCCGCCGTCGCCCTCGCGCTGCACACCGTGCAGGAGGTGGTGCACGCCTGGAGCGGCAAGCCGGACCGGGGTGGCTGCCTGTGTCGGGTCGCCGACGAACTCGGCGACGCCCGGGAGATCGTCGCCCGGATCGTGGGTCCCGACGCCGACACGGTGGTTCCGTTGCCCGGCGGCGATCCGGCGAGTGTGCCGATCGCGGGGGCCGCCCGAGTGCTCGGGCGAGTGGCCAAGGTGCTCACGCTCCTGGCTCGGCAAGGAGTGGCGGACAACCCCTGCGGGGACTGGGCGCGGCTGGAGCCCGCCGAGCGCCGGGCCTGCGCGGCGGCCTGGGCGATCGTCTTCCGCAATCTGGTCCGGCTGCGCGCGGCCGAGGAGACCGCGACCTGGTCGGGCCGACCGCATCGGCACGCCCCCGCGATCCCGCAACGCCGGCGGCGCGGTTCGGCGCATGTGGTGCCCTTCCCCGCGCGGCTCGCGTGATCGCGTCGCGCGTGCCGGGCCCGCACCGGTTCCGTGCGGTGCGTTCGCTCGGGGCGCGTGTAGTGCGCCTGCTCGGCCTCCGTGTGCTGCGCGTGGCCGGCTCCCGTGCGAGTCGCGCGCTCGGGAGAGGATGGCCGTATGGATCTTCGAATCTTCACCGAACCTCAGCAAGGCGCGACCTACGACACGCTGTTGACCGTGGCCAAGGCCACCGAAGACCTCGGCTTCGGGGCCTTCTTCCGCTCGGACCACTACCTGCACATGAGCGGCGACGGCCTGCCCGGTCCCACCGACGCGTGGATCACCCTGGCCGGACTGGCCCGGGAAACCAAGCGCATCCGACTGGGCACGCTGATGACGGCTGTCAATCCTCGTTCATGCACCCCGCGATGAGCTGCGTGGATGCGGCCTGGCAACTCGACGACGGCGCCCACGCGTTGATCCACACTGACGATGGCTTCGCGGACGAGTCTCCCTGTAACGCTGCCTTGACGAGCGCCCCCGCCCCCTCATGCGGAAGGGGTCGGGGCGCTGTCGTTCAGCCGTGTTGCGCGGGGGCACCGTTAGGCAGGCCGGAACCGCTCCATGAGAGCTGCAATTTCGGGTTGGTCTGCGTAGACCTGCATGCGGCCCTGTAGTCCGTCCATGGCGGCGGTAACGCGGCTGGACGGGATGTCTGCCGAGAGATCGAGCGCACGGTGAGCGGCGCCCGTCGCGGCCTCCAGCTCGTTGCGCTGGATGTGGCTTGCGGCTAGGACTGCTTGGCTGAGGGATGCCCGGCGGTTGCGCTTCTGGAGTTGTGCGGCGGCGATCGACTCGCGCGCGAACCTCTCCGCGTTGACGGAGTCGTTCATGTCGCGCAGGCTCCCGGCGATTTCGCCGGTGACATACGCGTCATCGATGAAGCGAGCCCACTCGGGTTCGTTTTCGTGGTTAACGGTGTCGTAGGTGCGCTCGGCGCTGTCGATGGCCCGGACGGCTGACATGACGTCGCCTAGGACGGCATGGGCGCGGGCTTCGAGGACGTAAAGGTCCGTCAGGGCTGCCGGTGCGGTTACCCCACGCAAGCCGTGCCGTCCGGCCCGCGCCAGGTTCAGTCCTTCCTCGGGGTACCCGAGTTGGGTGGCCTGGTCGCTGAGCCCTGCGAGCACGTGTGCCCCAAGCATCTTGTTGCCGGACGCCTGGGCCAAGCGAAGCGACTGGATCAGGTAGCGCTCGGCAAGTCCGTGGCGCCCGGCGTCGAACGCCATCCAGCCAGCCAAGTAGGTCTGTTCGCTGGCGACTTCATACAGGGCGTGTTGCATCGCGGGGGCCTGAGGTTGGCCAACGAGAGGCATCACCTGTTCGGTGAGGTACTGCGCGACAAGGCGGCGTGCGGCGTCGCCCCCACCGCCGATCACGTCCATTTCCTGGAAGTGCCCGAATGCTTCGCGGATGGTCTTGATCTGTTCAGGACCCACGCGGCGCGGCCTATCGTCATCCAGTTCGTCAAGGTTGGCCATCAGCCAGTCACGGCTTGGCGCCGCCAACGCGGCTACGGCGAATGTGGCGTTGGTGAGGAATGACCGTCGATGCATGTCGCTACTCCCCAGGGTGGCTACGTCAGCCAGAGTAGCGGTGACCGAACGCTTGTACGTGAGGCCGGTTTCGGATTCTTCCGGCGGGTCGGTGGTCGGCCCGTGCGTCGGACCCGCAACTATGACACCAGTGAGCACGGGTGTTCGGCTTGATCGCTCCCATGGGCGTGGGGCGAGTCCGAGCATCTCGCCGGGGATGCGCATGGCGTCGGCGATCGTCTCGACCTTGTCAATGGTGGTGATTCGTCCTTCGCCGCGCGCCAATGTTCCGACCCGCTGAGGGTTGATCTCACACGCGTCTGCAATCTTCTGAAAGCTGATCCCGCACCACTTGCGGGCAAGTGCGAAGACTGCTCCGAAGTCACGGTTCGACAGAGCAGCGCGCATGTCGTCGCGGTCTAGAACGTGTGCGGGTAAGACCGCACGTGAGAGGTAGTCGTTCATGATTCAGCGTCTCCCGGGGTGCGCTTCATCATTCGCAGTTGATCACTAACAGTTGATCATTCTTCGCCGTGAGTCTACCTCTCATGGGTATAACCCTCATGGGGTGATGCCCAGACCCCGTTCGGGTCGAAGCTCGACCGTATGGGACGAACGCAGATAGGGCGGGCGGGCCTGCGGCACGTAATCACGCGGGTTCAGTCGGATGAACGCGACCAGGAACGGACTGCTCCCGGGCGGCCGGAAGCTCATGGCCGGTTCAGTCCCGGGGAACGTTGGCTCGGGGCTGTGCTGAGCGGGCCCGGGTGGGATCCGGTGTGGATTCGGGAACGCACCTGGGAGTCCCGTCCGACGGAAGTAAGGCAGGCTCGGGCGCTGACCTGGGCGGCCATGGCGGACTGGAATCTTCTCGAACTGACCAATGAAGCCTTGCTCTGCGCGTCCGAGTTGGCGACGAACGCTGTGGTGCACGCGTTCATGCCGGACCAACAAGGCCGTTTGGGGCGCACGTTCACGATGCGCCTTTCGTTCTGGCCCATGCGCGCGGTGGCGATCGAGATCCGAGATGCGGATCCGCGTCCGCCCGTGATGCCCGATCGACAGGTACTACAGCCGTCGTTGTCGGAACCGCATCTGATGGGGGGCTCGCTGCGCGGCCTGCGGATGGTCGAAGCCGTTTCGGACTTCATGTCGTGGGGGTCGCTGGGCATGGGTGGCAAGACGGTGTGGTGCCGCTTCGATCTGGCACCTCGTGGACTGGCAAGGCCGTTCACGATGACCGGAAATCCTGCCGACAGACCCTGAGTCGGCGGGGCCGCTCGTTCCGCTCCTGCGACCCTTTGAACTCCCTCGGAGGAGGCTTCCTTCTCTTGTCCACCTCCGTGGGTTCCTGCCGCAGGGAAGGCGTGTCGACAGCGTCTCCTCTCCCGTGACGGCAGGAGGCGGCGCGCGGACCGGCAGCGCCGCGCGCCGCTCTGATCCCCCCGGGTGGCGTCTTGCAGATCGAGTGCAAGACGCCACCCGGACAACCACATAGCTCAGTCCGGACCACCCCGTGACCTTGGCGGGATTGGGGTGGTCCGGTTGGGGCCCTGACGGAACCCCGGTGCCGATGGTACCGGGGTCGTTGCGCTGCGTTCCGGTGTGACGGTCTGTCAGGGCCCTTGTTATGGGCTGGGGTTGAGGGAGGAGTCACGGTGGGTCTGGATGAGAATGTGGGGGAGGCGGGTCACCTAGCCAGCGGCGGGGGCCTGGGCGACTGGGACCCCGGGGCGGCGTTGTGGTTGCCGGGGGTGGACTACCTGACGGCCTGGCGTGCCGCTGCTGCGGCGGCGGACGCGCTGAACGACGTGTTCGATGCGCACGGGTTCTCGTCGGGGGATGCTCGGGCGGTCGCGGTCTCGCTGGCGGACGGCTCGGCGACAGTGGATGTCCGGCTGTCGGTGGCCGGGGCCCGGATGGTGTCCGGTGCGCTGCGGCGGGTGTCCGGGCGCGCGGCGTAGGGGTCTCCGGCGGGGGTGAAGTGTCGGGCTGGTGCGCGCGGGTGGTGGTCGCAGTGTTGGGCCGGTGTCCTGCCTGTGCGGGGGTCGGGCATGGTCGGGGGCCCGTACGCTGGCCGGCACAGTGGGGAGCACCGCTCCCCACCCGAACCCCCACTGAGGGCCCCCGGCCTTGCCCGACGCGGGGTCCCCGTGCTGGGAGGTGGCTCAAGACTGCGGACGCCGGCCCCCGACCGAGCGGGCTCGTGGTCCTGGTCGCGTCGGTGCCTTCCGAGGGAGAGGGAGGCACCGCGGCTGCCCACATCGCGCTTTCGCCGGATGGTGGTGTCCGGGGGCAGCCGCTGTGCCGGACCCCTCACGGGTCCTTGCCCGGGGCGGGGCCGGTCGGGGTGTCGACCCGGGACCGGCGGCCACGCCGCACGCCCGGGGCGGGCGCCCCGGGCGGGCCCGCCCCCGGCGCGGAACGCGCCGGGCTTGAGTAAGTAGAGAAAGTTTCGGACACCTCGGCCCGGCGGTCCCTCGATGGAGGCTTCATCGCTTGGCGGACATGAGAGAGCCCCGCCCGGCAACGATGGCCGGACGGGGCAGGGGCGGGCTAGAACGCGAGAGTGAGTGGCGGAATCGGCTCACGCTCGGGCAGGCAGCGCGCATCGGGCTGTTCGAGCGGCGGGAACTTGGGGGCGTGCTCGGCGCATGCCCACAGGGTCCACCCGGACGCACCACGCCCGGACTCGATCACTTGCACCGGGACTAGTGCGGACTGACTCTCACAGCGGCAGCAGTGGCGGTAGGACGGTACGTGGATCATGCGTACGCCACCCCCGGTGTCGTGATGGGGTATTCCAGATCCCATCCCGCGCGTGCGGCTTCGGCGGCGTCTCGGCGTGCCTGTTGTACGGCTGCCTCTCGTGCGTACGCGGCTTCTCGCTGCGCTCGCTCGGCGGCTTCCCGCTCGATCTGTTCGTTGATGCGCGCCCAGTGCTCGTCTTCCTCGGCTTGTTGCCGGGCGCGTTCTTCCACCACGACCATCACGTACGGCCGGACAAGCACATCGGTGGGCTCAGGCTCGGGCACAGAGGCGGGCGCGGGGGGCTCGGTCGGCTCAGGGGTCGGGACCGGCTCAGGTGCGGGCGCGCTGACGGCTTCGGACGCCGGCGGGGTGAAGTCACGCCAGAGGGACACGGTCACCCTCCGATTGCCCCTGTGGCGGGCCGGTCGGTTGATGCGGCGGGCACGGTGCGCGCCGGCGGTTGTCCGTGGGGCGAGTAGCCGCAGCACCCATACGAGCGCGCGAATAAGCTCTGTCACTGTTGTCAGCTCCGTTTACCAGCTCGGCTGATGACTGCCCCGGCAGCCGTTGACGCGACTGTCGGGGCTCTTGTGTTCGATCCACGTTACGCAACTCCTCTAGGTACGTCTACTAACGACTATGTACGTTGATCGTCGCGGTCGTTTGTCCGTGTCCGGCTAGGGTCGGGTGCATGGTCGCGACCAAGATTGACTACGAAGCGCCAGAGCCGCCGTATCGGCAGATTGCCGCCGATCTGATTCGCGATATCGAGTCCGGCACGCTGCCCGTAGGCAGGCGCGTCCCCTCCGAGTCGACGCTGATCGAAACGTACGGCGTGGCACGAGAGACAGCCCGCAGAGCGGTCAAGTACCTACGGGAACAGGGCTATGTCCGCACGGTGCCGCAACGCGGTACGTACGTTGTGGCTCGCGATCAGGGCGCCGACGCCTAGCTGATCAGCTCGGCCCAGACGGCGCGGTCGCGCGGCGAAGCATCTCTCTGCATCGCGCGAGCAAGCACGGTGAGTCGACCCGGCAGGGCCTTGCGCCACGTGGGGAACTGGGCGAGCCACGCGTGGGCAGCATGCGCCGTGTGGTCCGCTCGGCGTAACTCCCTGTAGAACATCGCCAATTCAGCCCATCGCGGGCCCAGCACGGCACGCCCCCAACCCACGATGTGCACTCTTGGGCCCCAAGTCTCCTTGTAGACCAGCAAGTTTGTGCGGTGAAGGTTCGTGTGCAGCAAGGTGAAGCCTCCGAGCGAACTCCGGTCTTCAGCGCTGAGGGCGGCGTCCGGCCATCGGTCACACAAGCGGGGCAGCGAGGGGCCGGCATAGGGGCGCGACACGGCTCCCAACACGCGTGCGACGCGCGGTAGATCGGCGGATCCCGGAGTGAGGTCGGCAAAGCGGGCGTCGTGGAATGCGGCGAGTGTGGCCACCCACCCACCGGCGTTGTAGGCCCCTACGAATGCCGGTGCCACATGGGCGACGCGGGGCGAAACGATCGCTTCTCGGCGTACATACTCGGCTGCCTTGTGGCACTCCGGGGCCGCCTTCAGGACCACCGGCCGATGGGTGCGTGTCCTGAGGACTGCTGCGTAGGGCGCGCTGCGGGTCCATGGCAGTGACACGGTCTTGGTGACGCGTCCTATGTCGGACTCGATGGCGTCGCGCAGTGCATAGGACAGGCTGGGCCAGCGGAATTGGGGAGTCATCGGCTTCCGGTTGAGCTTGCGGGTTTGTGGTTGGTGCCCCGCCCGGCCCCGCGTTGAGGCGGTAGCCGGGCGGGGTGTTCGGGCTACTCCCAGGTGAGGCGCTGCCCCTCCGGTCCGACACGAACGCGCAGGCTCTCGGCGGGCAACTCGGCCGTGCGCCACTCGGTGACACGGTCGGTGATGGTGTCCCACAGTCGGGCGCCCCCACCTTGCCGGGCGAACCATCGACCGTTGCGTTGGTACACGCTCGCCCAGGACCCGGCTTCGACGTCGACCAGGACGTGAAGTGGGTTCCCATCGCGGGACAGCATGAGTCGTTGAACGGTCGGCACGGCGAACCCTGCGACCCATCGGGTTGTCCAGTCGGTCAGCGCGTCGGCGCCGAGATCGGTGGGCTGTTCGTCGGCCGAGTCCAGATCGGGTAGCAGTCCGAGCGGGGGCGGGGTCTGCGGTCGGGCCATCATGAAACCGACCCGCCCGCCGAGCATGGGCCCTTCGGCGGTGCCGTCCTCGGCGACCGTGAGCCGTACCAGTTCGCTTGCTCCCATCCATCCGCCGTAGATCGGCGCGAGGATTTCCCCTCCGGGGCGGGTCTGTGCGATCCACTCGTCAGGGACGGTCGTGACTCCACATGTGGCGATGACGCGGTCGTATGGCGCCCCCGGGATGTGGCCGGCGAGTCCGTCGCCCACGATCAGGGTTGGCCAAAGGTCCAGTCCCGCAAGGGCGACGCCGGCGCTTGCCGACACGTCCCGGTCGACTTCGACACTCGTCACCCGGTCGTCGCCGAGTCGGTGTGTGAGAAGTGCTGTCGAGTAGCCGGTCCCGGTACCGACTTCCAGAACCCGCGCCCCGTCCGTCACCCGAAGCTCTTCGCACATCCGAACCACCAGACTCGGCAGCGTGCTTGACGACGTCGGCGCAAGCATCACCCGTCCGTCGACCTGCCGGGGCACGACCACCCCGCCGACCTGGGTAACAAGCGTGTCGTTCTCGTACGCGCGCCCAAGCTTGTCCGGACCGTCTGTGATCGATGTGGGGCGCCACCACCCACCATCCTCGTACTCAAACCATCCGCCCGCGAGGAAGGCCGCACGGGGCACGGCGCGTACCGCCGAGTCCCACTCGGGCGACCGCAACACCCCTTCCTTCGTGAGCCGGTCAGCGAGCCGGTTGCGGAATCGGGCGGCTTCGTCCTGGTCTTCCGTCATGTTCTGGTCTCTCCGTGCTGTAAGAGATCGGCGAGTGCCGACGCGATCGGTAGTCCGGTCTGGTCTTCCACCCACGCCCATTGGCCGTTGGGGTTCAGTTCGAGAAACCACCATTCACCTGCCGGGGTCACTGCGAAGTCGAACGCCCCGAACAACAGACCGAACTGGGACAACATGTGCTGCACGCCGGTGATCACCTCGGCGGGACATCCGATCTCGTCGTAAGCCAGGTTCGCGTAGTCGGATCGCCAGTCGAGTACGCCCGGCGGCGACGTGATGCGCGCGCCGAACACCCGGTCTCCGACCACCGTCACCCGGACGTCCGCCGCTTTGTCGATGCGTTCTTGAAACAGGTGAGGACATGCGCGTACGGCATCAGTGAGTTCGCCTGCCGTGACCGGAGCCGCGTAGATTCCTGCCGGTCGGTTGCCGACGGTGTAGGCGTGTGCGTGCAGGGGTTTGTAGATCGCGGTGTGGTCCGCGCAGAACGCTTTCGCTTCGTCAACGTCGTTGGTGATCAACGTTGCGGGCACCCGTAGGCCAAGGTATCCGGCGATAGCCAACTGAGTGGGCTTGAACTCGGCGCGACCGATCGCAAGGGGGTGCGACACGTACAGACACCCGGGTAATGCGCCGAGGACTCCGCCGAGTCCTCGCCACGTCTCGTGTGCCGCGAATCGCTCGGCTTGGTCGTCACCGGTCAAAAGGTGTCGACTCGGGCGACGGTGGTAGTAGGCGCGCACGGCGCCGAGGTCAACGTGTCGGGCACCGATGGTCATCGTGCCGCCCCATCCGCGTGCGGATGTGTGAGCGCTGAGGGTTCCGGGGGCGGGGAACATCCGCCCCGGGTCAAAGCGCACGACGGGCACCCGGCGCCGGTCCAGCTCCTCGATGACCATGTCTGCCGTTGGGTCCTGATCGGCTGTCGCGACCAGCACCGGGCGTTTGTCCATCCGGCGGCTACCTCCTAGTCCGGTTGGTAGTCCTGTCCCTGGTCCGGGTCCGACTTGCCGTCCTTGCTGTTCTCGGTCGGCGGCCTGGTCGGCGTGTTCGTGCCGTGCTTGCCGAGTTCGGCGGGGTGTCCGTCAGGACCGACCCACACACCGGTTTGGGTGACGGGGTTCAGACCCGCGTACCTGATGGGCAATGTCGGCGGGGTGTCGACGAGCGGTGCCATCCGCTCGAATCCCCAGGGGATATGGGTCACGCCGGAACCTCCACTGTGAGGTGGTGTCGAGTGATACAGACCCCTCCCAATGGTTCGGGTTGGGTCGACTTGGGGGGTCAGCGCGTCAGCTTGACCCGGTAGAGCATCGCTCTGCCCATACGTCGAGGGTCGCGGTCTGACTAGCCGGATGCCATACACAGGCTGTGTATAACCACCGTGGGGTTGTTCGAGGACATCGGAATGCTGTCGTCGGTGGGCAGGGTGGGGTGACGCACAGGGAATGATCTTCGTTGGGCGTATTTCGGGTTGACACCGTGCCTAGGCTCCCGTGCATGATCCGGAAATCCAGCATGTTGATCTTGCTCGGCATGGCAGCCGTTTCCTGCTCGGGCGGGGACAACCCAGAGCATTCTGCCCACGCCCCATCCGGTCCGGTTGCACAAAGGCCGCCGGTCGCCGTTTCGTCGCCTCTTCCGCCGGTGCCTGCAATTTCGGAAGCCGATGCGCGTACGACGGTATTAGAGTATTGGGCCGCGAAGAAGGCGGCTTTTGACGGGCTGGATATCTCTCTTATCCGGGATCTGGAGGACGGTACGCCGCTCGCGACGGATACGAACCGTATAGCGCGAATAAAGCAGTACGGGCAGAAGAGCCCGACCCTCTTCTACCATCCGGTATCGGTGAGCGATGTTCGCATTTTCAATACCGGGGTGACTCCCGTCGGGGCGGACCGGTATTTCTTGTCCAGTCAACGGATTGTGGGTGTGCAGGAAAGAGTAGCGACGATGTATGTGGTATTCCGCCAGAGCGGCGGTGCGGGGAAGTGGAAGGCAATACATTCGTCGGTCGTTTGGGCGGAGAAAGTGAACCCCGACCCCCTGCCCGCATCGGGAACGACCCTGACGACGGTGCCCGGCGTCGATGCTGCCTGCGGGGCTCTCGTGGACTTGCTCAACGACCGTGCGCCACGGGACGGCTATTGGGGTGCGAGCGGTGCGGCGGCCCAGAAATCGCGCCTGTGGCGCGTGCGGGATACGAAGGAAGGGGGTACGAAGTCGGCCGTTAATGCGGAACTGTCAGCCGATGATCAGGGCCCGGTGTGGATCCTCCCGAGCGGCACCAGAATTGCCCCGTGCGGCACGGTGGAGAAATGGACATTCACACCCCCGGAGAAATCCTGTATGAGCTGGGCCAATACGTGGGGTGACGAGCAATTCTACGACCGGCCCGTCGTCTGGACGGCCTATGGGGAATCCCTTGAGGCGGGAAACTACGGGCTTTCCATCCCTGGGGACGGAAAGCCCGTAGATATCCTGACGTTGCAATGGTCCGGCCTGGGCATCCGCAGTGACGATTGTCCGGCGTCATACCGTCACGTCGATTACTGATGTCGGAATACGTCAGTCCTTGGCGGCGCGGGGTTTGCGGCCGGCGGGTCGGCCCTGTGGGGTGATCACGTAGTCGGCCTGCGCGGCTTCGGCACCGGTCCGCGTCTCCTCCAATAGGAGTGGTCCCGAATTCCCGCCGGTGATGCGGCGGATGATCAGTACGGGTGTGCCTTCCGGTAGTTGCAGCGCGGTGGTTTCGTCCGGGGTGGGCATCCGCGCGGTGACGCTCTCGTGCCACGTGAGGCGCTGCCCTGCGGCTTCGAGGGCGGCGTACAGCTCGGCCTGCGGGCGGACGGGATCGTTGCCCAATCCGGCGGCGTCGGCGGTGGCGAACGGGATCACCATGCGCACCATCGCGCGCGTGCCGGTCGGCCCGTGGGAGATGAGGCGGTCACAGCCGAAGGCGGCTTCGCCCTCGTCCATGCCGAGGGCCGGCCCGGTGGTGGTGTCGGTGGTGGTGCGGTAGGCGGTGGGTTCCTCGACCTGCGACCACTCGCCGTGAGGGTCGGCGTAGTGGCCGGCGCTGCGGACAATGGCCCGGTCCAGCGTCACCGTGGGTCCTGTTGCGGCGTCGCGCACGAACGACCCCTTCCCGCGCCGCACGATCACCAGTCCCTCGGTCCGCAGTGCGGCCAGTGCCTGGCGCACAGTGGGGCGGGATACCCCGTAGCGCTCGGACAGGGCGCTTTCGGACGGCAGTAGTGCCCCCGGCGGGTACTCGCCGGCCTGGATGTCCCCTCGGATCGCGGTGGCCAACTGCCTATAAAGCGCGTCGGGTCGGACCAAATCCATGGGGGCTCCTAGTCGGTGGCTGCGTTCACCGTGTACGGGTTCGTCTCGCTTCGACTGTATGGCGTCACCCGTACTGATGTCACCTGTCATGACAAGTCACTTGCGTCACAGCGCTCCATGGCCGACACTTGTCATGACAAGTGACGTCCGACAACAGACGGGCGTCCGTGAGTGGCTGGAGGCCACACCTCATGCAGTCCATACCTGTGGACACGAACCGGCTCGGGGCGCTGCTGTGCGTCGTCGCGCCGGAACCCAAGCTCGTATCCCGGGAAACCGGGGAACTCAAGACGGACCGCGACGGGGTGACCGTGTGGACGGTCGGTGTCTCCGTGCGGCAACAGGGCACGCGGCGGGCGTCCGTAATCGAAATCGCGGTGTCCGGTGAACCGTCCGGCATCTCGGAAGGCGTACGGGTGACCGTCGCCGGTCTGGTCGCCTTCACCTGGGAGCAGAACGGCCGGCACGGCACCTCGTTCCGGGCCGACTCGATCACCCTTGCGGCTGCGGATGCCGGCGGCCCGTTGGTGTCCGCGCTGCGCGGCAAGGACAAGGCGGGTGACGCCTGATGATGCGTCAGTTACTGGCATGGGTCCTGCTCGTGGCGGTGGTGGGGCTGCTCGTCGCGGCCCCGCTGCTGCGGCGGCGCTTCCCGGTCGGCTGGTGGTACGCGGTCGGGTTCCTGCCGGCTGCCGTTCGAGTGCTGCGCTCGTGGCGTCCGCTCGCGATCGAGCGGGGCCTGACCATCACGCGTCGTCCCTCCCGGGTGCTGCTGGGAGATCTGATCGTGCGTGGGCAGCCGCTGCGGCCGGTCCCGCCCCGGATCGGCATCCCCCGACCCCGACCGGGCGGCCTGGAAGTCGCGGTGCGCATGCATGCCGGCCAGACCCCGGACGCCTACGCGGCTGCGGCGGACGCGGTGGCACACGCCTGGCGCGTCCACGCCGTGCGTGTGACCTCCCCCGTACGGGGCCGTGTGCGGCTGTCCGCACTGACGACCGATCCCCTGCGGGAGATGTCCGCCCCGGACAAGCCGGGCGCCACCGACCCCCTGATGTGTGCCCGGGTCGGCCGGCGGGAGGACGGCGTTCCGTGGGTGCTGGACTTCCGGGCGCTACCGCACTGGCTGATCGTCGGGGCCACGCGCACGGGCAAGTCCACTCTTCTTGCCGCGCTGGTGACCCGGCTCGCTCCGCAACCCGTCGCCCTGGTGGGCATCGACCTCAAGGGCGGCATGGAACTCGGCCTGTTCGGTCCGCGCCTGTCGGCGCTGGCCACGTCCCGCCGGGAGGCCGGTGCGCTCCTCGATGCCCTGGTGGAAGAGACGCACCTGCGGATGACCGTCTGCCGGGTTGCCCGGGTGCGCTCCGTGTGGGACCTGCCGGACGGCAAACGGCCCGTGCCGATCGTCGTCGTGGTGGATGAGGTGGCGGAACTGTTCCTCGCCGCGTCGCGTGTGGAGAAGGATGATGCGGCGCGGGCGGCCACGGCGCTGGTACGGCTCGCGCAACTCGGCGCGGCCCTGGCCGTTCACCTGGTCGTTGCCGGGCAACGTGTCGGCTCGGACCTGGGGCCGGGGGCAACAGCGCTTCGGGCGCAACTTGCCGGGCGCGTCTGCCATCGGGTCTCCGACCCCGGGACGGCGGAAATGGCCCTCGGAGACCTGTCTCCGGAAGCCGTCGACGCGGCGCAGGCCATCTCCCCCGACGAACCCGGCGTCGCCATCCTCACGGGCATCGGCGGCGACTGGATGCGGGCCCGGTCGGTCCTGGTGACCCCCAAAGACGCGGCAGGTATCTCCGCAGCCCATGCCGGGATGACTCCCGACCTGCCCGCGCTGACGGCGGCGCTGGCCGGCTGCGGTGAGGGGGCACGGTGAACAGCGCTTCGAGCACGTTCCCGCTGGTCTTCGTCCTCGGCCTGATCACTTTCATGCTCGTCCGCGCTGGCGAACTACGCGTGTGGCAGGTCTGCGTGACCGGGTTGTTCGGGTTCTACATCGCACAGTCCGCGCTGGCCCCGGCGATTTCGGGCCTGGTGGCCAGCCTCGTATTCGCACTGTTCTGACAGGTCTGGAGACCTCCCTTTGACCATGCGTCCTGTCCGCTGCCCGATCTGCCACGGCGATCGCAACACCCGTACCCGCACCGGACGGCGCCGCAAGTGCCGCTGCTGTCGCGGCAAGGGCACCATCCGTTAACCCACCCGACACATCGCACGACCCGAGAGGCCGCATCACCGTGACCACACCTCCGCGCCGCCCGGCGCCTCCCGCCCGCCACACCCCTTCGGCTGCCTGGAGGCACCACCCTTGCCGCGCACCACCACACCCACAGACACCAACGACCGCACGAACAGCCGTGCCCGGCAGGCGGATCGGGCACGGCTCGCCGCACTCTCACCCGTCGATCAGGACCTGATCCGCATAGCCAACGCGCCGGGATTCAGGCGCTGGGTCGAACAGATCCGCGCAACCGGCGGCTGTGAACACCCGATTTACCTTGCCGGGTCCACCGTCACCCGTGACACCTCCGGGACGGTGGTCCACGCCTACTCCACCGCCGACGAACCCGGCGGACGCCTGGCCGTGCGCTGTCGCAACCGCCGGGCCTCGCGCTGCGCACCCTGCTCCTACGAACACCAGGGCGACACCTTCCACCTCGTCCGCGCGGGCCTGGTCGGCGGCAAGAGCGTGCCCGCCGTGGTGCGCGACCATCCACGCCTGTTCGTCACCCTGACGGCACCCTCGTTCGGACCTGTCCACCGGGCGACCACGGACGGGCCTTGCCGACCCAGACGCGCCGGCAGCCTCTGTGAGCACGGGAGGCACCGCGGCTGCCCTCTCACGCATTCGCCCGATGAGAGTGTCATCGGGCAGCCGCTGTGCCGGGCGTGTTACGACTACCCGCACCACGTGCTCTGGAATGCGCACGTCGGCGAACTGTGGGATTACTTCACTCACGCTGTGCGGCGGCGCCTGGCCTCGGCGGCGGGCATCCCTCGATCGCGTCTGCGCGAACACCTTCGGGTCTCGTTTGCGAAGGTGGCCGAGTACCAAGCACGCGGCGCGGTCCACCTGCACGCGGTGCTGCGCCTGGACGGCCCCGATGGTCCCGACTCGCCTCCGCCGGACTGGGCCTCGGATGACCTCTTGGTCGCTCTGGTCCCCGAAGCGGCTGCGGCAGTACGGGTTTCCGCCCCGGCGTCCGAAGCACTCGGCTCCTATGTCCTGCGCTGGGGCCGACAACTCGACGTGAGGCCGCTGCGGGCCTGCAACGACGGGCGCGAGCTGACCGACGATGCGATCGCCGGCTATCTCGCCAAATACGTCACGAAGTCCACCGTGGCCGGCGGCGGCACCGACACCCGCATCACCCACCGCTCGACCATCGACCTGCTACCCGTCACGGACCACGTAAGGGCCCTTCTGCGGGCCTCTTGGGATCTGGGCGGGCTGCCGGAACTCGCACACCTGCGCATACGCCCCTGGGCACACACGCTCGCCTTCAGAGGCCATTGCCTCACCAAGTCCCGTGCCTATTCGACCACTTACCGCGCGCTGCGGGCGGCCCGCGCCGATCACCAACGATCCGATGATGACGCGGGCCCCGGTGACGCGGGCGTACTCACGCTCGCAACCTGGCGCTTCGCCGGGCACGGCCACACCCCTGGGCAAGCCGAGATAGCAGCCGGCGTTGCGGAAGACCTCGTTCGACAGCGTGAGATCGTCCGACAGGAACGCGCACTCGGTCACACGTGGGCCCCGTGAGCAGGAGTGAGCGTCAGGATGACGCTGCCCGTGCTCGGGCTCTGGCGCGCGTCTGTGAGGGATTCCGCACGACGATCAGTCCCCGAAGCGCCGCCCGCCTGGCCGATCTGTTGGCGGGCGGCACGCCTGGGAGTCCTACAGGGGGTTCTGATCAATCTTGATCCGATCCCAGTCGAACACACCCCTCGGCTTGGTGGACGCCTCGATGCGCACGGCGGAGAACAAGAATCGGAGGATCGCGTTGCGCCGCTCGTCCGTCATATCGTCAGCAAACCACGCCTTGCGTGCGCCGGGGCCAGTCACGCCTTCGATGAGCTTCAACGGCCTTACAACGGTCCTACGTTGGGCCTTCGCGATGCGATCCTCGATGCTCTTCCGCATCTGCCGGTATTCGGCGGTGCTTACCTCCTTTGCCGTCCACATATCGTTTAACTCTCGGAGCTGCCGGCGGTCCGCGTCGATCGTCTCGGCAACGCGGTCGGACACGGTGGCGCTCGCCATCTCCCCGGACACGGTCAACCTCTCCAGGAGATCGAGGGCGGCGTCACGTACGAACTCCTCAACTTCGAGTGCCTTGATGCGGCGGGAGCACTTCAGGTCATCGGCCCGGTGAAGGCGAGTGCACGCGTAGTGCGGCGCGTCACCCTTCTTGCTGCCTGACATCTGGGTGCCGCACTTGGCGCACGTCAACAGTCCTCGGAGTACATAGAACCGCTTCTTCTCTTGGTCATCCACGTATTTGGCTGACCGGAAGAGACGTCGCTGACGCACTTCGTCCCACGTACCTCGGTCGATGATCGCGGGCCAAATACCGTCCCCGATTTCCTCGCCTCGGTGTACACGGATACTTGCGACGTGGCGTGAGTCAAGCAACGCTCGCAGCGTTCCAGCCGTCCACGCCTTGCCATACGCGGTCTTGACGCCTCGGGCGTTGAGACTCCGGGCGATCGGCCACAGACCATCGCCCCTGAGGTACCGGTCGAAGACCTCGCGCACGATGACGGCCTCCGACTCCACAATCGCCATCCCGTCCTTGGTGTATCCCAAGCGACGCTTTCCCGAATGGGGCTTACGGTCGTCGGCGCGCTCTTCGAGGGCGTCCTTAAGCCTGCGTGACGTGTCATCAGACGAACGACATGCGTGCGCGACTTCGATCCGCAAGAAGAACCGGTCATCGGGGTCCGATAGGTCACGTCGGTTGGCCTGCCCGTGCAGCGTGGCAAACCGATCGTCGGCGATCTGTAACAGCTCCTCAAGGTCATGAGGCTGTCGCATGAGCCGGTCCGGGTGATATGCGATCACGTGCCGGAACTCGGACTTCCGCATAGCTTCTAGCATGGCTTCCCACCCCGGGCGCTTGCGGGTGCGCTGCCAAGCGGAACGGTTGTTGTCGATGTAGACGTGGTCAGGTGCAACCGTCAAACCCAGACGTTCGGCGGTGTCGCGATTAATGCGCTCCTGACGGTCAACGCCCGTTTGATCGTCGTCGTTCGCATGGGATATCCGACAGTAGATTGCCGCCAACTCGCCTGGCACGATGGCGGATTTAGGCTGCGCGTTCTTCTTTCTGCTCATACGACGGAGTGTATGAACAAGGAATGACGGCGGCGACCTTCCGCCTACCCGGCGTGCTCGCGATCCAGGTTGCGCAGGTCGACGCGATGTCCGGGGGCCGGGTCGAACTGGGCATCGGCGCGGGCTGGTTCGAACAGGAGCACACCGCGTACGGGATCCCGTTCCCGCGCGAGAGGTTCGGGCGGCTCGAGGAGCAGTTGGACATCCTGACCGGACTCTGGGACACCCCGGTCGGCGACACCTTCCGCTACGACGGGCGGCACTACTCCCTGGCCGACTCGCCCGCGCTGCCCAAGCCCGCGCAGCACCCGCACCCGCCGATCCTGATCGGCGGCTTCGGCGCCAAGCGCACGCCTGCCCTGGCCGCCCGCTTCGCGAACGAGTTCAACGTCCCGTTCGGGTCGGTGGACACCAGCGCGCAGCAGTTCGAGCGGGCCCGGGGCGCACTGACCGAGCACGGTCGCAAGGCGGAGGACATGGTCTTCTCGAACGCGCTGGTGGCCTGCGTGGGCAAGGACGACGCCGAGGTGGCCCGGCGTGCCGCGGCGATCGGCCGCGAACCCGCCGAGCTCCGGGAGAACGGCCTCGCCGGTTCACCGGGCGAAGTGGTCGACAGGATCGGCCGGTTCGCCGAGATCGGTTCGACCCGGATCTACTTCCAGATCCTGGACCTGGACGACCTGGACGACCTGGACCACCTGGAGTTGATCGCTTCGGAGGTGATGACCCAGCTCGGCGGCTGACGGCGAGCCGAGGGCGAACGGGATGCCAGGGGAACCCGGGAGATCCGGGAGACCGGCAGGCCCGGGAACAGGAACGGGAAAGGGCCCTGTCGCAGCCCGTGCGCTGCGACAGAGCCCCTCTTCTCACCCCACCGCCCCCGGTGCCACAGCGGGCGGCCGTTCGGTGTGTTCCCTCGGTGTCAGGCGGTCGCGGGAGTGTCCTCGTCGCCGTCGCCGAAGGTGCCGCTGCCCGCGAGCAGCGCGCTGCGGGTGCCGCGTGCGCGGTACCACATGACGCCGCCGATCATCAGGAGCGTGCCGCCGGCGGTGCCGAGCAGGCGCGGGTCCAGCAGGCTTCCGGTGCGCGCGAGGCTACCGCCGCCGCCCCCGTTGCCGCTGCCGGCGGAGGTGCCGGAACTGGTGCCGGAGGCGGTCCCGGTGGTCGTGCCGGTCGTGGTGCCCGTCGTCGTTCCGGTCGTGGTGCCCGTGGTGGTACCCGTGGTGGTTCCGGTGGTGTCACCGGCCGTGGTGCCGGTGGTGGTCCCGGTGGTCGTGCCGGTCGTGGTGCCCGTCGTCGTTCCGGCCGTGGTGCCCGTGGTGGTCCCGGTGGTGGTGCCCGTCGTGGTGCCGGTCGTCGATCCGTTGGTGGCTCCGGCGTGCACGAGCGTGATCTTGAAGGGCCGTTCGACCTTGGGCCCGGTCTCGGACGCGGTGACCGTCAGGATGTAGTCGCCGTCGGTCCACGTGGCCCCGGTCCGCGGGAAGATGGAGCGGACCGCGGTGTAGAGACCTTGTGCGTCCGTCCGGTCCGAGGCCAGCTCGACCGAAGGGAAGGTCGTGTCGTTCTTCTTGGTGACCGTGGCCTTGAACGGGACGCTCGCGGGGAAGTTCGTCAACGAGAGCGAGTAGTTGACCTCGACGCCCGCCGCGTCGGGAATCTTGATCTCTTCGTCGAAGCCCACGGTCGGGACGACCGTGGCCACCACCTTCCAGGTGGTCCCCTCGAGCTTCAGGTTGACCCGCGCGAGGTCGTTCGCCACGACCGTGCCGGCGTCATCCAGGCACTGGGCCCGGACGCGGTAGTCACCGGCCGCCCCGTTCGGGTTGATCGGCTTCGGCGTAATCGCCGGCTTGCGGTCCGCCGGCAGCGGCTGTGGGGAGAATCCGCCGATGCGAATCTCGGAGCCGCCCCCGGGAGGAGTCATGATGAACAGGAACTTGGTCGCTGCCTGAGGACACGCCTTCGCGGCGGTGATGCTCGCCCGTGCCCCCAACTCACCACTCGTGGGATCGAGAACGAGCGTCTCGTCCTCACCGGTCGGTGGCGTCGTCGTCGGCGGCGCGGTGGTCGGCGGCTCGGAGGTGGGCGGAGCGGCCACGCTCCACGTCTTGCCGTCCGGTCCGTCCGCCGTGGTGATGTCGACCGACGCGGGTTCACTCAGCAACTCGCCGAGTTCGCTGACACACTGCGCGGTCATCTTGAAGGTGCCCGTGAGATCGGTCGCCGCCAGGAACAACCGGATCGGTGCGGTGCGGTTGGGGATGCGATCGGCGGGAAGCGGATCGCCCGTCTCGCCACCGATCAGACGCGGCGTCGTGAGCGTGCCCCCGGACACGGTCCACCGGAAGTTGACGGCCGGTTCCGCGCAGGGCACCGTCGCCTTCATCGTGACCTTGGTATCGATCTTGCCGGTGCCCGGAGCGACGATGATCGTCGGTGTCGGGGAGCCGGAGTCGGCTGCCGCCGCGAGCGTCGGCATGGCCGACATTACGAGCAGCCCGGCTCCGCACGATGCCAGCACGCGCGCGAGTCTTAGGCTCATCTGGTCAACTCCGTTGAGAAGAAAGGAAAACGGGGACGGATCGCAAGTGGGCCACCGGGAGAATCCCGGCGGCCCAAGGCGTTGTCACCGACGCCGCGTCACCACCACAGGCGGGACGAGTCGAGGGTGATCGCGACCGAGGTGGTCGCCTTCGAGTTCGTGCCGGAGAGCACGAGCGTGTAGGAACCGTCGGCCACGGTCGCCGGAAGCGTCAGCAGCGCGCCGCCCCAGGTGCCGTCGGGCGCGATCTGCGGCTGGAGCGAGACCGGGGTGGAGGTGCCGTCGGCCGCGCGCACCGCGCCGTCCACGTGCTCACCGGGCGCGAAGCCGCGAAACAGGACCAGACCGAAGCGCAGCGCGCCGATCTTGGTCGGCAGCGCCCGGGCCTCGGGCGAAAGCGCGCTCCACACACCGGAGTTGACGCGCAGGTCGACCGACGCGGGCTCGGTGATGGTCAACACACCGTCGGCGCCGGTCGTGTAGCACTGGGCGACGAGCTTGTGCGCGACGCCTTCCTGCGTGGCGGAGCCGACCGGGAACAGCGCACGCTGGCCGACGACCGCGGTGTCCGCGACCTTGTCGGCCGGCAGCGGGGTGCCCAGGAACGAGCCACCGAAGACCCGCTCGTTGGCGCCCTCCGAACGCACCACGAACCGGAACGCGGTCGCGTCGGGGCCGCACGGCACACTCGCGCGGACGGTCGCCTTGCCGGTGGCGTCGGCCGGGCCGTACAGCGGGCTCACCTTGATCGTGCCCGGCGCGGTGGTCGCCGGCGACGTGGGAGCGGCGTCCGTGGCGATGGCCGGCACGGAGGCGATCGCGAGCGCGGCCGGAACCGCGACCGTGAGCGCGAGCAGACGACGGAGCTTCATGAAATGCCCTTCCGGGGTCAGTGGGTTCGAGCAAAACAGCACGCGGCGGCCGATTGGGCATCCGCGAGGGAAACGTCAGACGCTCGCGATGGCGAATGGATGAGCGATCCGCCACCGGAGGGTGAACAGTGCCGCGAGGACACTCGAGACATCGGATCGGGAAGGCCGCCGCGTCGGAGCATCACGTCGACCCGGCGACAATCAGGGCCTGAAACCGTGGAAGGCCCGGATCGGGAGCTGCGCCGGAGCCTCGGCCCCCTGGTGCACACGATCGTCGCGGTGTCGTCCAGGGCGAACCCACCGCTGCCGGCGTTCCTCGGCGGCCGCGTCGTGCGCGCGACACCGAGACCGTTCTCGCGCGGGGCCCCGCGCTCATCGAGAAGAGGTTGGGCCACGGGCCCGAAGGCCCGTGGGACGGGCCGTCCCTGATCCCTCGATTCGGGACGGCCCGCCACTGGTCACGTCTTGCGGTTCGGCTCGGGCGAGGACTAGGCGACGAAGCCGAAGGTCTGCCAGATCGGGACCTGAGCCGGGGCCTTGGCCCAGTTGATGAACGCGATCGTGTCGGTGTCGCTCTCGGTGTCCAGCGGGTCGTAGACGAAGTAGACCGAGCGGTTGCCGACGAAGCCGGTCGCGTTCGGCGCCTTGCCGTCGATCTGGCGCGGGGTGAAGCCGTTGGTGTGGTTGGTCACGCCCGACGCGGGGGTGGTCTGCTCGCCGTACGCGGCCTGCGAGTAGGGGATGATCGCGTCGGTCGTGGTGATCTGCGGCGCGTCGCCGCGGTTCTCCTGCGCGGTCTGGATCACGGTCGCGGCGCAGGCGCCGTTCGCGGCCGAGGTCGGGTCGAAGCCACCGAGCACCTTGTCGATGAACTCCTGGCGGGTGCCGGAACCGGCCTGCGGGATGTGCTTCTGGATCGCACCCGACAGGCTCGGGTTGATCTGGCTCCAGTTGGTGATCGAGCAGTCGTAGATGCCGTGCAGCTGCGCCGAGGTCAGGCTCGCGGGCGCGCCGGCCTTCTTGGTGGCCCAGGTGACCGCGTCGCCGCCGACGCGGACGAAGGTGAGCGTGGTCTCGGCGGTGCCGGCCTTCGGGCCACGCGAGGAACGCGCGAAGTTGAGGCAGTTGGCACTGGTACCGGCGCGCTCGGCCAGCAGCGCGTTGATGCCGGCGCTCGACCCGTTCGGCCACGGGTTGGCGCCGGTGCCGTACTGGGTGTTGCACGCCGCCTTGCCGGTGGCCTGGCCACCGGCCGGGACGCCGGCGTTCACGGTTATCCAGTTGTTGCCGCCCGGGTCCACGTTGGCGGCATAGTCCGACGCAAGCGCCGCGGTGACGTTCTGCAGCGTGTCCGAACCGGCGTTGACGTAAGTGGCCGCGTTCGCCGACGCGTTGGCGCCGACGACGAGCGCCATGGCGGCGGTCGCGGTGCCCAGTACGGTGGCGGTCTTGCGCATGCTGAAGACGCTGGACATTCGAAGTCCCAACTCTCTCTTGGCATTTGCTGGCCGTCGACCGCAGTGGCCGACGCCGACAACGCTGCCGGCGGCTTGATCGTCGTGGGATGTCCGGCAGGGAAACGGCACCGGGCCGCACGAGGCGCCGACACGAACGGACCGCGCCTGTAACGGAAACCGGATACTCCACAACCGGAGCGGCACGGATACGACAACTGCCGTACACCCTCGGCACCGGTTGTTTCCGTAGCGGACAGTTGCCGAGGGGCTGCGCTCTGGTTGTCTCCAGGCGAGGGGCATCCGGCTTGATCGCCGGGCGACATGACGAACGGTCAGGTCGGTTCGCCACCCGCTTCCAGGAGCCGACAGCCATGGCACATCCGCCCGTGTTCGCACCCGAGTCGCCGGAACTCATCGATCGGCCCCGGCGGATCGTGGTACGCCGGACCAGGGCCGACCACGCCTTCCGCTGGACCACGCGCGGCGTCGCGATCCTGGTCCTGGGGCTGCTCGTCGCGATCGGCGGCTACCTGCTCTACCAGGGCAGCAGCGCACTGGATCGGGCCGGTTGGGGATTCCTGACCGAGGACGTGTGGGAGCCCAAGTCCGGCACGTTCGGCGTACGCGGCCTGCTCACCGGCACGGTCCTGGTCGCGCTCGTCGCGCTCGTGGTCGCGGTGCCCATCGCGCTCACCGCGGCCCTGTACATCACCGAGTTCGCGCCCCGGCGCCTGCGCGGCGTGCTCACCTCGACCGTGGACCTGATGGCCGCGATGCCCAGCATCATCTACGGCATCTTCGGCTTCTTCGTGCTGCAACCCCAGTTGATCCCGGTCAGCCGATGGCTCGCCACGAACCTGGAATTCCTGCCGATCTTCGAGATCCGCACGATCGACGTGAAAGCCCGCTTCGTGGACAGCCAGTTCAGCTCGTCGCTGTTCATCTCCGGCGTGGTCGTGTCCACGATGGTCATCCCGATCTGCTGCTCGGTCAGCCGCGAGGTGTTCGGCCAGGCGCCGGTCGGGGAAAAGGAGGGCGCGCTCGCGCTCGGCGCCACCCGCTGGGGCGTGATCCGCGCGGTGGTCCTGCCGTTCGGTCGCGGCGGCATGATCGGCGGCATCATGCTCGGCCTGGGCCGGGCCCTGGGCGAGACCATCGCCGTCGCGATGATCATCTCGTTCAACACCGACTTCTCGTTCCGCATCCTCGACGGCCAGGGCTCGACGATCTCCTCGTTGATCGTCCTGAAGTACGGCGAGGCCGACAACGAGTCGATCTCCGCGCTGATGGCCGCCGGCCTCGCGCTCTTCGTCCTCACCCTCGCCGTCAACACCGTCGCCGGTGTGCTGGTCGCGCGCTCGCGCAGCGGCAAGTCCACCGAGATCTGAACACCGAACAGCGGCTCCACCAGACCCACCACCGAGGGGATCCACGACGATGACCGTCACCGAGCCGATCGTTCGGCCCGGGCCCGACGCGCCGCCGCCCGCGACCGCGCCGCGACCACCGGAGGAAGCCCGCGTGGCGCTGCGCCGCGTGGCCCCCGACGACGTCGGCGTCGCGCTCGGCGCGGGGGTCGCGGGCGCGAGCCTCGCCTGGGTGCTCTACGGGCGGATCCTGCCGGTCACCGGCTGGCAGGGATACCTGATCACCGCGTACGTGTGCTTCCTGGTGCTGTACGCCACAGCCACCCGCATGCGCTTGGACAGGGTGGCCGCGAGCGACCGGGTCGCGGGCGCGGTGATCTCCACCGGCGCGGCCCTGATGGTCGGCACGGTCGCGACCGTGATCGGGTACGTCTTCGTCAAGGGCTTCGGCCAGATTCTGCACGCCGACTTCTTCACCGCCACCCAGCGACACTTCAGCGCGCTGAGCACCGAAGGCGTCGCGGTCGGCGCCGCACACGCCATCGTCGGCACCTTCCAGCAGATGGGCATCGCCATCGTCCTGAGCGTCCCGCTCGGGATGACCGCCGCGATCTACATGAACGAGGTCGGCGGCCGGTTCGCGGCCGTGGTGCGGGTGGTCGTCGAGGCGATGACCGCGATCCCCTCGGTGGTCGCGGGCCTGTTCGTCTACGCCTTCTTCGTCATCTCGCTCGGCCAGGGCTTCTGCGGCCTGGCCGCGGGTCTCGCACTGTCCGTCGAGATGATGCCGGTCGTCACCCGCGCGACCGAGGTGGTGCTGCGCCTGGTGCCCAACGGGCTGCGCGAGGCCTCGTTGGCGCTGGGCGCCGGGGAGTTCCGCACCCTGTGGAACGTGGTCCTGCCCACCGCGCGCAGCGGCCTGGTGACCGCGGTCATCCTCGGCTGCGCCCGCGTGGTCGGCGAGACCGCGCCGGTACTGCTGGTCGCGGGCGGCAGCGCGGGCATGAACTGGAACCCCTTCAGCGGTGTGCAGAACTCGCTGCCGTACTTCATCTGGGAGAACTACAAGTCGCCCAGCGACGAGCTCAATTCCCTCGCGTGGGGCGCCGGCGTCACCCTGCTGCTGATCGTCCTCGTGCTGTTCACCCTCGCGCGCCTGATCGGCGGGCGCACCCCCGGCGAGTCCGGGCGTCGCAAGCGGCAGCGCTCCGCCGTCGCCAAGTCCCTCACCCCGGAGCCCACCTCATGACCAGGATCAGGCGCGTTCCCGCGCTCTTGCTACGACTGGCCACGGCGTCCGCGCTCGCCGTCCCGCTCACCCTGATGCCCGCCGGCAGCGCGTCCGCGGCCGCCGCGATCCACGGCAGCGGCTCCACGTGGAGCGCGCCCGCGACCAAGCAGTGGGCGGCCGACGTCGCCGCCCGCGGCCTCGCCGTCGACTACAACCAGAACGGCTCCACCGCCGGACGCACCGACTTCTCCCAACACCTCGTCGACTTCGCGGTGTCGGAGATCCCCTTCCAGGGCAACTACGTCGACCGCACCGGCAAGGCGACCAACGAACTCGCGGCGCTGGCGAGTACGAACACCAAGTTCAAGTACCTGCCGATCGTCGCCGGCGGTACCTCGTTCATGTACAACCTCAAGATCCGCGGCCGGCAGGTACGCAACCTGCAACTGTCGCCGCGCACCATCGCCGGGATCTTCACCAACCAGATCAAGCTGTGGAACGACAAGGCGATCAAGGACGACAACCCGGCGCTCTCGCTGCCGTCGACGCCGATCACCCCGGTCGTGCGCTCCGACGGCTCGGGCACCAGCGCACAGTTCACCGCCTTCCTGACCAACCAGGTCAACGACATCTGGCGGCCGTTCTTCCCCGGCGGGATGACCTCCGAGTTCCCGGTCAAGGGCGCCGCCAAGGCGCAGGCGGGCTCCGAGGGTGTGGCCAACTACGTCGCGGCGGGCTACGGCGACGGTGCGATCACCTACGTGGAGACCGCCTACGCCCTCCAACGCCAGTTCCCGGTCGCCTCCGTCAAGAACGCCGGCGGGGTGTACGTCCAGCCCACCTCCGACGCGGTGGCCGTCGCGCTCACCAAGGCCCGGCTGAACCCGGACAGCACGCAGATCCTCGACGACGTCTACACCAACGCCGATCGGCGCGCGTATCCGATCTCCAGCTACAGCTACATGATCGTGCCGGCCGCCAAGCAGTTCTCGTTCAACGAGGCCAAGGGTGAGACGCTCGGCAAGTTCATCAAGTACTTCCTGTGCGCGGGGCAGGCGCAGGCCCCGAGGTTGGGGTACTCACCGCTGCCGCCCAAGCTGGTCAGCTTCGGCTACGAGGCGATCAAGTCGATCCCCGGCGCGCCGGACCCGGGAGTGATGCCGGCGAACCTGGACAAGCCGACGAAGGCCGACTTCGACGCCTGTCCGAACCCGACCTTCGACCCGTCCTGGGTCCCGCCGGAGCAGAAGTCGCAACAACAGCAGCAGCCGCAGCAGAACGGCGGCAACCAGAACAACAACACGAACGACAACAACAACGGGAACAGCAACAACTCGGCCAACCCGAGCGGAAGTTCCACTCCCACGCCGGGCGACCCCGGTGCCGGGGGCGTGCCCGGGGCGCAGGGTGGGGACGGGAGCAGCGGCGGCGGTACGCCCGACGCGGGCACCGGCGAGGTCGTGGCCGGCGGGGACAAGGGCAACGGCGGGCCCGTGAGCGCGGGATCCGTCGAGGCGGGCGACTCGCCACCGCTGCCACCGGTGTGGTTCTACGCGCTGACCCTGGTCTGCCTCGCGGCGGCCGTGTTCGGCGCCCCGTTCCTGTACAGCCGCCTCGGTCGAGGACGTGGGCCCGATGTCGGTTGAGTCGGTCGAGCCGGTCGAGCCGGTCGAGCCGGTCGGGTCGGGTGACCGGGAGATGTCCGGTCCGTGCGGCGCAGGCGAACTTTCGAACACCGTGTCGGTTTCCGCTCCCGCAGTGCCGCCGCGCCGCGCGAGGATCGGCGCGGGTCGTCCTCGCCGGGAGTCGATCCCGAACGCGGGCGAAAGAAGTGGAGTCGCCGTGACGGGCACCGAACGATCCGCCGCCTCGCCGGACGGACGAGCCCTGTCCGTCGCCGGCGTCCTCGCGTTGTGCGTGGCCCTGCTCGCCGGCTGGCTGAGCGTGGTCGCGGGGTCCGCCGGCGCGGCCGAGCCGGCCCGGCCCGCGGTGACCGTGTCGCAGAGCGCCAACCTGGTCAACCAGCGCATCCTGGTGAAGTGGACCGGCTTCACACTCGCCGCCGGCACCAACAGCATCGTGGTGATGCAGTGCAAGGGCACTACGCCCCGACCTCGGGACTGTTGGGCTCCCCGCTGGACGCAGAACGGCCAGGAGATCAGCCAACCGGACGGGCTGCCACCGGGGTTGGCGACCAAGCAGACCGGGCTGCCCACAGCCGCGGACGGATCGGGGCAGGTCTGGATCCAGGTGCGGCCCGCACTGCAACTGGCCGAACTCGGCTGCTCCGACCGGCAGGCGTGCTCGATCGCGGTGTTCGTGATGCCCGACGAGACAAGCACCGCGACGTCCTTCCGCCCCCTGTCCACCGTGCTCCTGGGCGACACCCTGGCGCCTCGAGACACCGACATGGAACTGGCCTTCGCCGCCGGGCAGGCCGCGTTCACGCCGCTGTCCTTCGTACCCACGCCCGACGCGTGCCCGGGCATGGAGCACCCGGACCTGTCGGTCAACGGCTCCGGCGAGTTCACCCAGGCGGGCGCCTCGTGGGTGTTCGGTCTGTGCTCCGCCCGGAACAACGCGGTCAATATGACGGTGAGCGCCGGCTCCGGACCCAGCGGTCGCGAGGTCTTCCTCAGCGACGGCGTCGACATCGGCGTCACCCAACAGCCGATCGGCGGCGCACTCGACCAGGCCCGTCCGGTACCGCTGCCGGGCATCCGCGACAAGGCCAAGACGGTGTACGCGCCGCTGACCAACGGGGCGCTGGCGTTCGCGTTCAACATCGACGACGTCCAGACCCACCTGCCCATTCCGTCGATGAAACTGACGCCCCGTCTGATCGCGAAGCTGATCACCGGCGCGTATCCGGCCGCGCCGCAGACGCCCGGTTCGATCAGGTCGTTGTGGACGGACCCGGAGTTCACCGCCATCAACGACACCCGCAACTGGCCCGGGAACATCCGGACCCCGATCCTGCGCGGCGTCCAGGACGACACCATCTGGGCGCTGACCACGTGGCTGGCCTCCGACCGGGAGACCCTGGCGTGGCTGTCGGGCACACCGGACCAGAACAACGTGGTGTGTCCCGCGGAGTGGCGCGTGGGCAACGTCGGCTATCCGCTCGCGGTGTACACCAACCGCCTGGAGATGCTCGTCGATGTGAACGTGCCGCAGACGGTGTACGAGGACATCGCCAACCGGCTGGGCAACTCGGTGCCGACCAACCGCTCGATGACCGATGTCGGTCCCAAGGACGACGGCCAGGACAAGTACGGCTTCCACAGCGTCATGGCGATCACCTCGGTCGAGGCGGCCACCCGGATGGGCACGCCGGTGGCCAGGATCCGCAACGCGGCGGGCAACTTCGTCGACCCGACCGACCCCGCGACCGTGCGCGCCGGCCTCGCCGCCGCCAAGCCGGGGCCGGACGGAGTCACGCTGACCAACGACTTCCAGAGCACGGTCGCGAACGCCTACCCGCTCACCGTCACCGACGTGGCGATGGTCTCCACGGACAAGCTCACCGCCGCCAAGGCGGCCAAGATCGACGCCTTCCTCGCCTACGCGGCCACCGCCGGCCAGGTGCAGACCGGGAGCTTCCAGCCCGGCAGCCTGCCGCCCGGCTACATCCCGCTCAGCGACGCCCAGAAGCAGCAGATCGCCGCCGCCCGGCAGAAGATCGCCGCCGCGCCCAAGTGGACCGGCGAGCCGCCGCCCACCACCCCGCCGCCGGTCGACCAGGGCGGCGACAACAACAACGCGGGCGCCTCGGCGGGCACGAGCGCCGGCAACACGGGCAACCCGAACACCCCGCCTGCGACCGACCCGACCCCGGCCCCGACCGCGGCGCCGTCGACCGCGCCCTCCACCGCCCCCGTCGGTGCGGCCACCCCGCCTGCCGACAACAACCCGTTTCCCTCGGTCGCCAACGTGATCAAGGACGCGCTCGCCGGCGACCCGTCCGCGGTCGTGCTGCTGATCCTGATGTGCGTGAGCGGGGCCGCCCTGCTCGCCTGCCCCGTGCTGCTCTCGCTCGGGCACAAGCGCCGCACCGGCGACTGGCCACCGCCGGTGGCCGCCGTCCTGCGCCTGATCGGTCGCCAGGGGGCAGCCGCATGACCGCCGACACCGTCTCCAAGGTGCCCGCGACCGCGCCGGCGACCGCCCCCGCGGCCGCATCGACGCCTGCGGGCGCACCCGCGAGCGCCGGCGCGCGACCGCCCGCGAGCGCGAGCAAGCCGCGTGCGGGGCGCCCCGACCCGTACACGATCGCCGGCGCGTCGGTCGCGCTGCTCGCGCTGCTCATCGCGGGCTTCGTCGGCTACCTGTACGTGGTCTCCGACATCCAACAGGCGCGCGACCAGAGCATCCTGGCCGACCGGCTCTCCGACGAGCTCTACCGCGACGTCGGCCCGCTCGGCGGCAGCATCGACAAGGGCAGCCCCGTGGCGATGTTGCGGATCCCCGCGATCGGCCTCGGACAGGTCGTGGTCGAGGGCACCACCGCGGACTCGCTCGCCAAGGGACCCGGACACCTGCGCACCAGCGGCCTGCCCGGCCAGGGCGGACACAGCGTGATCATGGGCCGCGCACACACCTTCGGCGGCCCGTTCCGGGACATCGGCAAGCTGCGCGTCGGCCAGCGCATCGAAGCCACCACCCAGCAGGGCGAGTTCACCTACAAGGTGATCGAGCGCCGGCACGTGAGAAACGGCAAGGACGACGTGCTCGCGCCCGACCGGGAGAACCGGCTCGTGCTGATCACCGCCGACTCGTGGATCCGGCCCGGCGGTCGCACCGTGGTCATCGCCGAACTGCAGGGCGCCCCCAAGGCCCAGGAGGGCCGCCGTCCGCAAGGTCTACGCGCGGACGAGAAGGGCACCGGCGGCTACGCGGACGCCGGCGTGCGACTGCTGCTGTGGGCACAGGCGTTCACGCTCGTGCTCGTCGTCCTGGCCTGGGCGCTGCGCCGCCATCCCGATCGCCGAGTCACGCTCCTGCTCGGCACCCCGGTCGTGCTCGCCGTCGTGTGGGCACTGTACGAATCCGCCGCTCGCGTACTCCCGGCGACGCTCTGACGCCGGTTCTCGTCCGTCCCACTCCACACCCCGGAGGCTCCGCACGTGACCAGCCCGGACAGCGGTGCGACGACTCTCGCTCCCGCAGCCGAGACCCAGCCTTTACCGGCCCAATCCGCCGGCGGGCGTGGCTCGACGCTCACCGCGGAGGCCGTCAGCGCCTGGTTCGGCACCCACAAGGTGCTCGAACGCGTCGACCTCGTGATGGCGGCCAACTCCGTCACGGCCCTGATCGGGCCGTCCGGCTGCGGCAAGTCCACGTTCCTGCGCATCCTCAACCGGATGCACGAACTCGTGCCCAGCGCCCAACTCGCGGGCCGGGTCCTGCTCGACGGCGAGGACATCTACGACTCCACCCGCCGCCCGATCGAGACCCGGCGGCGGGTCGGGATGGTCTTCCAAAAGCCCAACCCATTCCCGGCGATGTCCATCTACGACAACGTGGTCGCCGGCCTGAAGCTGACCGGCGTGCGCAACGCGGACAAGGACGCCGTCGTGGAGTCCTCGCTGGTTCGGGCCGGCCTGTGGATGGAGGTGAGAAATCGGCTCAGGCAACCCGGCGGCGCGCTCTCCGGTGGTCAGCAGCAGCGTCTCTGCATCGCCCGCTCCCTGGCGGTCGACCCGGACGTGCTGCTCATGGACGAGCCCTGCTCGGCGCTCGACCCGACCTCCACCCGGCGGATCGAGGACACCATCGGCGAGCTGCGCGACGACATCACCATCGTGATCGTCACGCACAACATGCAGCAGGCCCAACGTGTCTCCGACCACTGTGCGTTCTTCCTCGCGGCGGAGAACACCCCCGGCCACATCGTCGAGGCCGGACCCACCACCGCGATCTTCGGCACCCCCCGCGACCCCCGGACGGCCGACTATGTCGCCGGTCGCTTCGGATGAGTCGCGGGCCCCGGACGGTACGCCGGAACGGCACGCGCGCTACGACGTCCACCTGGACGCCGAGCAGCACGTGCGGTGGCGGCTCATCGCCCCGAACGGCCGCGTGCTCGCGCGGTCCGCTCGGGGCCATGTCACGGCGGGGGCCTGCCGTATCGAGTTGGACCGGCTGCGTCGCCGGGTGGTCGACCTCGTGCCCGTCATCGGACGGGCCACCGGAGCGCCGGGCTGGTTCTGGAGCGTGGCTCTGGAACCCAGCGCTCCCGTCGCGTTGTCGGCCCGCACCTACGAGCGCCTGGAGAGTTGCCAGGTGTCCTACGAGAGATTCGTCCGCCTGCTGACCGTCACCGAGCCCGACGACTGGTGACCCGGGCCGCGCGCCCGCCGCGATCACGACGATCGTGGCGGCGCGCCCCTGCGGCCGGGACCTCCCCGTGCTCCTGCGTCGAGCCTTCCGGTGCCCGCGCGGTGGAGCTTCCCGTGCTCCTGCGTCGGGCCTTCCGGTGCCCGCGCGGTGGAGCTTCCCGTGCTCCTGCGTCGGGCCTTCCGGTGCCCGCGCGGTGGAGCTTCCCGTGCTCCTGCGTCGGGCCTTCCGGTGCCCGCGCGGTGGAGCTTCCCGAGCGCCTGCGTCGGGCCTTCCGGTGCCCGGCCGGTGGAGCTTCCCGAGCGCCTGCGGTGGACCTCCCGGTGCCCTGGGGTGGACCCTCCCGTCACGGGAGAGGGCACTGTGGTCGATCGGGAGGTGATGGGGATGTTCCTCGGCATCGGAGACTTCGCACGCGCCACGGGCCTGACCGTCAAGGCGCTGCGATGGTATGACGAACAGGGCGTGCTGGTGCCCGCGGACGTGGATCCGCACACGCGCTACCGCCGGTACACGATCGGCCAACTCGAACAGGCGGGTCTGGTCCGCGCGCTCCGCGCGGCCGGCGTGCCGCTCGCGGCGATCCGCACCGCGATGGGCAACGGCGGTTCCGCACACGAGGCGCTGCGGGCGCGCCGGGAGGCGGTCCGAACCGAACGGGCACGCGAGGACCGGGCGATCGCGGCGGCGGAGCGGGTGCTCGCCGGCGCCGACGTGGACTACGACGTGCGACTGCGCCGGACCGGAGCCCAGGCGTGGGTCGGCGTCGTCGAGTACGTCGCGACGCCCGAGGACACCGAGCCCGTGATCGAGGGCCCCGACGGCGCGGTCGTGGACGCCGACGTCGCGATCGAGGGCGCACTGCTCGACCTGTACGCGAGCCTGCACGCGGACGGCATCGCACCCACCGGCGGCTTCTGGCTCGACCTGGGACGCCCCTCCGACGCCGCCGGGGCAGAGGTCGCCCTGTGCCTGCCACTCGCCGAACCGGTCCCCGAGGGTTGGTCCGTCCCGGGCCGGCGGACGATCGCCGGCGTACGGCCGGCCGGCCGCGAACTGTGCACCGACCACGTGGTCACCGACACCGACCCCGACGACGGCACCGCCGTACACCCCGCGTTCGCCGCGCTCGTCCGCGCCGCCGCCGGACGGGACCTGTCGATCGACCTGGGCAGCCTGCGCCAACACTGCCCGCGAGAGCTCGCGAGCGCGCCCGGGGCGGCGACTCGTATGGCGGTGGAACTGTCGGTCGACGTCGATGGCGACGGTGGCTTCGATGGTGGCGTCGAAGGCGGCGTTGACAGTGGCGTTGACAGTGGCGTCGACGGGTGGAGGCTCGGGGGGAGGGGATGTACGGCGGGGGCGCGCGGAGGGTGTGTCGAGCGAGGGTATGGAGTGAGGGCGCAGACCGGTGAAAAGCGATCGTCGGCGAGTGGGTATCTGACACATAATCGGCCTGGTGTTCCTGACCATCGCAACCACCCATCAGCCCGCCACCGACCTCGGCTTCCTGCTGCACAAGCATCCCGGGAAGGCGCAACGGTTCTCCACGACCTACGGCGAAGCACACGTCTTCTACCCCGAGGCCGACGACACGCGCTGCACCGCGGCGCTGCTGCTCGACGTCGACCCGATCGCGCTCACGCGCGGGGTCAAGCGGGGCAAGGGCGCCAAGGGCTCGCCCGACCTCGCGCTCGCGCAGTACGTCAACGACCGGCCCTACGCCGCCTCGTCGCTGCTCGCGGTCGCGCTCGGCACGGTCTTCCGTACCGCGATGCAGGGGCGCTGCGACGCGCGGCCCGAACTGCCCGCGACGGCGATGCCGTTGGAGATCGAGGTGCCCGCGCTGCCCGCGCGCGGCGGCGAGGAGATGGTCCGGCGGCTGTTCGAGCCGCTGGGATGGCAGGTCGCGATCGAGCCGATTCCGCTGGATCCGCGCTTCCCGGCGTGGGGCGACTCGCGCTATGTGCGGCTCGCGCTGACCGGCACGATGCCGCTCGCGGAGGCCCTGCGGCAGTTGTACGTGCTGCTGCCGGTGTTGGACAACGCGAAGCACTACTGGGTCGCACCCGACGAGGTGGACAAGCTGCTCCGCGCCGGCGAGGGCTGGCTGTCGGCGCACCCGGACCGGGACCTGATCGCGAGCCGATACCTCTCACGGCGACACACCCTCACCCGCAGCGCGATCGAGCGCCTCGCCGAGGTCGACGAGACCGCGCCGGAGAATCTGGACAACGCGGTACCGGACGAGGTCGAGGAGGACGCGGGGGCGGCGGAGGAGTCGGCCGCGGTCGCGGTTGCGAGCGCCGCTTGTGCCGCGGACGTGCCCGAGGGTGTGGGTGCGACGCCGGCGAGTGCGACTGCCGAGAGTGCGCCCGCGGGTGCCCCCGCGACCGGAGTGCCCGCGGGCGCGGGCGATGTCGCTGCGGGCGCAGGTGCCGTCGCCGCGGACGAGTCGCTCGCGACCGCGCCGGCGACCGCCGACGCCGTGGTCGCGGGCGCACCTGCGGGTGCGGGTGCGGACGAGCGGCCCATGACGCTCGCCAGGCAGCGGCGGGACGCGATCCTGGCGGCCCTGCGGGCGGCCGGGGCCGAGCGCGTGCTCGACCTGGGCTGTGGCGACGGCAAGCTGATCGGGTCGATGCTCCGGGAGCCGCGCTTCCGCGAGATCGTCGGGGTAGACGTGTCCACTCGCGCGCTCACCATCGCCGAGCGCAAGCTCAAGCTCGCCCGGATGTCGGAGCGGCAGCGCGACCGCGTGCGGCTGATCCAGGGTGCGCTGACCTACACCGACAAGCGGCTCGTCGGCTACGACGCGGCCGTGCTGTGCGAGGTGATCGAGCACCTGGACGAGCCGCGCCTGCCCGCCCTGGAGTACGCGGTGCTCGGCGCGGCCCGGCCGGCCACCGTCGTGGTGACCACGCCCAACGTCGAATACAACATCCGCTACGCCCCCGAGGAGCCGGGCGGCGAAGGCCTCGCGGCCGGCGCCATGCGGCACGGCGACCACCGCTTCGAATGGGACCGCGCCACGTTTCGCGCGTGGGCCGAACGGGCGGCCGCCAAGTACGGCTACGCGGCCCGCTTCGAACCGGTCGGCGAGGTCGACCCCGAGGTCGGCCCCTCCACGCAGATGGCCGTGTTCACCCGTACCGAGACCGAACCCGCCGGCACCACGCGAACCGCCGACGACCCCCGGCCCGGCGACACCGCCGTCCCCACGTCCATACCCACCCCCACCGCGAACGACGAAGGCACCGGAGCAACGGCATGACCCACGACGCGAGCGCCCGCCGCGCATTGACCATGCCCGACCTGTGCCTGGTGGTCCTGATCGGCACCACGGGCGCGGGCAAGTCGACCTTCGCCCGCACCCACTTCAAGCCCACCCAGGTGCTCTCCTCCGACTACTTCCGCGGCCTGGTCGCCGACGACGAGAACGACCAGGCGGCCTCCGGCGACGCGTTCGACCTGCTGCACCACGTCGCCCGGATGCGGCTCGCGTCCGGCCGGCTGACCGTCGTGGACGCGACCAACGTGCAGCGCGAGGCCCGCGCGCACCTGGTCAAGGTCGCCCGCGACCACGACGTGTTCCCGGTCGCGATCGTGCTGGACATCCCCGAGGCCGAGTGCCAGGCACGCAACGCCGAGCGCCCGGACCGGATGCACCTGCCCCCGCACGTGGTCCAGCGCCAGCACCGGGACCTGCGCCGATCGCTGCGCGGCCTGCAACGCGAGGGCTTCCGCAAGGTGCACGTGCTCTCCGGCGTGGACGAGGTCGCCCGCGCCGAGATCGTGCACGAGCGCCGATACAACGACCTGCGGCACCTGACCGGGCCGTTCGACGTGATCGGCGACATCCACGGCTGCCGCGCCGAGTTGGAGACGCTGCTGATCGAGCTCGGCTATGGGATCACCCGCGACGACGCGGGGCGCCCGGTCGACGCCGTACACCCCCTGGGCCGCACCGCCGTGTTCGTCGGCGACCTGGTGGACCGCGGACCGGACACGCCGGGCGTGCTGCGCCTGGTGATGGGCATGGTCGGCGCCGGACACGCGCTGTGCGTACCGGGCAACCACGAGAACAAGTTGGTGCGCGCGCTCAAGGGACGGCAGGTCAAGACCACCCACGGCCTTGCCGAGTCGCTCGAACAACTGGCCGCGGAGAGCGAGGAGTTCCGCGCCGAGGTGGTCGACTTCTGCGAGGCCCTGGTGAGCCACTACCTGCTCGACGAGGGCAGGCTCGTGGTGTGCCACGCGGGTCTTCCGGAGAAGTACCACGGTCGGATGTCCGGTCGGGTGCGCAGCTTCGCGCTGTACGGCGACACCACGGGGGAGACCGACGAGTACGGTCTGCCGGTGCGCTACCCGTGGGCCGACGAGTACCGGGGCAAGGCGACCGTGGTCTACGGCCACACGCCCACGCCCCGTGCCGTGTGGGTGAACAACACGATCTGCCTGGACACCGGCGCGGTGTTCGGCGGCGAGCTGACCGCGCTGCGCTGGCCGGAGCGCGAGTTGGTCGCCGTGGCGGCCGAGCGGGTCTGGTACGAGCCGGTGCGACCGTTGGCCTCGGAGGCGCCCGGTGGTCGGGACGGGCGCACCCTCGACCTGGGCGACGTGCTCGACCTGAGCCCCGGCGGGGTCGGTCGCCGGCACGTCGAGACGGCCCGCGCGGGCAGGGTCACGGTACGTCAGGAGAACGCGGCGGCGGCCCTGGAGGTGATGAGCCGGTTCGCCATCGACCCGCGCTGGCTGGTGTACCTGCCGCCGACGATGGCCCCGTGCGCGACCAGCACGCTGCCGGGCCTGCTCGAACACCCGGCCGAGGCGTTCACGCAGTTCCGCGCGGACGGGGTCGCCACGGTGATCTGCGAGGAGAAGCACATGGGCTCGCGCGCGGTCGCCCTGGTCTGCCGGGACGAGGCAGCCGCGCGCGAGGCGTTCGGGGTGGACGAGGGGATGGGTGTGGGCGCGGTGTGGACGCGCACCGGCCGCGGCTTCTTCCCCGACCGCGCCACCACCGACGGCTTCCTGGACCGGCTGCGCGCGGCGATCGACGCCGCCGGGCTGTGGGCGGAACTGGACACCGACTGGTTGCTGTTCGACGCCGAGCTGATGCCGTGGTCGGCGAAGGCGCAGGAGTTGTTGCGGCAGCAGTACGCGTCGGTGGGCGCGGCCGCGACCTCCGCGCTGCCGGTCGCCGGCGCCGCGCTGGCGCGTGTACTCGAACGCGGAATCGACGTCGGCGAGCTCGCCGACCGGATCCGGGGCCGCGAGGCGAACGCGCACGCCTTCGTGGACGCGTACGGCCGGTACTGCTGGGAGACCGACGGTCTCGCGGGTCTGCGCTTCGCGCCGTTCCAGGTGCTCGCCGGGCGCGGCGGGTCCTACCTGGGGCGGGACCACGCGTGGCATCTCGCACTCGCCGACCGCCTGGTGGCGGCCGACACCTCGGGGTTGCTCGCGCCCACCGGCCGACTGGTCGTGGACGTCACCGACGACGAACAGGTCGCGGCGGGCATCGAGTGGTGGACCGCGCTGACCGCGGCCGGCGGTGAGGGCATGGTCGTCAAACCGCTCGCGGGCGAGGCGGCGCGGGTGGCGAACCGACGTGTGCAGCCCGGGGTCAAGTGCCGTGGTCCGGAGTACCTGCGGATCATCTACGGCGCCGACTACACCGAACCGGTGAACCTGGAGCGGTTGCGCAATCGCGGCCTGGGCCACAAGCGTTCGATGGCGCTGCGCGAGCACGCGCTGGGCGCCGAGGCACTGGACCGACTGGCGGCCGGCGAGGCGCTGTGGCGCGTGCACGAGGCGGTCTTCGCCGTACTCGCGCTGGAATCGGAGCCGGTGGACCCCAGGCTCTGAGTCCGCGTCACCTGTTCGCAGCAAGGGCGGTATCCGTGGCGACACGGATACCGCCCTTGTGTGCGTGATTGCCGGAAAGTTTCGGGTATGTCGCTTCAGTGTCCTGTGCCGATCGAGGCGGATCGACGGTCCCGTGTCGAGAGGTCCCGGCGACACCGCAGGTCGTGACCTGTGTCGGAGGTGCGTGCCCGCTCCCGGGTGCAGGATCCGAACGTGGTGGAAAGCGGAGCCGAACCCGCGGCGCCGGATCGCCTCGACACACGGAGGAGCAGCGATGAGCCACGTGGTGGATCCCACGACCCCCACGTCCTCGCCGGCGGCCGCACCCGAGACCTCGTCGCAGGCGTCCGCACCCGCGGCCGGCGAGACCTCGCAGGGCACCCTCGGCCTCCCGCAGGCGTCCGCACCCGCGGCCGGCGAGACCTCGCAGGGCACCCTCGGCCTCCCGCAGGCGTCCGCACCCGCGGCCGGCGAGACCTCGCAGGGCACCCTCGGCCTCCCGCAGGCGCCCGCACCCGCGGCCGGCGAGACCTCGCAGGGCACCCTCGGCCTCCCGCAGGCGACCGCACTCGTGGTCGGCGGCGTCCTGGGCACCGGGATCTTCCTGCTACCGGCCACGCTCGCCAAGTACGGCACGATCAGCATCCTCGCCCTCGGCCTGGTGACCATCGGCGCCCTGGCGATCGCGGCGATCCTCGGCGGACTCGGTGCGCGTGTCCCGGCGGCCGGCGGTCCGTACGCCTACGCCCGTGCGGCGTTCGGCGAGTTCCCCGGCTTCCTGACCGCGTGGTCGTTCTGGATCACCGCCTGGGTCGGCAACGCCGCCATCGCGGTGGCCTGGGTGGGCTACGTGAACTACTTCCTGCACTGGGACTCCATGCCCGGCAAGATCGCGATCGCCCTGGTCGGCCTGTGGATCCCGGCCCTGATCAACCTGTCCGGGGTCGGGAACACGGGCCTGTTCCAAGTCGTGACCACCGTGCTCAAGGTCGTTCCGCTGCTGTTCGTGGCCGTTGTCGGTCTGTTCTTCGTCGAGGGCGGCAACTTCGGCGAGTTCAACACGAGCGACGAGAACTTCCTCGGCGCTTTGCAGGTCTCCGCGGCGCTGGTGGTGTTCGCCTACTCGGGCATCGAGGCCGCGTCCGTGGCCGCCCGGAAGGTCGAGAACCCCGAACGCGACATCGGCAGGGCCTCGATCCACGGCACGCTCGCCTGCGCCGCCCTGTACATGCTGAGCACGATCGCGGTGATGGGGACCGTCCCGCACGCCGAACTCGTCGACTCGTCCGCACCGTTCTCCGACGCGCTGAACCACATGTTCGGCGGCGGCCCCTGGGGCGGGGTGATGGCCGCGGTTGCGATCGTCTCCGGCATCGGCGCGCTCAACGGCTGGACCCTGCTGTGCGCGGAGATGCCGTACGCGGCGGCGAAGGACGGCGTGTTCCCCCGGCGGTTCGCCGTTGTCGACCGGGCGGGTGTGCCGGTCTTCGGCGTGCTGGTCGCCGCCGTCCTGACCTCGGTCGTGGTCGCGGTGAACCACGTGTGGTCCGAGGACGCCTTCGAGACGATCCTGCTCCTGGCCACCGTCACCACCGTGATCCCCTACCTGTCCTCCGCTTCGGCGCAACTGCTCTGGCTGGTCACCCGCGAGCGTGCGGTCACTCGCGCGGCACTGGCCAAGGACCTCACCATCGCCGTCGCGGGCTTGCTGTTCGCCCTGTGGATGCTCCACGGCGCGGGCATGGACGCGGTGCTCAAGAGCCTGATCATGCTGGTGCTCGGCATCCCGGTCCATCTCCGGGTCAAGGCCGCGCGCGGCGCGTACCGCCCCGGCGACAAGGAGGCGAGCCGCGTCGAAGTCGAGGGCGCGACCCCCGCCATGCGCGAGTAGCGCGGCGCACGCGCCCAGCGTGCGTCGTACCTTCGAAATCGGAAACATCATTCGCAGGCGCACACGGCACGAGAACCGGAAGCACCGTCGGAAGCAGAACCGGACCCGGTCCCGATGGCCGGAAGGCACACCGCAGTTCGCAACGGTCAGGAGGACCATCCATGGGGTTCCACGTCGAGTCGGAGACCGGTCGACTCAAGCAGGTGATCCTGCACCGCCCGGATCTGGAGATGAAGCGGCTGACCCCGACGAACAAGGACGAACTCCTGTTCGACGACGTCTTGTGGGTCAAGCGGGCCCGCGAGGAGCACGACGGTTTCGCGGACGCGCTGCGGGATCGGGGCATTCGTGTCCACCTGTTCACGGACCTGCTGCGCGAGACGCTCTCGGGCGAGCCGGCCGCCAAGAAGATGGTGCTGGACCGGGTCTTCGACGAACGCGAGTTCGGCCTGCTGGCGGTGGACGAGTTGCGCGGTCTGTTCGAGGGCTTCGACACCAACGAGCTGGTGCGCTACCTGGTGGGCGGGATCACCAAGCGCGAGATCCTGGAGTTGATGCAGGAACCGCACAGCGTCGCGTTCCACACGATGGACGTGGACGACTTCGTGCTCAAGCCGCTGCCCAACCACATCTTCACCCGGGACACCTCGTGCTGGGTCTACGACGGCGTCGCGGTGAACGCGATGATGATGCCCGCCCGGCGGCGCGAGACCGTGCACTTCGAGGCGATCTACAACTACCACCCGAACTTCGCCAAGGGCGACTTCAACGTGTGGAACCCGGGCCAGAGCAGCTTCCCCGCGTCGATGGAGGGCGGCGACGTGCTGGTGATCGGCAACGGCGCGGTCCTGGTCGGGATGAGCGAGCGGACCACCCCGCAGGGCGTCGAGGCGCTCGCGCGGGCGCTGTTCAAGCACGGTTCCGCGACGAAGGTGGTCGCCCTGAACATGCCGAAGAAACGCGCCTTCATGCACCTGGACACGGTGATGACGATGCTCGACGGCGAGACCTTCACCAAGTACGCGGGCATGGGCATGCTGCCGTCGTACACGATCGAGCCGGGCGAGCACGACAAGGAACTCAAGGTCACCGACCACCCGGCACACGACATGCACAAGGCGATCGCGAACGCCCTGGACCTGTCCGACATCCGGGTGCTGACCGCGACGCAGGACGTGCGCTCCGCCGAGCGCGAGCAATGGGACGACGGTTGCAACGTGCTCGCGGTCGAACCCGGGGTGGTCTTCGCCTACGAACGCAATGTCACCACGAACACCTACCTGCGCAAGAACGGCATCGAGGTGGTCACCATCCGGGGCAGCGAGCTCGGCCGCGGTCGCGGTGGGCCGCGCTGCATGAGCTGTCCGGTGGAGCGCGAGGCCGTCTAACCTGGCGGTTTGCCGATCCGACGACGCGTTGGCCGACCCGCCCGACGCGTCCACCGACCTTTCGATCCCGCACGAAGAGAAGCCTGGAGCCATGGCCTTCAACCTGCGTCACCGCAACTTCCTCAAGGAATTGGACTTCACTCCGAAGGAGTTCAACCACCTGCTCGACCTCGCCGCGGACCTGAAGGCCGCGAAGTACGCGGGCAACGAGCGCAAGCGTCTCGTCGGCAAGAACATCGCGCTGATCTTCGAGAAGACCTCCACCCGCACCCGGTGCGCGTTCGAGGTCGCCGCGTACGACCAGGGCGCGGGCGTGACCTACCTCGACCCGGGCGGCTCGCAGATCGGGCACAAGGAGTCGATGAAGGACACCGCGCGGGTGCTCGGGCGGATGTACGACGGCATCGAATACCGGGGCAGCAAGCAGGAGTACGTCGAGGAACTCGGCAAATACGCGGGCGTGCCGGTGTGGAACGGTCTGACCGACGAATGGCACCCCACGCAGATGCTCGCGGACATGCTCACCATGCGCGAGCACTCGGACAAGCCGCTGCACCAGGTCTCGTTCGCCTACCTCGGCGACGCCCGCAACAACATGGGCAACTCGCTGATGATCACTGCCGCGATGCTGGGCATGGACGTACGCATGGTCGCGCCCGAGGAGTTGTGGAACGACGCGGAGATCGTCGCCAAGGCCAAGGAGATCGCGACCGCAACCGGTGCCCGGATCACCCACACCGCCGACGTCGCGGAAGGCGTCAAGGGTGTGGACTTCCTCTACACCGACGTGTGGGTGTCGATGGGTGAGCCCAAGGAGGTGTGGGACACCCGGATCGCACAACTGAAGGCATACCAGGTCAACATGGACGTGGTGAAGGCCACCGGCAACCCCAAGGTCAAGTTCATGCACTGTCTCCCGGCGTTCCACGACCGCAACACCAAGGTCGGCCAGGACATCTTCGAGAAGACCGGCATGGAGGCGCTGGAGGTCACCGACGAGGTCTTCGAGTCGGACTTCTCGATCGTCTTCGACGAGGCCGAGAACCGCCTGCACACGATCAAGGCGGTCATGGTCGCCACACTCGGCGACTAGAGCGCGGTACGAGGAACGGCGCGGCCCGGGCACCGGACCAACCGGTACCCGGGCCGCACGTGGTTGTGGAACGCCCCATTTGCCACGTTCATTCGCTTTGCTGCGACGAGGCGACCGGTCGACGACCGCTCGCGCTCGCCGCCCGAACCGAAGGGATCCACCATGCGCGTCGTCGTCGCCCTCGGCGGAAACGCGATGCTTCAGCGCGGGGACAAGCCCGACGCCGACATCCAGCTGCACAACATCCAAAAGGCGGTCAAATCGCTGGCCCCGCTGGCGCGCGAACACGAACTCGTGGTCACCCACGGCAACGGCCCCCAGGTCGGCGTGCTCGCCCTCCAGTCCGCCGCCGACCAATCGCTCACCCAGCCCTACCCGTTCGACGTCCTGGGCGCGATGACGCAGGGCATGATCGGCTACTGGCTGCTCCAGTCCCTCCAGAACGCGCTGCCGGGCAGGCAGGTGTGCTCGCTGATCAACCAGACCCTCGTCTCCACCGCCGACCCCGCGTTCCAGGATCCGACCAAGTTCGTCGGCCCGGTGTACGAGGAGGACGAGGCCAAGCGACTGGCCCACGAGCGCGGTTGGATCGTCAAGCCGGACGGCAAGTGGTGGCGCCGGGTGGTTCCCTCGCCCAAACCCGCACGGGTCGTGGAGACCCGACTGATCCGGCAACTGCTCGCCTCCGGGGCGGTCGCGGTGTGTGCGGGCGGCGGCGGCGTCCCGGTGGTCCGCAACGAACTCGGCCAACTCACCGGCGTCGAGGCCGTGGTGGACAAGGATCTCACCGCGGCCCTGCTGGCCGAGGCACTGGATGCGGACGCGCTGTTGCTGCTCACCGATGTCCCCCGAGTGGTCCGCGGATTCGGACAACCCGATGCGCAGGAGATCACCAACTCCACCCCCATGCAACTGCGCGCGGGGGACTTCCCGGCCGGTTCGATGGGCCCCAAGGTCGACGCGATCTGCCGCTTCGTCGAGATGACCGGCGACATGGCGGCGATCGGCGCGCTCGACCAGGCCGCGGAGATCCTCCGGGGCAACGCGGGGACGATTGTCACGCCCAGTGGCAAGTATCCGGAGACCAGTTTGTTGTGACGGCGGGTCGAGGGGTTGAGAGGGTCGAGGGGGCCGAGAGGGTTGCGAGGGCCAAATAGCCGAAGGTCAGAGGACCACAGGGTCAGAGGGGCGGAGGGTCGGAGGCGAGGGGTCGAGGGCTCGGTGTCGCGGGCCCGGTGTCGCGGGTGAGGCGGGGCCTTCGGGGGGCTGCGGGGGTGTGTCGGCGTGACGGGGGAGGCGATGCGGATCGTGGTGGACACGTGTGGGGCCCGGGTTCGCCGACGATCTTTTCGAGCGCGGATCGGTAAAGGGTCTGGTCCGATCGGCCCGTGTCCTGTGACCATGTCGAGCATGGCCGTCTCCGTGATGCCTGCCGCCGACACACTCGCTCGAACGCTGCTCGCCGCCCGAGGCGCCGAGTGGGGGGACTGGTCCGTCGAGGCCATGCAGGAGACCGCCGGACGGCTCGGCTGGGAGACTCGCCGCGTCGAGGACGGGCAGGTGGCGATCGAGACCGGCATACCCGGGCTGCAGTGCCGGGCGGACCCCGGCGAACTCGCCGAGGGCGCGCCGTGCGTGCGCTTCAGCGCCCCACTACCGGTCCGGGTGGACCCACCGCCGCCGGTGCCCGGGTTCCAAGGCCCGTCGGTGCCGGGTCAATACGCGTACGGCCCAGGTTCCGGCTCATGGGGCGCCGTGCCCTACGTCCGCGATCGAGGGCGGGAGTTGGACGCCGCGCACACCCGGCTGGGCGCGGCGCTGACCGCGACGCTGGGGCCCGCGCCGTGGCGAGGCGGGCCCGCCGCGTGGCTGCGCTGGCGATCGCGTCGGATCACGCTGCGCCTTTCTCGGGACGACGCGAACGAGGCGCTCGTCATGGAGTTGTTTCCGACGCGCGCCGGCGAGGCGTTCGAGCGGCGCGGCTTCGAGCGGGCGGGGTCCCTGGCCGAGCTGCCCTACATCTGGTGTGTCAGTCGGCCGGACATGAGCCTGGCGGAACTGTTCCTGCCGTTCGGGCCGGACCCGCGCGACTGGGCCGACTTTTGTGAGGCGTTGCCGCGCGTACTGTCCTCGCTGGTGGTGGACATGCCGCTGGTCGGGTGGGTGGAACCGGTCCTCTTGGTGCTGGGGGATGTAGCCGAACCCGCGCACACGGTCGAGATCCGGGTCGGGCAGGACCGCCTCGAACTGGGCAACGTGCCGGGCAACGGACGCCAGGTATGGCTGCGTCCCGGCACCGAACACGCGGTCGCGGCGGCCGAGTCGATCCTGGAGGCGTTCGCCTTCTGGGGCATCGACGGCGCTCGGCGGCTGCGCACTCGGGCATGGACGTCGGGCGGGTATGTCGACCTGCCCGGGATCGGAGTACGCCCGGAGGGGACACACCCGGACGACGCATGACCGGGACGAGCGGAGACCTGGGGCTCAAGGTCTGACACGCGGGCGAGGCGGGGCGGGACGGGTCCCGGGCAGGGAGCGCGGTCGCGGCGGCGGCGGAGGCGGCGTGACGGGGCGCGCACCTGCGCCTGCGACCGGTGTCCTCGTACCCGCGACCGCGGTCGCGAGCCTGCGCTCGCGACCGCGCCGGCGACCACCTGGCTGCGCGCCCGCGCCCGCTCGCGCTCGCGTGAGCGTTCGGCTGCGCGTGCGGCTGCCACCGCCACCGCCTGCGTCCTCACGGGCGATCGCGCACGCGTGGGCGCCGGCGGTCGCATGCGTACCCTCGCGACCGCCTGCGGGTACGCGCAAGCGCACCTACGGTCGCGACCACAAGGGCGCTGCGCTCGCGACCGCCGGTGCGTAGCCGCGCCCGCGCCCGCACCCGCACCCGCGATCGGGGTCGCGGTCCCGTGTTCGGTTCCCTTGTCAGTCCTTGGTGCCCGCTCGCCATTGCAGGCCCCAGCCGTAGGTCTGGTCGACCTTCTGCTGGTTGCCCTTGATGTAGCGCACCTCGCGCTGGATCGTCAGGTCCCCGCCCTGGTTCTGGACGAGCGCGATCGCGCACGAGCGCGCCGCACCGCCGGTCTCGTCGAGCCGGATCTCCAACTCGGGGCCGGTCGCCGGCGTGAGCGTCACCACCGCCTGCGCGTCGTCGAACGTCACACCCTTGTAGATGAACGCGAAGATCAGCAGGCGCTTGAAGCTGTTCTTGTGGTCGAGGTTGATGTACAGGTTCTCGCCCGCGGTGTTCGCGCCGGTCCGGTCGTCTCCGTCCAGGTACACGTACGGCGGCGCGTCCGCCGAACCGAACATGTTGCCGAGCGCCTGCACGATGCCCTTCGTGCCGTCGTTGAGCTCCCACAGGCAACACAGGTCGAGGTCGGTCGGCCCCATCAGCCGCTTGAGCATGCCGCGCCCGGGAGCTGCCTGCACCCAGTTGAGGTTCACCCGCATGCGGCTGCCGGTGATGCCCTCCTTGCTCAGCGAGACCATCGGTGAGGCCTTGGTCAGCGTCACCTTGCTCAACCGCACCGGCGGCCGGTTCGGAGTGGTCGCGGGCGCCGGCGTCGGCGCGGGGGCGGGCGGTGCGGGCGGCTGCCGTACCGGCTCGGGCTTGCGGACGTTCAGCCGAGGCGCCGGCGGAGGTGTGGGTGCCGGCGGGGGCGGCGGAGGTGCCTGCACCCGAGGGGGCGGCGGAGGCGGGGCCGTCACCGAGATGCCGAAGTCGGTCGCGAGCCCCTCCAGACCGGTCGAGTAGCCCTGCCCGATCGCGCGGAACTTCCAGGCCCCGCCCCGGCGGTACAATTCGCCCGCGAGCATCGCGGTCTCCACGGTCGCATCCGCGATGTCGAACCGGACCAGGTCCACCTCGGCCCCCGGATCGCTCACCAACAGGTGCAGATCCCGGATGCCCGCGAAGGTGCCACTGTGCGCCGACGCCGCGAGCACCACCCGATCCACACTCGCCGGAAGCGACCCCAGGTCGATCTCCAGCGCGTCCCTCGACCACGTCCCCTCGCTCTTGCCCGCGTGGCGGACCGCGCCGGAGGGATGGGTCGGCTGGTTGTAGAACACGAAGTCCGCGTCGCCCGAGACGCGACCCGACGCACCCAACAACAGCGCCGACGCGTCCAGACCGGGCGTACTCGGCCCCGGTCGCCAGACGAAGACCGCGCTTACCTTCGCGGCGGCCACCGGCGTGTTCTGTCCCTTGCCCAACTGCTGCACCATGCGCACGATCGTCACACGAGTGGGCTGATCGGTTCATCCTTTGCGGCGAAAAAATCGGGTGCCCACTCGTACGGGTCAGTAAAACCGGGGTGAAACGTACCCGCTCGTCCGCTACTCTTGCTCGCCTTGCCCGGGGTGTTGCGGGCCGGGGCCGGCGTTCGTCACGCATCAGGCTCGGCGCAACGAAACCAAGAGTGAGCATCCCCACACCTCCGACCGAGGTCACTTCGGTATGCCCGGAGTCGCGTGTCCGCTCGGCCCCGCCGACGCCGCACGCTGCCCGGGGAAAGGGATTTCACCATGTCGTTCGCTTCCGCGCGCTCACTGCGGATCGACCAACCGCCGGACCGACGGGCCCGGCTGTACCGCTTCGGCGCGCTGTTCGGCGCGGGCTTCCGCCGCTGGTCCACCTACCGGCAGGCAACCCTCGCCGGACTGTTCACCAACATCGTCTTCGGTGTGATGATCTACTCGTTGCTGCGCGCCCTCGCCGACGACGGCCGCCGGCCCGGCGGCTACGACGCGGCGCAACTCGCCACCTACGTCTGGGTCGGTCAGGGCATCCTCAGCGTCGTCCACGTGTGGACCTGGAACGAACTCGCCGACCGGGTCCGCAGCGGCGACGTGACCGCCGACCTGCTGCGCCCCATCGACCCCTTCGAGGCGTTCCTGGCCGCCGACCTCGGCCGGGCCGCCTACGCGGTGCTCGCCCGGATGGTGGTACCCGTCCTCGCCGGCGCGCTGATGTTCACCCTGTACGTCCCGCAACGTCCCTACACGATCCCGCTGTTCGTGCTCTCGCTGACCCTGGGTACGGTGCTCAGCTTCGCGCTGCGCTACCTCGTCAACCTCGGCGCGTTCTGGCTGCTCGACGCGCGCGGTATCGGCGCGGTGTGGCTGCTCGCCTCGGGTGTACTCGCCGGCACCTTCTTCCCGCTGCGGTTCCTGCCCGACTGGGCCCAGGCCGTGTTGTGGTTGTGCACCCCGTTCCCCGGCCTGTTTCAGATCCCGCTCGACGTGGTGGTCGAACGTCCCGGCCCCGCACAGCAGATCGGCAGCGTCGTGCTCCAGTTGTTCTGGGTTGCGATCCTGGTGCCCGTCGTGCGGCGCGTGCAGCGGGCCGCGACCGACAAGCTGGTGATCCAGGGTGGCTGAGTCGAGCACGATCCAGGCGTACGCGCATCTGGTACGAGCCCAGATCCGCAGTCAGACCCAGTACCGCGCCTCGTTCACCATCGACGTCGCGTCCTGCGCGCTTACCACGCTCGTCGAGGCCGCCGTCGTCCTCGTGGTGTTCCGGGTGTCGCCGACGGTCGGCGGATTCGGGCTGCGTGAGGTGCTCGTGATGTCCGCGCTCGCGGTCTTCGCGTTCGACCTCGCCGACCTGCTCGTCGGCAACATCGAACGACTGTCCCTGTACGTGCGCAAGGGCATGCTCGACGCGATCCTGGTCCGTCCGTTGCGCGTACTGCCGCAACTGCTCGCCACCGACTTCGCGTTGCGCCGGATCGGTCGAGCCGCGCAGTCCTTGGTGTTGCTGGTGGCCGTACTCGTGTACGCGGACCTGCACTGGACTCCCGCGCGCGTACTGGTGCTCGTGCTGACTCCGATCGCGGGCTGTGCGCTGTTCGCCGCGGTGTTCGTACTGGGGGCCTGTGTCGCGTTCTGGTTCGTCGAATCCGGCGAGATGGCCAACGCGTTCACCTACGGCGGCAAGGAGTTCGCCCGCTACCCGGCGACGATCTACCCGGGGTTGCTGCGCCGGGTGTTCGGCTACGGGGTCGGCCTCGCGCTGGTCGGCTATCACCCCGCGCTGTTCCTGACGGGACGCGCGGATCCACTCGGCGGGCCGGACTGGCTCGCATGGTTGTCCCCGGTCGTCGCGGCGTTCGCCTGGACGATCGCGCTGCTGGTGTGGCGGACCGGGATTCGGCACTACAGGAGTACGGGATCGTGACCGCGACCGAGACCATCACCCAGACCGCGACCGAGACGATGATCGAAGTGCGGGACCTGCGCAAGGAGTTCACCGTCAGGCGCAAGATCGGCCGGGTCCGCCGGGAATCGCTCACGGTGGCCGCCGTGGACGGCGTCGCGTTGAGCGTCGCGCGCGGCGAGACGGTCGGCTACATCGGACCCAACGGCGCCGGCAAGTCGACCACCCTCAAGATGATGACCGGGATCCTGACGCCGACCTCGGGGCATGTACGGGTCTGCGGCCTGGAACCGGTGCCCCGTCGACGCCGGCTCGCCCGTCGGATCGGGGTGGTCTTCGGACAGCGCTCGCAGCTGTGGTGGGACCTGCCGCTGCGCGAGTCGTTCAGGTTGCTGAGGTTTGTCTACGCGGTGCCCGCCGTCGAGCACGAGGCCAGGCTCCGACAGTGCCGGGCGATGCTCGAACTCGACGAGTTCATGGACACACCGGTGCGTCAACTCTCGCTCGGGCAGCGGATGCGCGGCGAGATCACGGCGGCCCTCCTGCACGGTCCCGATGTGCTGTTCCTGGACGAGCCGACGATCGGACTCGACGTGGTCAGCAAGCAGTCGCTGCGCGCCTTCCTGGCCGAGATCGGCACACGCGGGGACGTCACGACCGTGCTCACGACGCACGACCTCGCCGACATCGAGCACCTGTGCCGGCGGCTGATCGTGATCGACCGCGGCCAGGTCGTGCACGACGGGACGCTGGAGGCCCTGCACGCGCGCTACGGCTCGCGCCGGCGGGTGGTGGTGGATCTGGACGAGGCGCGTGCGCTGGACGTGCGGATGCCCGGGGTCGCGATCGAGGCGGTCGAGGCGGACGGCAGGCGAGTCACCTTCGCGCTGGACGGCGTGCCTGCGGGGGAGTTGATCGCCAGGATCGCGCGCGACGGGGGCCTGCGGGACGTGTCCGTGCGGGAGCCGACGATCGAGGAGGTGGTCGCGAGGCTGTATCGGGGGTGATGGGGCGGGCTCGCGGGCGGGGGACCTCTGCGGGCGACGCGCGACGCGCGACGCGCGACGCGCGATGGGCGATGGCGATGGGCGTCCGGCTGCGGCCGCAAGCGGTTGCCGGTGATGCGTTGTGGTCGGCGCCGGTGTCCGTCGCCAGTGTCCGGGGCCGGTGGACGTGTTCGGCGGGCTCCCGGTTTTGAGGGATTGCCCCCTGCGGTCGTGTGCGGTCCCGGAGGAGAGTCTTCCTGAGGGGGACGGGACATGACGCACAGTCAGGACGAGGTCGTCGGTGCCGCTTTGCCGCGGTGGGCGAACGGGCGGTTTCCGTTGCCGACCGACTCGGGGCATCACTGGTACACCGCTCGCGGAGGCGTCGTCGCGGCCTTGGCCGGGGCCGCGGTGACGCTGCGGGCGGCTGAGCCCGACGCGGCGGTGGTCGGGTGGGTGGGCGACGCCGACCTGGACCAGATACGGGTACTCGCCGCCGCGTCTGCCCGTCCTCCCGCTTTGGTGGTCGTGGGGGTGGCCGGTACGGGCAAGACCAGGACCGCCGCGATGGTGATCCGCCGCGAACTCGACGCCGGCGGACGCGTGCTGGTTGTAACGCGCCTCGGCATGCGCGCTCGATGGTCGCGCCGTACGGGGCTTGGGGGTTGACCCTGGCCGGAGTTCAGGATCACCTCGTGGGGCGGCCGTTGTGGACCGGGCCCGTGCTCGATCCGGAGCTTGTGTCGGCGCTCGATCCGAACGAGGCCCATCGGCTCGGGCGCGACCTCGAACGATTGGCGCATGCGGGCGGGTTGCGTGATGCGGCTTGGCACGGCGTGCGGATCGACACGCTCGAGCAGGCCCGCTCCGTGGTCGGCGAAGTCGCCGAACTGCGCGCAAGGTGGCGCGAGATCCGGGCGGCCGCGTCCCGGGCCCGGCTCCACCCCGATCGGGCCGAGCCGCGTGATCTCGCCGAATGGACGGCGTGTCTCGCACTCGTCAAGCGAGTGCGGCAGCTCTCGATCGTGGTCGACCCGGAAGTCCTCACCGGTCCGTACTCCATTCCCCGACTGCCGGCGACCACACGCTGGTACGGACGACCCGCGGCGCGCCGATACCTGCGCGAACGTACGCGATTCCCGACCGACCGGGCCGCAATGCGGCTCACCATGACCGAGGCCCGAGCCTTGGTCCGTCTCTTCCAGGAACAGCCGGACGGGTTGCCCGAGACGGTGTTCCTGCGGGAAATGGTCCCGGCGTGGTCCGACTCGGAATGCGAACGGCAGGCGCTTGCGGGCTACGCGGAATCGCTGTTCCCGGTCCTGGGCCTGCCGGTGGACGCCGCGTTGCCCGATATCGGGGAGCGGCTCGATCGGCTCGCCGAGTCGATCTCGGCGGACGGCGTGTCCTGCGAGCGACTGGCGGACCGCTGTCGCTGGTACCGCGCCCTCGCGACCGCCGGCTTGGGACCGCTCATGGCCGACCTGACGGCGAGAGCGGTATCACCGGAGGGGGCCGCGGGCGGGTACGAGCACTTCCTGTACACCTCGCTCGCCCACACCATCACCGCCGGCGGGCCCGGCGGGGTGGTAGGCCTACAAGCGCACGCCCACCGGTATCGAACCCGAGCGTCGGCGACGGCGGTTGTCCGCCCGAGGCCGGTGTCGGGGGTGCGGGTCGGCCCGTCGGCTGCGCCGGCGGGCGCACCCGTGAGGGTGATGTCGCCGCGCGCGGTTCGGCGATTGCCCGATGACGTGCGCTTCGACCTGGTGGTGGTGGACGACGCCGGGACGGTGAGCGAACGCGACGTGATCCCCGCTCTGCTCCGTGCGGATCGTGCCGTGCTGTTCGGAGACCCGGCCGGGCCGGGACTCGGTGATCCGGACGGTCCGGTCGAGCCGGGCGATCCCGGTTCGGAAGGCGACCTGCGCTCCGCCCTCGCAGCCGTGAGCCGCTTCGTCGATCCGGTTCGGATCGGCCACCCACACCGCGCTCGACGAACGCCTCGCGTTGCCGGGCGGGTTGCATTCGGCAGATCGTGGCGTTGTACCGATCCGCGACGAACGACGCGCCGGTGGTTGCGACAAAGGAGTGACGCCGGAGGCTGTTCCGGCGCGTCCCGCCCTTCCCCATCCGTGAGACCGCACCATGTCGTGTGGCGCTTGAGCGGATGAAAAGGACGACCACGTGAGCGGATCCAGCCGGGACGACGCCGCCGCGCCCCGCGTGGACCCGGTCGTCGCGGCCATCGGCTTCGCCCTCGTGCTCGCGGTCGTCCTGTGGGGCGTCCTCGCCAAGGGTTCGCTCGACACCGCGGCGTCGACCGGACTCGATTGGACGATCCGCAACTTCGGCTGGCTGTTCGTCGTCGCCGCCGACACCTTTCTCGTGCTCGCGGTCTTCATCGCCGCGTCGAAGTACGGCCGAATTCGCTTGGGCGAGGACGACGACGAGCCGGAATTCAGTACCGGCGCCTGGGTCGCGATGATGTTCAGCGCGGGCATGGGTATCGGGCTGATGTTCTACGCCGTGGCCGAACCCATCCAACACTTCGCCGCGCCACCACCGGCCTCGGGCGCGGTCGCCCAGACTCCGAGGGCGGCCGGCGCGGCGCTCGAATGGACGCTCTTCCACTGGACGTTGCATCCGTGGGCGATCTACGCGATCGCCGGCCTCGCCCTCGCCTACGCCACGTTTCGGCGCGGTCGCGGAAATCGGGTCAGCGCCGCGTTCGTACCGCTCCTGGGTCGCCACGCGGACGGTGCCGCCGGGCAGGCGATCGACCTGCTCGCCATCTTCGCGACCGTGTTCGGCTCGGCCACCAGCCTGGGACTCGGCGCCCTCCAGGTGGCCAAGGGCCTGGACCTGACCACCGACATCAAGGACACCTCGACGCTGCACGTGGTGATCATCATCGCGCTCACGGCCGCCTTCGTGGTGTCCGCCTTCAGTGGGATCCATCGCGGCGTCAAGTGGCTCAGCACCGCCAACGTGCTGCTCGCGCTGGTGCTCATGGTGTTCGTGTTCGTGGTCGGCCCGACGGTGTACGTGCTCGGGGTGCTGCCCGCCTCCGTCGGCAGCTACCTCAACGATCTGCTGACCCTGGCGACCCGTACCGGAACCTTCGGCGGGGACGCCTGGATGGGCTCGTGGACGATCTTCTACTGGGCGTGGTGGCTGTCCTGGGCTCCATTCGTGGGCACGTTCATCGCACGCATCTCGCGCGGCCGGACGGTTCGCCAGTTCGTGATCGGCGTCCTGCTGGTACCCAGCGGGGCGAGCACGATCTGGTTCGCGGTGATGGGCGGGACCGCGCTGCGCCTGCAACAGACCGGCTCGGCCGATCTGGTGACCAAGGTCGCCGACGGGCCGGAGTCGGGCCTGTTCGCGATGCTCGACGCGCTACCCCTGTACGCCGTCACCGCGACCGTGGCGATGATCCTGGTCGCGCTGTACTTCGTCACCGGGGCCGACTCGGCCTCGCTCGTGCTCGGCTCGCTGACCAGCCGCGGCTCGCTCAAACCGGCGCGCTGGCTGGTGGTGGGGTGGGGCGCGCTGATCGGCGCGGTCGCGGCGGTGCTCCTGGTCGCGGGTGGTCTCACCGCGCTGCAACAGGCGACCATCCTGGTCGCGTTGCCGTTCGTGCTGGTGATGCTGGCGCTGTGCGTGGCTCTGCTGAAGGACCTGAACAGCGACCCGATGGTCGCACCGGGACCGAGACGCATGCGGGCGCGTGGTTTGTCCGCCGCGGTGCGCGCGACCGTGGGCGACGAGGGCGAGGGCGTCGACGCGGAGGCCTTCCACCGACACCACGGCGGCATCTGAGTACGCCGATCTGATTGGATCCGTTCGGGCCGAGTCGGCCTCGATCGGTCATGGTGGTGTCAGAGCGAATCCGGGCGTATCCCGGTCGGGAGGCCGCGGTGTTGTTGGAGGACGAGCGTCGCGAACTGTGCGAGTTCGGAGCACGGATCGTCGAGTGCGGACTTGTGGTCGGAGCCTCGGGCAACCTGAGCGTGCGCCGGGGCCCGCTGGTCGCGGTCACCCCCTCCGGTGTCCCGCTGGAGCGCATCACGCCGGCGGAGTGCGTGGTCGTGGACATGACGGGCACGGTCGTGGAGGGCACGCGGACGCCTTCCTCCGAGACGCCGATGCACCTCGCGCTGTACGAGAGCGACCCGAACGCCGGCGCCGTGGTGCACACGCACGCGGTGTTCGGGGCGGTGGTGGCGACAACGCTGCCGGTGTTGCCGGCGATCCACTACAACGTGCTGCTGCTCGGCGGGCACGATGTGCGGGTCGCGCCGTACGCGACCTACGGGACGCCGGAATTGGCTGCCTCGGTGCGAGCGGCGCTCGCGGGCGGCCGCAGCGCGGCGCTGATGGCCAACCACGGGGGCGTGACCCTGGGACGGGACCTGATCGAGGCGTACGACCGTACCCGGATCCTGGAGTGGTTGTGCGAGGTGTACGTGCGCTCGCTCGCGGTGGGCACGCCGAACGTGCTGACCGCCGCCGAGCTGGCGGCGGTCGAACGTCGGATGAACCGGTAGGAAGGCCCGGGCCGGCTGCGGCGGAGCGCGGCCCGGTCCCGGTCAGCGCTTGACGTCGATCACGATGCGGCTCGGGTTGTTCAGGACGAACGTGAGCACCTCGTGCACGTTGCTCTTGTAACCGATGCCGACCTTGAGCTTGCCCTCGAAGTCGCACGTGACCGCGTACCCGGTGAGCGAAGGCATGTTGGTCACCACGTGGCGCGGGCCGGTGTACGTGGCGTTGCCGTCGTCGTCGTGCGCGGCGCCGGCGATGTCCAGTTCGAGGTATTCGGCGCTGTTCGGGAAGCTGACGGGCTTGCCGCTCGCGCACTGCTCGAGACCGCTGCTCGTGGTGCTCCCGTACGCCGGGAGGCCGGCGGAGAAGTCGAGGACCACGCGGTCGAAGGTCGCGTGTTGTCCGGTGCGGATGTTGGTCAGGTACGTGGTGCCGGCGGCCTGCGCGGTCCCGGACAACACGGTGGTGGCGGTGATGCCGACGACGGCGGCGACGCCGAGGGCGGAGCGGACGAGATGGCGACGGGGGACGGATACAACAGCCATGACAGCCTCCGAATGAGCCGATATCTACAGCGACGAAACGTTTCGCACTCTGGTTCCGAGATGGCAGAAGTTGATCTTCAATGCACTCTTTCGAAGTAATCCGGCCACATTTGCCGGCGCTTCGCCGATACACGAGCGACCCTGGACACACGTCGGAACCGGGGCAACGGATTCGACGAACGGGGTATCACCGATGAACCGCATGCGACGTCGTTTTGTCTGCGCGCTGGCCCTGACCACGAGCCTGCTGGCCGTGGCGGCGCCGGGGGCCTCCGCCGACCCGACCGGGGCTGCCACGTGTGAACCGGGGCAGGTGTGCTTCTGGACAGGGCCGGCCTTCGCCGGTGCGCCGGCGGCGGCATTCGAGTTGGCCGAAGTCAACGTCGAGCAGTGCATTTCCCTGCCCGACGGGGTCGACGCGCTCTCCTTCGCGAACCGCATGGATCGCTACGTGACGATGTACCAGAGCAGGGAGTGCGCCACGGAAGGCGACTTCAGCACGTATCCGGGCGACGGGGTCTTCGTGCCCGACGTGCCCTTCACGGTCCGGGCCTTCCAGATCTGGGAGAAGCCGTGACGGCGGCCGCGGGAGACGGCCGTCGTCCCCGGACTCCGGAGTAGCCCGAGAAGTCGAAGGACGCGGCAACTCGATCGACCGTCGCGTCCGGACTCGGTGGCATGGCGAAGGTCGCGCTGGACGGCTTTGTGGTCGGCAGCCACCACACCCGCGGGTGATAGGTCGATCCGTGGTCGCAACCGGCTGACCAGCGTCGGTAGTCGACGGCCTGGGGTCCGACCGGGCGGCACCCGTGTTCGACGAACGTCGAGGACGTGGTCAACATGGTGCCGCGGGGGGACCGCCCCGCGGCACCAGGCGTTGCCCTGCCGAACCCAGCCCGATCCGGATTCGAAGTGCAGCACCCGGCCCGCTTCGTCGTCCGGCGGATCAGGGAGGCGGATTTCCACGCCGTCCACCGCACACCCGTCGTTCGGGCGCCCCAGGAGCGCGGCGGGCGGCACACGCACAGCACGTTGGGCACCTCACTGCCCTGCCGGACCGTCCAACCCGCCGGCACGGCGAACGTAGACGCCTTGAAGGTTGTGCGCCGCTGCGTGGGCCAGATGGTCCCGTGCGCGGTCGAGCGCCGGAGCCCGCTCCGGGTCGCCTTCGCCCGCCCGCTCGCGCTCGGGATCGCGCCCGCGCCCGCGCGGGCCCGGACTCGGCGGTGTCCCGCGCGGCGCTGAACACGGCCGCGATCGTGTCGCGTTCGAGGCAGCGCTCATCCCGCAACGACGCCCCGACGTCCCGGAAGGCGACGAGGAACGCGGGCGCCGAAGGCTCGCGATCCGCCGCCAGGACCTGGATCAGGTCCGCGGGGGCGGCCGGTGTCGGGCAGCTCGGGGTTCGTGGGCCCGCCACCCAGTACAGCTGCTCGTGCGGCGTCCGGACAATCGGCCGGCGATCGCGGCCACACGATTGGTATGGCCCCGGATCCGGAAACGCGCGCCATTGTCGTCCTGGCGCCACAGTTCCCACTCGTTCATGCGACACATTGTCCCTCTTTCGAGTGATCGCAGGGCGGGCCGACGAGACACTCCGCTCCAATACATCGCATGACGACGATGGCGATGACAGCCGCCGAACAGACCCGAACCCGCGTGTGCTCGGATCGGCCGCACCCCGACCTGGAGGTCGCGGTGGACGCGGCGCTGGAGCGGTTGATGCTCGCCGGATCCGCGCGGTCGGCGTCCTTCCAGCCGCGTCGTACCGCGATCGAGGCTCGCGCGACCACGGAGCCGCAAGCGTGGGTGTGCTGGTGGCGTCGGTTCGAACCGGCCCGGGAACGGCGCGACCTATCGGCCATACGCGGCATGATCCTGAGCTTGATGGCCGGCTACGGTCTCTCCCGGTTGATCGAAGGCATCCCCGAACGCAGCCTCACCCGGCGGGTATGCGACGTCGTGGGCGTGCTGCACCGGTTGAACGGAGAGGGCGAACACGACCTGGTCCTGGACCTCGCGGGGCTCGCACTGCGCCGACTGGAGACCGACGAGGCGCTCGCCGGCAACCCCAACCACTGGGCCTGGGACGCCGCAGAGGACCTGCGCGATCTGTCAGCCGGTCTCGAACAGCTTGCGCTCGGTGCTTGTTGAGACCGCCGCGACCTGCTTCGGGCCGCGACGCAAGGGGATCTCCCGCAACATGAGCGCGAGGACGAAGCCGAGCACCGCGATCGGGACGGCGGCCAGGAACACCGCGTCGAGCGCGTCCGCGAACCCGACCAGCGTCGCCTCCCGCTGCTCCGCCGGCAACGCGTCGATCGCCTGCCGAGTGATCCCCATGCCGGATTCACCCGCCCGGGCCGGCCCCGTCCCGTCGGCCACCCCGTGCGCGAACACCGCGCCGAGCACGGCCGCGCCCAGGGCCGAGCCGATCGAGCGCGCGAACGAGTTCAGGCCGGTGGCCACACCGATGTCCGCGTGGTCGACCGAGTTCTGCACCGCGAGCGTGGTGACCGGACCGATCGTGCCGAGCCCGAACCCCAGCACCATCAGCCCGATCAGCAGGTGCCAGTACGGGCTGTCGACGCCGAGCAGTGACAACACCACGAGCCCTGCCGCGGCCAGCAGCGTGCCGACCAGAGGGAACCGCTTGTACTTGCCGATTCGCGAGATCAGCCGACCCGACAGCGTCGAACACACCATCATCGAGAGCATCATCGGCGCGAGCAGCAGCCCGGACCGGGTCGGCCCGTGGCCGCGCACGATCTGCTGGTAGATGGGCAGGAACGTGCTCATTCCCAGGGTCAGGCAACCGGTGACCATCGTCAGCGGACACGCGACCCGCACGATCGTGTTGCGCGAGAGCAACCGCAGCGGAATCAACGGGTCGGCCGCACGCCGCTCCACCAACACGAAGGCCGCGAGCGCGCCGACCGCCGTCAGGGCCAGCACCAGGCTCGACGCGGAGACCCAGGCAAACTGCGTACCGCCCCAACTGGTGAACAGGATCAAGGCACTGGTTCCGCAGGTGAGCAGGGCCAGGCCGAAACCGTCGAACGGACGCTTGGTGTAGGCCTTGCGCGGCAGCCTGAGCACCACGGACGTGACCATCAGCGCCACCGCGCCCAGTGGGATGTTCACATAGAACACCCATCGCCACGACAGCGCCTCGGTGAAGAAGCCGCCGATCAGCGGCCCGCACACGGTCGAGAACGCGACCGTGGACGCGATGAAGCCCTGGTATCGACCGCGTTCGGCGGGCGGTACGAGGTCGCCGATGATGGCCTGCGCGTTGCTCATCAGCCCGCCGGCGCCGAGTCCCTGGATCGCCCGGAAGGCGATCAGGGCGCCCATCGACTGTGCGGTACCGCACAGCATGGAGCCCACGAGGAACACCACGATGGCGAACTGGAAGAGCCGCTTGCGCCCGTATACGTCGCCGAGCTTTCCGTACAGCGGGATCGAAACCGCCGTGGCCAGGGTGTACGCGGTGGTCACCCATGCCAGGTGTTCGAGCCCGCCGAGGTCGGCAACGATCGTCGGCATCGCCGTCGAGACGATGGTCGCGTCGAGCGATGCCAGCATGACGCCGAGCATCAACCCGCAGAAGACCAACATGATCTGGCGATGCGTCAGAGTGGGTGGGGCGGCGGAACCCGCCCCCGAATCCTTCACATCGCTAAAAGCTAGGCTTGGTAATGAACCATGTCAATGATCATCCACCGGCCCGGCCCGCGATGTCCCCCGGCGCGGCCCGCCTACGCGGCGCCGCTGCGCAGTTGCGCCACCACGCCGTCCACGCCGTCGCTGCGCAGCCGCTCGACCACGCGCACGCCGTCCAGGCGAGTCTTCATGTCCTGCGGGGTCAGGCCCCGCTCCAGGCACGCCGCCGCCAGCTTGTACTCCGCGGGCAGGATGCCGGCGGTCAGCCAGGCCAACACCTGGGCCGCAGTCAGATCCAACTGGGTCCAGCTCGTCGCCATCGCGTGCCGTTGCTCGGGCGTGGTCCGGGGGTCGATCTGCTTGATCACGCGACCGATGTCGAGAACGCGCGTAGCGTCCCGGTTGGGTGCCGCCGCGGGCACCGGCGCCGGGATGACCGCACGCGGCACCGACTGCGCCTGACGGCGCTGCTGCTGCGGGGGCTGGTGTTGTCGATTGGACCGGGTCGGCGTCTCCGAGGTGCGCCGACGAGGCCGACGACCGTCGAGAAGGTTGGCCAACATGGCCTGTTCGACGGCATCGAGATCTTCCACCACAGGTAGTCACCCTTCTGGAATCCGCACCGTGCACAATCCGGTCATTCGCAGAGGAATGCCGCTGTTCGGCGCTCACAATCACACGTCGGGAGGGACGTGGACTGCGATGGTCTTGCCCATGTCGACCTTCACTCACACACGCGACCGATCATCGAATCGTAGCGATATGACGAATCGTCAACCGTGCGCCCGCAAGCGCGCCGGTCAGTACGCTGAGGCGCGGTGCCGAAAGGGGTGACATGGGAACGGGATACGAGCGATCCTGCTGGTTCACCCTGCCCGCCCAACCGGCCTCTGTCGCACAGGCCCGACGGGCCCTGGCGGACCATCTGACCTACTGGGGACTGCCCTACGGACACGATCTGGGCTACGCCCTCAAGCTGGTCGCCTCCGAGCTGATCACCAACTCCGTCGAACACGCGGCCGTCTTGTCGCCGGAGGTATCGGTCACCTGTACCGTGCACGACGGTTGGTTGTGGCTGGGTGTACGCGACCGCCATCCCTACCGTCCGGTCGCCCTGTTGGAAACGGTCGACGACACGTCGGGTCGAGGACTGTTGATCGTGCGCAACATCGTCACCGAACTCGGCGGTCAGATCCACATTGAGGCACACCCGGACGGCAAGACCCTGTGGGTGATCCTGCCGTGGCCGGTCGCCTGACCCGCTCACCCGGCTTCCCCCTCCCGGCCCCGTCACCCGTGCCTGCTACGGGCAGGCGAGGTTCAGGGCGCGTTGCTTGTCTTTCATCGGGCCCGTCTCGTTGACGAATCGGTCCGACGCGACCCGAAAGCCCGCCGAGTCGCCGCTGTTCAGCGTCGCGGCCGCCTCGCTCAGGGCGTCGACCCGGCTGTCGTAGGCGTTACGCCATTGCGTGAACGGCCCGGCCGCGGCCGGATCGGCCGGCAACGGTACGGCCCTGATGTGGGATCGGGTGTTCTTCAACTCGGCGCTCGTCGCTCAGCGCGGTGCGTTGCTGCGCGACGTCATTCGAGACGGTCGAGGCGGTCGGGTCGTTCAAGAGCCTGGTGACGTTGTCCGAACGAGCCGAACAGACCTCGTTGACCGCCCGCACGTAGCTTTCCGCCGTCTGCTTCGCGGGCCCCTGCGCCGAGGCCGCCGGGTCGGCCCCGTTCTTGTCGCCCCGCCCGACGCCGGCGAGTCGTCCGAGAGATCGAACGGGCCGATGCCCGCCGCGACGAGCATGCTCAGCACGGTCGCCACCGTCCCGATCAGCGTGAGAAGCAACATCAACCTCCCATTGCCGCCGCCGTCTCGGTCGCGGCGCGGGGGGTGGGTGCGGTGGCGGGTACGGGGGCGGGATCTGCGACGGATAGGGCTGGTGGGGCTGTTGCCCGTATGGCGGTTGGTGTGGGCCGTTCGGCTGATGCTGGTATGGCATGACCGGCTCCGGATTCCGTGTTTGCCCAAGGCTGAGGCCCGACGCGCGGAGGCGGCAGGTCGTTCTCCAGGCAGCGACGGAGCCTCGTCCAAGCGTCCGCGGAAACGTGCGCGCGGAAGTACGGACTGGACCGAGATTCCCCCCGTTCCGCCCCTCGGCACCTACGGCACAAGGGCGTTCGTATCGTAACCACAAGTGGACGGTCGGTGGCGATGATCGACGGATCGAGCAGATCGCGGCGGAGAAATTCCCCACCGGTGCCCCGATCCGTCGTAAATGGCGCAAACTCCTTATGGGTGCGAGGTGCGAGATGCACGTCGCGCTCATCCCCAATCGTTCGCATCGACGATCGTCACGGGCCGGCGGACCCCACGATCACCTTGCCAAGTCCGCGCGACCCCACCCGGGGGAGCACGAAACCGACCGGAGCTGCCGACTCCGGCCCCTGATGCCGCTCTTACGGGGCCGTTCGTACCGTGGCGAAGCGTCCTCGGGCATGCCCGGTGCCGACGCCGTGAGCGACGGGTCGCGCCCGCGATCGGTCCGCGACCGCCGACCTCGCCGGAGCATGACAAGGGGTTGCCATCACGCAAAGCCCGCACACGGGAGCCCGTCGCGGGACATGATTCTGATAACCGGCGGATTGCCGTACGGTGAACGTCCCTCGGAGCGGTGGCGAATGGACCGCGTCCACAATTCGAACCCGACCCACGGCCGTGCAGACCAGGGGAGGTACGTACCGCACATGTCGACATCCGCGGAGGCGCTTCCGGAGCCGGCGCGACCGGGCAGCCCTCGAAAGCCCGTTCCGGGCCCGGCAGGCGACGAGCCCTCGCCCGCGCGTGCCCACCCGGCCCATCCCGAACCCGAACACCCGCGCACCGGCGCGGTACTCGGCGCCGCCCGACACCTCGCCCCCGGCGACCGAGGGGCGAGTGATCCACTGCTCGACCCCGCGCCCGCACGTGCCGCCGATCACGCGGCCATAGAGAACCTGCTTCGTTGCCGCATCCGCGAAAGCGGAACCGCGGTTCCGGTGGACGGGCCGTTACGGCTTCCGCTGCCGGCGACCGCCAGCACGGTCGTCGCGCCGATCCTGTACCGCTCCGAGACCGGCATGCACCGCTTCGGCCCGGTCCGACTGAGCAGTGGTGTCGCACTCGACGCGACCACGCTGGCCGTACTCCTCGCAATCGAGGCGGCGCACGGCCGAGTCGGCTCGATCACCGCGATCGCCGACATGACCGACCGGGTGATCGACTCGACCCGGCGGATCGCCCACCACCTCGCCGAGCGCCGCAAGGTGCCCGAGGACATTCCGGGAACGACGCCGTTCCTGAGCACCGAACAGTCGATTGTTCTCGGCCACCCGATGCATCCCTCGCCGGCGTCCCGGCAAGGCATGTACGGACCCTCGTCGCCGCGCTACTCGCCGGAATTGCGCGGATCGTTCCCCCTGCACTGGTTCGCCGTGGACCCCTCGGTGGCGATCCACGACGGCGATCTGGGGCGACCCGTGCCGGTGGTGCTCGCAGGGCTCGCCGAAGGCGATGTGAACCTGCCGCCGGGCATGGTCGCCCTGCCGGCGCACCCCTGGCAGGCCCGCGACGTCCTCGGGCGACCCGGTGTCGCCGCGCTCTTGGAGCGCGGGCTGCTCCGCGACCTCGGCCCCGGCGGGCCCGCGTGGTCGGCCACCTCCTCGCTGCGCACCGTGTACCGCACCGGCGCGCCCGTCATGCTGAAGACCTCGCTCGGCGTCGAGATCACCAACTCCCGCCGGGAGAACCACCGCAGTGAACTGCGCCGAGGCCTCGCCGTGCACCGGATGCTCGACGCCGGTCTCAAGCGCGTCATGCACTCCGCCCACCCGGGGTTCGACGTGCTGCGTGATCTTGGCTGGATAGCGGTGGACGTCCCCGGCGGGCGCGGCGAATCCGGCCTCGAACTCGTGGTGCGGGACAACCCGTTCGGCCCGCGCGACCGCGTGTACTGCATCGCGGGACTGGCCGCGCCGCGCCCCGACCTGCCGCGGGGTCGGTCGATGCTCGCCGACGTGTTGTACACGCTCGCCGCCCGTACCGCGACGCCGTTGCGCGAGACGGCCGAGTCGTGGTTCCGCCGCTACCTGGACGTGTTGGTCGCACCGATCCTGTGGCTGCACGGTGAGTACGGTCTCGGGCTGGAGGCCCATCAACAGAACACGCTGGTCGTGCTGGACACCGACGGCCGCCCGATCGGCGGACGCTATCGCGGCAATCAGGGCTACTACTTCTCGGCCGAACGCGGCGCGCGCCTGGCCCGCTGGCTCCCGGGCGCGGGCCGGGACCTGGGGACCTGGTGTCCCGACCACGTGATCGACGAACGGCTCGGCTACTACCTCGCGATCAACAACGTGCTCGGCCTCGTCGGCGCGATGGGTGCGCAAGGGCTGGCCGACGAGCGGGCGTTGATCGCGATCTTCCGCGACCGGCTCGTGCGCACGCGCACGGATCACCCCGCCGGGCGCCCGCTCGTGGACCGCCTCCTCGACGGTGCCACACTGCGGTGCAAGGCCAACCTGCTCACCCGTGTCGCGGGTCTCGACGAACTCGAAGTCCCGTTGGAGACCCAGTCCGTCTACGTCGACATCCTCAACCCGATCGCGGACGTACGCGGCTGAGCGGTTCTCGTACCACCACAGAGGAGACGGCACGGTGCGCGCGAACGTCACGGTCCTGGCGCTGCACCGGCACGAAGGCGAACCCCTCGAATACGAGGACGCGGTCTGGATCGGCGACGGGGCCGGACGCGGGTTCCTGCCGCCGGCCGGACCCGCGTGCAGGCGCGCCCGCGTCGACCGCCCGGGCGCCTTGCGGGTCGCCCTCGCGGACGGCGCTGCAGAGAGTCTGCTCGCGCGGCGCTGGGCCGAACTCCTGGTGCGGGCGTGCGGTGCGGCGCCCACCCCGCTCCTGTGCGGCGGTACGGGATTCGCCGACGTGCTGGCGCGTGCGGCGGACCGATGGCCCGACCTGACCAAGCGCTACCTGGTCGAGCGGGACCGGCGCGGAATGCCGGTACAGCCCTACGAACTACGCAAATTGGAACGCGGAGCGCACGCGTCCGCGGTGCTCGCGGCGCACATCGCGCCGCATCCTTGGTTGTCCGGGCGGGGCCAGTGGGCGGCGGCGGTGCTCGGCGACGCCTATCTCTTCCAGGTGCGCGGCGACCGGCTCTGGCGGGTGTTTCCGACCTCACGACGGCCCGACGTCGCGACCAGCAACGGCGCGGACCCCGCCGCGGTGGCGCGGCGGGTTCGGTGTGCGCGAGGAACCTGGACCGACCGGGACCTGCTGTACGTGGCCAACGACACGGCCGGCGCGTGGTTCCTGCGCAGCGCTCTCGCCGGTGGGCGGCCGTGGGAGGAATTGCGCGAGCCGGCCGCGGGCAGTCCCCGTGAACTCGTCCGGTGGGTGGGCGCGCGACGGAGAGCGGGCGTACTCGAGCACGGGGACCTGACCATCGTGCGCATCGACCCCATGATCGGCCCGGCTCGGGCCCCGGTGGCTTCGGATGCGGCGCCCGATCTCGCACGAGACCTTCCGCGTACGTCCCCGTCGTCGTCGGTCCGACGTCGAGCCGGGCCCCGGTAGTGCTCGACTCGGCGGGTGAGGGCATCGACAACCGGTTGCCTTGGTCGCCAACGGCCCGGCGAGCACCGTCGTGCGCGGGGCCGAAGCGGTGCCATATCGGTCGAGGCGATGCCTTCACCGGAGGTACCCTCATGCGGTGGTCGACCCCGCGGCTCGCCCCGAAGTCCTGAGACGTCCGCTGCGGGCGGCGCGGGTCGGCCGAAGGGGTGGGACCGGCCGCCGACGGTCCCACCCCTTCAGGTCTTGTCGCGGGCGATCAGCAGGCGCCCTGGTCCTCCCACACGCCCCACTGGCCGGTCGTGCCCGGCGTCTCGCCGCGCGTCCACCACTTGGCGCGCCACGTGTGGTTGTTCCACACGACGGTGTCGCCGTTCGTGTACGTCATCGACTCGGTCCACGGCTTGGCCGCGGCGCACTTGGTGTGCAGTGAGACGTTCAGCTCCTTGACCCACTGGTTGCGCCGGAAGTCGCGGGCCTTGATCGACACCCGGTCGTTGGTGACCTCGACCTGGAGCCCGCTGTTCTCCAACCCGCTCAGCGCGCTCTCACCACCCGAGCCGTCGTCGGTCCACTGGGTTTGGACGGCACCGGTGTTGACGACCGTGAAGCCTTCGAGGTTGCCGGTCCCCGGCACGACCTTGCGCACCGCCCAGTCGGACAGGTTCAGGTCCCAGTGCGTGTGCGAGGTGAACAGCACGGCGTCCTTGTGCGCGCCCAGGATGCTCATGATGCGGTCGGCTTGGAGGTAGTCCGACTTGTAGAGCTTGTTGCGCGTGCCCGAGACCGTGTCCGGCAGGACGTGGTGCGAGAACACGAACGTCGGCTTGCCCTGCGCCTCCCAGTAGTTCATTCGCTGCTCGAGCCAGGTCAGCTGCTCATCGCTGAACCACACCTCGTCCCACTTGGTGGGGTCGCTGTACTTCATGTACTTCTCGGTGCCGAGGAACAACATCGGGACACCGTCGACGACGCGCTCGTAGTAGACCTTGTCGAGCCCGGTGAAGTCGTAGAAGTTCTGGAAGAGCGACTGCTCGGTGGTGCCGTTGGGCCAGGTCTCCTGACACAGCTTGTCCGGATTGCAGTACTTGGGCACGTAGAACTCGTGGTTGCCGATCGTGAAGAACGTGTTCGCCGGGTGCGGACGCGTGTTCAGGACCTGCTTCACCTGGTCGTACTCGGCCCTGTAGCCGCGCGGGGTGATGTCGCCGTTGACGACGAGCGCGCCGCTTGCGGGGTTGATCACCTTCATCTGGTCGAGTGCTCGACCGAAGTCCGCGAGGTCGCCCTGCACGTCGCTGATGACGTTGAAGGACACCTTGGCGGGCGCGGCGGGGGTGGCGCCGGCGGGAGTGGTCGCACGGGGAGCCGGCCGGCTCTCGGCGTAGGCGGAACCGGCGCCCACCGTGAGCGCGAGCGCGGCGCACACGGCCGCGACGCGTCGGTGTTTGCGGAAGTTGGGCATGGCGATCCTCGGGACGGTACGGGGCGTGGGGACCCGCCCATCACACCGGTTGGCGCCGGCCGCGCGGCGGCTCGCAATGATCATGAAGGTGTCCAATGGCTGAAGATCATCCACGAATCCGGCAAAGCACGCCCCTGGGTGTCCACAAGTGCCGGGTTGTCCACAGATTGCGACCGCTCACACCGCGCCGCGGGCCGCACGGACCAGGATCCGGGGATGGAAGAGGCCGTACGAGTCTTGCGGGGGTTGGCATGGCAGCACGACGGAGTGGTAACACGGGAACAGGCGGTATCCGCCGGGGTGTCCGGGCGGGTGTGGCGCAGACTCGTCAACGATGGGAAGGTGCGCGAACTCGCGCGAGGCGTGGGGCTCGTCGATGCCGATCGATGTGCGCTCTCCTCGCGCGGGTTGTTGCGCGCCGGGCTCGCGGCCTATGGCGAACGAGCCGTGGCCGTATTGCACAGTGCGGCCCGCGTGCACGGGATGCGTGGCGTGCCGCCGGTGGAATGTGTGCACATCGCGACGCCCGACACGGCGTCGCGTCGTGGTGGGCCCGGCATCGTTGCGCATCGGCGCCGGTTGCGGGCCGACGAGATCGTGACGGTGGACGGATTTGCGGTGACGACACCGGTGCGAACACTGGCCGACCTGGTGCCGACGCTGCCGCCCGAGGAGGGTCTGGCGGTCCTCGATTCGGCGCTGCATCTGGGCCTGGTCGAGGCGGCGGAGCTGGAGGCGGTCGAGCAGGCGGCAGCGGGCCGGCCCGGGGCGGGGCGGGCTCGGCCGTTGCTCGAAATCGCGGACGCGCGGGCCGAGAGCCCATTGGAGTCGCGGGTACGACTCGACTGCGTTCGGGGCGGGGTCGCATCGGACGAGTTGCAGCACGAGGTCGTACTGCCCGGCGGCGGCCGGGCCCGCGTGGATCTCGCGTGGCTGACCGGCTTGCGACCGATCTTCGCGGAGGCGGACGGCGCGGACGTGCACTCGCGGCCCGACGCGCTCTTTCGCGACCGGTCCCGGGCCAACGAACTGGCCCTCGTGGGCGCGCTCGTGCTGCGCTTCACCTGGCGCGACACGCTCCGGCGGGGGCGGGTCGCGGGGGTCGTGCGGCGGGCGTTCCAGTCGTGAATCGCGCGGCCTCGCCGGCGCCGGTGCGGTTCGGAGTGGCCCGGCTACCCGGTGACGCGGACGTGCTCCAGCGCCAACAGGCGCTGCTTGCGCGGCAATCCGCCCGCGTAGCCGGTCAAGGTGCCGTCGGCGCCGATCACCCGGTGGCAGGGGATGATGATGCTGATCGGGTTGCGGCCGTTGGCGAGTCCGACCGCGCGGGACGCCGTCGGTTGGCCGAGGAACCTCGTCGCCAGGGCGCCGTAGGACATCGTGTGCCCGAACGGGATGGTGGTCAGGGCCGACCAGACCTTGAGCTGGAAGTCCGTGCCCGCCGGCGCCAACGGCAGGTCGAACTCGCGCAGTTCGCCGGCGAAGTAAGCGCTCAACTGCGCCTGCGCCTGGGTGAACGCACCGGGATCGTGTACCCAGTCCGCGCCCGGCGTGGCGGCCATGTAGAGGGCGGTGAGCGAGTCGCCGTCGCCGATCATGAGCAGCTCGCCGACCGGGGAGTCCATCACCGCGTATCGGCGGGGGCCGTCGAGCGGGGTGTGGAACACGGCCGGGGGCACGTGCGGGTCGGGCGCTTCGACGGCCTCGAACAGGGCGTCCTGGTTCATGCTGCTTCCTTCACCGAGACGGTGGGTGCTGCGGACAGGCTCGCCCACAGGTGGTGCAGTGCGTACGAGCGCCAGGGGGACCACGACTGCGCGGCCGAGACCGGGAGGTCCCATCGCGCGAGTGCGTGCTTGACGCCCAAGTCGGTGGGCAGGAACACGTCCGGATCGCCCAGTGCCCGCAGTCGAATGTACGACGCCGTCCAGGGGCCGATACCCGGAAGGGCCAAAAGGCCCGCCTCCGCCGCCCTGCGATCCACGCCCGGGTCGAGCCGGACCGTCCCCGACGCCAGCGCACCGGTGAGCGCGAACAGCGCCTTCTTGCGTGACACGGGCATCGGTAGATCCGCCGGATCCGCGTCCGCCAGCGCGGTCGCGGAGGGGAACGCGTGGGTGAGTCCGCCCAGGGGTGCTGCCAGCGGCTTGCCGTACAGGGCCGTCAGCCGGCCCGCGATCGTGCGCGCGCCCGCTACCGAGACCTGCTGGCCGAGCACGGCTCGCACGGCGAGTTCGTCGGGGTCCACGTGTCCCGGCGAGCGCAGCCCCGGGGTGGCCCGCACGAGCGCGCCCAAGCCACCCTCGCCCGCTTCGGCGCTCCCGAGCGCCTCGTCGACCGCGAGCGGGTCCGCGTCCAGGTCGAGCAGTCGTCGGCAGCGCTGCACGGCGGCGCCCAAGTCGCGCAGGTCGGCGAGGACCAGGCGGCACCACACCCAGGAGGGGCCGGGCGAGAGCTCGACCACGCCGGTGCCGTGCGGGAGCGACAGCACCCGGCGGTAGACCCCGTCGACGTACTCCTCGACGCCGGGGATCGCCCGCAACCCCAGGAAATCCAGCGCGTGCCCGAGCGCGATCGGCTCCCGGTAGGGCAGCCGCAGCCGGATCTCGCCCGGCTCGACGCCTCGGGCGCCGGCCCGCCCACGCACCTCCGTGGGGGTGCGGCCGAACACCTCGCGCACGGTGTCGTTGAACTGCCGCACGCTCGCGAACCCGGCTGCGAACGCGACCTGCGCGATCTGGAGGTCGGAGGTCTCCAGCAGGACCCTGGCCGTCTGCGCCCGTCGAGCCCGGGCGAGCGCGAGAGGGCCCGCGCCGACCTCGGCCATCAGCAGACGGTTCAACTGGCGGTCGCTGTACCCGAGCCGGCCCGCGAGGCCGCCGACGCCCTCACGGTCGACGACCCCGTCCGCGATCAGCCGCATCGCGCGCCCGACCACGTCGGCGCGGACGTCCCACTCCGGCGAACCCGGCGAGGTGTCCGGACGGCAGCGCTTGCACGCCCGGAAACCCGCCGCCTGTGCGGCCGCAGCCGACGGGTAGAACCGCGCGTTCTCACGCTTCGGCTTGACCGCGGGGCAACTCGGCCGACAGTAGATGTCGGTGCTCGTGACCGCCATGTAGAACCAGCCGTCGAACCGACTGTCCCGGCTGCTGCACGCTCGGTAGCACTGCTCGTCGTCCATCACGTCGACCAGTGTCACCCGTTCCCGCAGGAGTGGCCGGCGGGAATCGGACAGCACCGTGAGGGCGTCTTCGCGCCGCCGGTGGCGCCTACAACCCCCGAATCAGCCCGTTACGGAAGAGGTCGACGAAGATGGCGTGGTCGGCGCGAGCGCGCGCCCCGTACGCGTGCGCGAAGTCCACGAGCGAGGTCGTGAAGCCCTCCTCGTCGCGCTCGATCGCCTCGAGGATCGCGTGCTCGGTCGAGAACGGTACGAGCGTGTGACCGCTTTCCTCGTCGGCCACCGCGTGCATCGTCGCGGTGGCCCGGCCCAGGTATTCCACGACCTCCGCGATCGTGTCCACCTCGTTGAGGTCGGACCAGTCCAGGTCGTTCGCGTACGGCGACACCTCGGCGACCAGCTGGCCCACCCCGTCGATGTCGGTGTAGCCCAGCCACGGGTCCGCGTGCGCCTGCAGTGCGCGCTGCGAGATGACCGTGCGGTGTCCTTCGTGCTCGAAGTAGGACCGTACCTCGGGGTCGGTGACGTGGTGGCTCACCGACGGCGTCTGGCCCTGCTTCATGTACAGGATCACGTCGTTCTCCAACGCCTCCGTGTTGCCCTCGATCAGCAAGTTGTACGAGGGCAGGCCGGCGCTGCCGATGCCGACCCCGCGCCGCCCTACGACGTCCTTGACGTCGTAGGTGTCCGGCCGCTGCCGGGTCGCGGGAGGCAACGTGTCCAGGTAGCGCCCGAAGGCCTCCAAGACCGTCGCCTTGACGTCGTCGGACAACTCGAACGCGCCGCCGGACAGGGCGAATCGCCGTTCGTGGTCTTGCACCACCGTCTGCGAGCGGAGCAACTCGATTCGGGTCTGCAGCCGGGCCTGCCGCAGCACCTCCAGGAGCGGCCCCTCGGTCGTCGCCAGGGTCAGCGCGGCCTCCTGTGGCGTGGTCTTGTCGGTCAGCAGTCGAAGCTGGTCGAGGTAGGCGGCGCCGTAGCCCGCGACGAGGGTCGTGATCGTGTCGTCGCTGAGGGCCTTGCCGTGTCCGATCAGCGCGAGGCTCGCCGCGAAGCGCTTGACGTCCCAGGTCCACGGGCCGACGTACGCCTCGTCGAAGTCGTTGACGTTGAACACGAGCTTGCCGTCCGCGTTCATGTACGTGCCGAAGTTCTCCGCGTGCAGGTCGCCGTGGATCCACACCCGCGAGTTGCGTTCGTCCAGGAAGGGGTCCACACGACCGTCCAGGTCGGCGTAGAACAGGCAGGCCGTGCCCCGATAGAACGCGAACGCCGAAGCCGCCATCTTGCGGAACTTCACCCGGAACGCGGCGGAGTCGCCATCGATCAGCGCGCCGAAGGCCCGTTCGAAGACCTCCAGGATGTGCCGGGCGCGGTCCTCGGCGTCCGCCGGGCCGTATTCCGCGTAGCCACCTTCGAACCCCACGCCGCCCAGACCGATCCCTATGCCCTCGGTCATCGCGACCGCCTCCCTCGAAGTCTCCTCGGGGCCGGCAGGACCCCGCGTCAGGATCCCAGACGGGAGGACCGGGACGGCATCGAGCCCCCGGAGCGTGAGGGGGGAGTCAGAGGCGCCCGGGGGCTCGATATCCGGCGCATGCCCGGCCGACGGCGAGTCATGCCCGGCAGGCGTCGAAGATGTTCAGGACCGCGAGGTCCCGACGGTTCCGGAGGGGACACCGGACCCCGACGAGACGGCTTCGGTCCCGTTCTCCGACCGCGCTGCCCCCGTGTTCGACGGGGATGGCGAGGTGGACGGCGGGGTTTGGTAATTCTCGCCGAACGGGGATCGGTTGCCGATCTTGGGCGAGGCGTCGGCCGCCGCCTTGTTGGCGTCCGAGGCCACCCACAGCTGCCAGGTCGGGTCGGTGGCGATCGCACGCAGCCGGTCCATCGACAGGATCGGCGTGTTCCGGCCGATGTCGCCCTTCTCCTCCCGCGAGGCGATCTCCTCGATGGTGATCACGACGCCGTCACGACGCAGGACTCGCACGGACCAGACCTTGGGCCCGTTGCCCCACGGTCCGGCCTTGCCGTCCGCGCGGTTCTCCGGGGTGTCCGGCGCCGCGGGGTAGACCCAGTCCTGCCGCTCCACCACCCGGCCTGCCGGAGCCTCGTAGTTCACGCATTTGGCGTAGACCTCGCCGCCCGGGTGCGGACATTCAACGGTTTCCGGGGTGTCGGCGTTCTGCTCCACCGACACCGAGAGCAGGCTGGGCCCCGCCGAGTCCTCGAGAACGAACGACGCCGAAGCGCCTGCGTTGTGAATTCCCGCAGACGTCCGGTTCGTGTTGTCCGAGCCGGTGAGCCGGGAGGTCAGGAGGTTCTCCGGCACAAGTGCCAAGAGCTTGTGCAGCAGCAGCGGTGGCAGCACGGGCACCGTCCCGGCCGGCACCGTGAGCGTCGGCCGGGGCTTGGGCCCGGCCTCGGTGGCGGGCGCGGAGACCTCGGCGGTCGTGCTCGCGGGACCCGCCACCCGCCCGCGGTGGTCGTCGTTTCCGTTCGCCACGACGAGCAGGGTCGTACTCGCGACGGCCAGTACCGCCGCGGTCGACGCGCCGACCTGGATACGTCGTACCAGCTTCATGCGTCTGCCTCGGGCGATGCCGCCCGCGACCAATCCCGTCGGGGGGACCAGCCCCGACGCCGACGTCCGCATCGCGGCCGCCAGCTCATTCTCGTCGGACCCCATAGACCTACCGTCTCCTCGCCATCGGTGACATCCGTGCGAACACAGGTCGTTGCTGCTCACCAGCCGTACGGCCGTACCGGCGGTGTACGCGGCAACTCCCTCATGCGGCGGAGAGCCATCCCGACTCGGCCCCGAGCACGCTGCGCAACTTCTCCAACGCCCGCATCGATCTGCTGCGCACAGCCCCCTCGGACACGCCCATCTGCCGCGCCGTCTGCTCCACGCTCAGGTCCTCCCAGTACCGCAGGACCAGTACCGCCCGGTCCTTGGGCGGCAGTTCGGCCAGGCTCTTCAAGAGCGTCAACCGCAACGCCTGGTCCTCCTCGGGGCCGGAGCCCTCCGGCAGGTCGGCGTAGGGCTGCTCGGTGCTGCTCAGCCTGCGTCGGTGGGACAGATAGGTGCGTGTCAGCACGGTGCGCGCGTACGCCTCCGGGCTGTCGGCCCGGCTGACCCGCTTCCAGGCCCGATACAACTTGCCCAGCGTCGTTTGCACGAGGTCCTCGGCGAGATGCCAATCGCCACACAGGAGCCAGGCCGTCCGGAACAGCCGACCGCTGCACGCGTTGGCGAACTCCAGGAAATCGGCCGGCTCAGCGTCGAAGCCCGCCATAGACCCTCCTCGTCCCTACGCGCCCTCGCGCGTACCCACCCCATAGACGCGGCGGACCCCCCGGCACGTCACAACTTCCGGCCGAGAATACGTATGCGCAGCTCATGGGCCATTCGAGGGGTTGGCCCAGGGGCCCGCGCGTCGGCCCGTAGCCTGGGCCACGATCGATCACCATCGATCCCGCAGCCCTCGCCGCCCGAACCCGGCGCGGGGTATGAACCAGCCAGGGGAGTGGACGTGACGTCGGTGGACCACGATGTGGATCGTTTCAGCGCCAAGACCCGCGACTGGGTGGACGAGGCCATCCGCAAGGTCGCCGCCGACGCGAACCGTTCCGCCGACACCCACCTGCTGGCCTACCCGCTGCCCGCGGAGTGGGGCATCGACCTCTACCTCAAGGACGAGTCGACCCACCCGACCGGCTCGCTCAAGCACCGGCTCGCGCGTTCGCTCTTCCTCTACGCCCTGTGCAACGGGTGGATCGAGGAGGGCACCACCGTGATCGAGGCGTCCTCGGGTTCCACGGCCGTCTCGGAGGCGTACTTCGCCAACCAGATCGGCCTGCCGTTCGTAGCGGTCATGCCCGCCACCACCAGCCCCGAGAAGATCGAGCTGATCGAGTTCCACGGCGGCCGATGTCACCTGGTCGAGGACGCCGCCACCGTGTACGACGTCTCGCGCGCGCTGGCGGCGGAGACCGGCGGGCACTTCATGGACCAGTTCACCTACGCCGAGCGCGCAACCGACTGGCGGGGCAACAACAACATCGCCGAGTCGGTGTTCGAGCAGATGTCCGAGGAGCGGCATCCCATCCCCGAGTGGATCGTGGTCGGCGCCGGCACCGGCGGCACGAGCGCGACCATGGGCCGCTACGTCCGCTACCGCCGGCACCACTCCAAGATCTGCGTCGTGGATCCCGAGAACTCGGCCTTCTTCGACGGATGGCGCACGCACGATCCGGCGTACACCGACGCGTGTTCGTCGCGGATCGAGGGCATCGGTCGGCCCCGGGTCGAGGCCAGCTTCATGCCGAACATCGTCGATCGCATGATCAAGGTCCCCGACGCCGCGTCGGTGGCGGCGATGCGCGACCTGCACCGGCGTACCGGACACAAGGCGGGCGGCTCGACCGGCACCAACCTGTGGGGTGCGCTGCGTCTGGTGGCCGAGATGCGCGCCGCGGGTCGGACCGGCTCGGTGGTGACGCTGCTGTGCGACGGTGGCGAGCGCTACGCGCACTCGTACTACTCCGACGAGTGGCTCGCGCGACAGGAGCTGGATCTGACCGCGTACGAGGACACGTTGCGACACTTCCACGCGACGAGTGAATGGCGCTGATCGAGCGGCCTTAGGCTGGGTGTCGCAGGTCGACGAGGAGGAGCAAAGGATGAGCGGAGCGGGAAACGTCGTCTTCGACAAGCGTGAGCAATTGGAGAAGATCCAGAGCGGGTTGCTGCCGGGTGAGCAGATCATCGCGGTCTACGACGCGAAGGGCGTCGGCACCGGGTTCATCGGCCTGACCGACCGGCGCGCGATCATCCAGGACAACAGCTTCGTGGGCAAGAAGGTCGCGATCACCTCCTTGCCCTATTCGAAGATCAGCAGCGTGAGCATGGTCTCCAACAAGAGCTTCACCGGCTCGTACCTGAGCTCCAGCGAAATAGCGATCCACGTCGGCACGCAGACCTACAGCGTGGAGTTTCGCAGCGACGACAAGGGCCGACACGTCCACGACGTGATCCTGCACTACATCATGCTTTGAGCCGGCGCGTCGTATCTCGAGGCGTGATGGGCCGGCCTCGGTTACGGCGGGGCTCTTTCGCGCTCACCTGGTGGGCGGGGTCTGTCCGCGCAGGGGCAGGCCCGCCGCGCGGTAGATCGCGTCCATGACGCGCAGCGTCGGCACCGCGTCCGCAGCGGGCGTCAGCGGCGGCCCGCCGAGGCGGATCGCGTCCGCGAACGCCTGGAGTTGCAGGCGGTACGTCGGGGTCCTCGCGGCCTCGCCCAGGTGCTCGCGGCGCTTGCGCTTGCCCGTGTGCACGGTGAAGCGGTGCGGCAGGTGCGGCATCAGGTAGTTCAGTACGCGCATCTCGCCGCGGGTGCCGACGACGTGCGCGTGCATGTCCAGGACGCGCCGGGACAACATCGACGCGTGCACGGTGCCGGTCACGCCGCCGGGCAGGCGCAGTCGGGCCGACATCGCGCGGTCCACCCGCCGGTCCTTGCGGACCGTCAGGGCGTGCGCGTCCACCACCTCGATCGGGTCGCTTCCGTCGTCGCCCGCCAGCAGTCGCATCAGGTGCACCGCGTAGCACCCGCCGTCCATCAGCGCCCCGCCCGCCAGGTCGTAGCGGTAGCGGATGTCGCCGAGCAGCGGCAGCGGGAAGCACATCGACGTGGTGATTCGGCGGATCTCGCCCAACTCGCCGTCGTCCAGGATCTCGCGCATCCGGCCCGCGAGCGGGTGATACCGATAGTGGAAGGCCTCCATCGCCACCAGGCCGGCACTCGCGGCGGTGTCCGCGATCTCGCGTGCCTCGGCCTCGTTGGCGGCCATCGGCTTCTCGCACAGCACATGTTTGCCGGCTTCCAGCGCGCGGATCGTCCAGTGCGCGTGCAACCCGTTGGGCAGCGGGATGTACACCGCGTCCAACTCCGGGTCCGCGATCAAGGCGGCGTAGTCCGTATGCACTCGCGGGATGCCCTGCCGTCGCGCGAAGGTATCCGCGCGGGCAGCGTCGCGGGCGGCGATCGCGGCGACCTGCACCTCCGGGATCAGCCGCGCGGGCTTGACCAGTGCGGCCGGCGCGATGCGAGCCGCGCCCAATACGCCGATCCGGATCCGCTTCATGGCGTCATCCCCCTCGTCGCCATCCCGCCCGAGGCGCTCGTGCTCCGAACGCATACCCGGGCCACTCGCCGGACCCACGCGTGGGTCGTGCCGGACTCGCTGTCCGCATGTTAGGGGCGCACGCGCGCGTGTGGGGGAGATCGCCCACAGGAATCCGCGAGCGACGGGTCGGCGCGGGTGTGGCGGGTACCCGCACGGAGGAGTCGGGGCCTAGACTAGACTTGTCTTGACATCAAGATATCTGCGGGGCGCAGACCCCGGCATCCCCTACTTAGGGTCACCTTGCTTGGCGTGAGTCGAGTGGGTGTCGGCAGGATGCGGGAGAAACGCACAAGATCAAGGGAGACCGTCGTGTCCGCGAACAGCTTCGACGCTCGCTCCACCCTGAACGTGGGTGACGAGTCGTACGAAATCTTCCGGCTGGACAAGGTGGAGGGCAGCAAGCGCCTCCCCTACAGCCTGAAGGTCCTGCTGGAGAACCTGCTCCGCACGGAGGACGGCGCGAACATCACCGCCGATCACATCCGTGCCCTGGGCGGCTGGGACGCGAAGGCCGAGCCGAGCGAAGAGATCCAGTTCACGCCGGCGCGCGTGATCATGCAGGACTTCACCGGCGTGCCGTGTGTCGTGGACCTCGCCACGATGCGCGAGGCCGTGAAGGCCCTCGGCGGCGACGCCTCCCGGATCAACCCGCTCGCGCCCGCCGAGATGGTCATCGACCACTCGGTCATCGCCGACGTGTTCAACCGGCCGGACGCGTTCGAGATCAACACCGACATCGAATACGGCCGCAACAAGGAGCGCTACCAGTTCCTGCGTTGGGGCCAGACCGCGTTCGACGAGTTCAAGGTCGTACCGCCCGGCACCGGCATCGTGCACCAGGTCAACATCGAGCACCTGGCTCGCACCATCATGGTGCGCAACGGCCAGGCATACCCCGACACCTGCGTCGGCACCGACTCGCACACCACGATGGTCAACGGCCTGGGCGTGCTCGGCTGGGGCGTCGGCGGCATCGAGGCCGAGGCCGCGATGCTCGGCCAGCCGGTCAGCATGTTGATCCCGCGCGTGGTCGGCTTCAAGCTCTCCGGCAAGGCGCAGCCCGGCGTCACCGCCACCGACGTCGTGCTGACCATCACCGACATGCTGCGCAAGCACGGTGTGGTGGGCAAGTTCGTCGAGTTCTACGGCGACGGCGTCGGCGCGGTGCCGCTGGCCAACCGCGCCACCATCGGCAACATGTCGCCGGAGTTCGGCTCGACCTGCGCGATCTTCCCGATCGACGCCGAGACGATCACCTACCTGCGACTGACCGGCCGGGACGACAAGCAGCTCGCGCTGGTCGAGGCGTACGCGAAGGCCCAGGGCCTGTGGCACGACCCGAGCCACGAGCCGGAGTACTCGGAGTACATCGAGCTCGACCTCTCCACCGTGGTGCCCTCGATCTCCGGCCCCAAGCGCCCGCAGGACCGGGTCGTGCTGGCCGAGGCCAAGGCCCGCTTCCGTAGCGCGCTGGCGGACTACGTCACCAACGGCGACGAGTCCGGCAAGGAGTCCTTCCCGGCCTCGGACGCGCCCACCGGCTCCAACGGTCGCGTGCACAACCCGACCACGGTGGTCGGCGAGGACGGCGTCGAGTACGAGATCGACCACGGCGCTGTCGTGATCGCCTCGATCACCTCGTGCACCAACACCTCGAACCCCTCGGTCATGCTCGGCGCCGCGCTGCTCGCGAAGAAGGCCGTCGAGAAGGGTCTGACCCGCAAGCCGTGGGTCAAGACCACGCTTGCGCCCGGGTCCAAGGTCGTCATGGACTACTACGAGAAGGCGGGCCTGATCCCGTACCTGGAGAAGGTCGGCTTCTCGCTGGTCGGCTACGGGTGCGTGACCTGCATCGGCAACTCCGGCCCGCTGCCGGAGGAGGTCTCCAAGGCGGTCAACGACGCCGACCTCGCGGTCGTCTCGGTGCTTTCGGGCAACCGCAACTTCGAGGGTCGGATCAACCCCGACGTCAAGATGAACTACCTGGCCTCGCCGCCGCTGGTGATCGCGTACGCGCTCGTGGGGTCGATGGACATCGACATCACCACCGAGCCGCTGGGCGTGGACTCCGAGGGCAAGCCGGTCTACCTCGCGGACATCTGGCCGAGCGACGAGGAGATCGCCGAGGTCGTGGCCTCCTCGATCGACCAGGACATGTTCATCGACCGCTACGCCGACGTCTTCGCGGGCGACTCGCGCTGGCAGTCGCTGGAGATCCCGACGGGCGCCACCTTCGAGTGGGACCCGCAGTCCACCTACGTGCGCAAGCCTCCGTACTTCGAGGGCATGCAGATGCAGCCGGCGCCGGTCGTGGACATCGCGGGCGCGCGCGTGCTGGCCAAGCTGGGCGACTCGGTCACCACCGACCACATCTCGCCGGCGGGCTCGATCAAGGGCGACAGTCCGGCGGGCAAGTACCTGGCCGAGAACGGTGTCGAGCGCAAGGACTTCAACTCGTACGGCTCGCGCCGGGGCAACCACGAGGTGATGATCCGCGGCACGTTCGCGAACATCCGTCTGCGCAACCAGATCGCGCCGGGCACCGAGGGCGGCTTCACGCGTGACTTCACGCAGGCCGACGCCCCGGTGTCGACGATCTACGACGCGTCGGTGAACTACCAGGCCGCGGGCATTCCGCTGGTGGTGCTGGCGGGCAAGGAGTACGGCTCGGGCTCGTCCCGCGACTGGGCCGCCAAGGGCACCTCGCTGCTGGGCGTGCGCGCGGTGATCGCCGAGTCGTACGAGCGCATCCACCGCTCGAACCTGATCGGCATGGGCGTCATCCCGCTGCAGTTCCCGGCCGGCCACAGCGCCGCCTCCCTCGGCCTCACCGGCGAGGAGACCTTCGCGTTCGAGGGCATCACCGCGCTGAACGAGGGTCGCACCCCCAAGACCGTCAAGGTCACCACGGACACCGGCGTCGAGTTCGACGCGGTCGTGCGCATCGACACCCCCGGCGAGGCGGACTACTACCGCAACGGCGGGATCATGCAGTACGTGCTGCGGTCGCTGGTGAACAAGGGCTGACGATCGCCGCGGCGACGGTAGGTCGCGCGCCATCGAGGCACCGGGTCGGGCTCCTTCGGGGGCTCGGCCCGGTGCCTTTCGGGTTCGGCCCGAGCGAGTCGCCGATCCGGGACGGAATGTGGCGGGTGCGGTCGGTGCGGCTGCGCTCGCGGGCGCGGCCCTTGCGCTCGCACCCGCGGGCGCATCCGCCGGCACGTGCGAGGGCACCGGGATCGGGCGGCACTGGCGCGGCCGGTTGGTTTCCCAACCGGCCGCAGGGTCAGTTTTGTGCCCGGCTCGTGTGGGCGACAGGGCTAGGGCGTTGGTTCACCCAAAAGGGGGAACGCGCGGACGGCGCCGACCACCTCGCCGGCGCCGTAGACGGGTGCCTGCGCGAACGGGGCGAGGGTCTGCTCGTCCACGCCCATGCGCCACAGCAGCGCCGCGATGGCGACGATGTGTGCCCGCGTCGCCCCGTCCGCGATCTTGACCGCGGCGCCCCGACCGTCCGGCAGGCCCACCGCGTACACCGCCTCCGCGCCGTCCTTGGCGAGCAGGCCCGGGATCGCCCGCATCAGGTTCGTCACGTCGCGACCGGTGCCCGCGACCCACTCCGGGTGGGCGCGCATCGCGTCCGCGATCCGTCGTTCGGGCGTGCCCTCGGAGGCCCCCGCGAAGCGGCCGTAGGACCGGGCCAGGCCCGCGAGCGAGATGGCGAACAGCGGTGCCCCGCACCCGTCCACACCCACCGCCGCGACCGGCTCGCCGGCGACGTCCTCGACTGCCCGGCGCACGGCCCGCTGCAGCGGGTGCTCCGGATCCAGGTAGTCCTCGGTCGACCAGCCGTTGCGCACGCAGGTGAGCAGCATCGCGGCGTGCTTGCCCGAGCAGTTCATCGCGATCCGCTCCGGCCCCTTGCCGGCCGCCAGCCACGCGTCGCGCTGCGCCGCGCCCAGGGGCAGGTCCGCCACGCACCGCAGCGCGCTCTCCGGCAGGCCCGCCCGGGCCAGGATCCGTCGGCTCCCCTCCAGGTGGAACGTCTCGCCGGAGTGGCTGGCGCAGGCGAGCGCGAGCAGCTCGCCGTCCAGGTCGAGCCCGTTGCGCGCCATCGCCAGGCCCTGGAACGGCTTGTTGGTCGAGCGCGGGAACATCGGCGCGTCCACCGCGCCGTGTCCCTCGACCACCGAGCCGTCGGTGCCGGCGAGTACGGCCGTGCCGTGGTGGATCGATTCCAGGAAGCCGTTCCGCCACACGCCGACCAGCGGTATGTGGGCGAACGCGGCCTCGTCGCCGGAGCGGTCGGCCTGGATCACGGGTCCTCCTGGAAGGTCGTACGAGAGTCGAACGGGGGCGGAGCGGGGCCGATCCCGCCGATCCGGAGGTCGAACGCGGGTGCGGGATGTCCCCCTCCATGATCCATGCGTGCATTCTCGGCCAACCACCGCGCATAATCGAACATATGTACGGCAATGGCGATCGCGACACCCCGGCCTGGGAGCAGCCGGGTCGCTTCAGGCGTGCCGAGGCTGGGAACGGGGCGGAATCCAAGCCCCGCGGGAGGGACGGGATCGCGCCGGCGGGTTGGCCGCGAGGCGTTCGGCCACCCGGTGTACCGGGTTGGGAGCACACGGCGGTCGCCTGGCTGTACGACCTGTGCCCACCCGGCTATCGAAGCCACGACGTGCTGCGCAAATACCCGCTGATCCTGGCCCGGATGGCCCGTCAGCACGTCGCCGCCGCGCTCGCCGCCGCCCGGCACGGCTACGGCACGGCGCGCGTCGAACTCGCGGGCCGGGTGCCCGTGGCCGCTTTGGAGGCGGTGCTGCGCATGTACGAGTACGAGGGCTCACGGGCGGCGGCCACCGAGCGGGCGGTTCGGCTGGTCGAGGAGGCCCTCGCGGGCGAACGTTGGGAGCCTCGGCTGTGACCGTGACACGTTCCGCGTCGCGGAGGGGGTGAGCGGGCGCGGCGTCGCCCGACGCCCGTGCACAAGAAGGCACAAGGCGCGGGGCACAAGGCACGTGCACGGGGTCGCCGGGCGCCGGCGCGAAAGGGGTGTTTGTAACGTTCCATGCGTTCACCGCGCGCCGAGCGGTGAATAGAGGCCCGATCGTGACGCCTGCGTTCAGGTTTGACTCTTCTGCCCGCACGAAGGGCGCAATAGAGTTCAGGACTTGCACACAAGAAGTGCGTCAGATGCACCGGGGCGAGGGGATCGCAGATGTCCGACGGCATGACGGGGGCCCGCTTCCGGGAGGCCCAGCCGCCGGGGTCGCACTCCTCCGGGTCCCAGTCCTCGCTGCACCGGGCCAACCTCGATCGGGTCCTGCACGCGGTGCGCATGGCGGGTGCGCTCACCCAGGCCGAGATCGCCAGGAGTACCGGGCTGTCCGCCGCGACGGTGTCGAACATCGTACGGGAGTTGAAGGCCCTCGACATGGTCGAGGTGACCCCCACGTCCTCCGGCGGCCGGCGGGCCCGCAACGTCTCGCTCAGTCGCGCGTCGGGCGTCGTCGTCGGCATCGATTTCGGCCACCGTCACCTGCGCGTGGCGATCGGTGACTTCGCGCACCGCGTGCTCGCCGAGGAGCACGTGCCGATCGACGTCGACTCCTCCGCCGACGAGGGCTTCGCGCTCGCGGACCGCCTGCTCGGCGTGCTGCTCGAGCGCGCCGGCGCGGTTCGGGGCGAGGTCACCGGCGTCGGGCTCGGCGTGCCCGGCCCGATCGACATCGACACCGGCGCGCTCGGCTCGACCACGATCCTGCCGGGCTGGGTGGGCTGCCACCCGCGCGAGGCGATGCAGGCACGGCTGGGCCTGCCGGTCTTGGTCGACAACGACGCCAACCTCGGCGCGCTGGGCGAACTCGTGTGGGGCGCGGGCGTGGGTTGTACCGAGATGGCCTACCTCAAGGTGTCCGGCGGCGTCGGCGCGGGCCTGGTGATCGGCGGCCGGCTGTACCGGGGCCCGGGCGGTACCGCGGGCGAGATCGGTCACATAACGCTGGACGAGTCCGGACCGGTGTGCCGGTGCGGCAACCGCGGCTGCCTGGAGACCTTCACCAACGCCTCCTACCTGCTCGACCTGCTCCGCGGCAGTCACGGCACCGACCTGACCATCCAGCGCATGATCGAGCTCGCCAAGGACGGCGACGCGGGCTGCCGGCGGGTGGTCGCGGACGCCGGCAGGCACGTGGGAGTGGGTGTGGCGAGCCTGACGAACCTGCTCAATCCGCAACGGATCATCCTCGGCGGCGACCTCGCCGGCGCCGGCGACCTGTTGATCGCGCCGATCGTCGAGTCGGTCGGGCGGTACGCCATTCCCAGCGCCTCGCGCCGACTGTCCGTGGTCACCGGGTCGCTCGGCGAGCGGGCCGAGGTGCTCGGCGCGATGGCGATGGTGATGAGCGAGATGTCTCCCTTCGCCGTCGAACGCACACCCGAGGCGCAGATCGCCGGCGTCTCGATGTGAGCCGTTCCGCACGGATGGCCCATCGCGGTACCTCGATGCGAACCATCCGGGTGCACCGCCGCGTCTAGACTCGGTGGACGCCTCTCCTGCACGCAGACCCGTGGGGGCGGTGACGGATCTGACGAAGGAGGAACGGGTGGCCCTGCTGGACAGCATTCGAGGACCCCGTGATCTCAAGGCCCTCTCGCCCGAGCAGCTCGCGCAGCTCGCGGACGAGATCCGCACCTTCCTGGTGGAGTCCGTCTCCAAGACCGGTGGTCACCTGGGTCCCAACCTCGGTGTGGTCGAGCTGACGATCGCGATGCACCGGGTGTTCGAGTCGCCGCGCGACAAGATCCTGTTCGACACCGGTCACCAGAGCTACGTGCACAAGATCGTGACCGGCCGCAAGGACGGCTTCGATCGGCTCCGCCAGGCCGGCGGCCTGTCCGGCTACCCCAGTCGTGCCGAGTCCGAGCACGACGTGATCGAGAACTCGCACGCCTCGACGGTGCTGTCCTGGGCCGACGGCCTCGCCAAGGCGTACCAGGTGCGTGGGCAGCACGATCGGCACGTGGTCGCGGTGATCGGCGACGGCGCGCTGACCGGCGGCATGGCCTGGGAGGCACTGAACAACATCGCGGCGGCCAAGGACCGCCCGGTGATCATCGTGGTCAACGACAACGAGCGCTCGTACGGTCCGACCCAGGGCGGCCTCGCCGACCACCTCGCGACGCTGCGCACCACGCGCGGTTACGAGCGTTTCCTGGAGTGGGGCAAGGGCGTCCTCGGCCGCACGCCGGTGGTCGGCGGCCCCGTCTACGACATGCTGCACGGCGCCAAGAAGGGCCTCAAGGACGCGGTCGCGCCGCAGGGCCTGTTCGAGGACCTGGGCCTGAAGTACGTGGGTCCGATCGACGGGCACGACGTCGAGGCCGTGGAGAACGCGCTGCGCCGGGCCCGGGGCTTCGGCGGGCCGGTGATCGTGCACGCGATCACCCAGAAGGGCAAGGGCTACGCGCACGCGGTCAACGACGCGGCCGACCAGTTCCACGCGGTCGGGGTGATCAACCCCGAGACCGGCCTGCCGGTGAAGAAGTCGGGCGCTTCGTGGACGTCGGTGTTCGCCGACGAGATGGTCGCCATCGCCGACGAGCGCGAGGACGTCGTCGGCATCACCGCCGCGATGCTGATCCCGGTCGGGCTGCACAAGTTCGCCGCCAAGCACCCGGACCGGGTGTTCGACGTCGGGATCGCCGAGCAGCACGCGGTGACCTCGGCGGCGGGCCTGGCCACCGGTGGCCTGCACCCGGTCGTCGCGGTGTACGCCACCTTCCTCAACCGCGCGTTCGACCAGGTGCTGATGGACGTCGCGCTGCACAAGTGCGGTGTGACCTTCGTGCTCGACCGGGCCGGTGTGACCGGGCCGGACGGGGCCAGCCACAACGGCATGTGGGACATGTCGATCCTCCAGGTCGTGCCGGGCCTGCGGCTCGCCGCTCCCCGGGACGCGACACAGGTGCGTGCCCAACTGCGCGAGGCGATGGAGGTCGGCGACGCGCCGACCGTGGTGCGGTTCGGCAAGGGCGCGGTGGGTCCCGACATCGAGGCGATCGGCCGGATCGACGGGATGGACGTGCTGCGCCGTACCGGCCCCGAGCGCAACGGTGGCGGTGAGCGCGGCGACGTGCTGATCGTGACCGTCGGGCAGATGGCCGAGATCGGGGTCGAGGTCGCCGACCGGCTCGCCGACCAGGGCATTGCCGCGACCGTGGTCGACCCGCGCTGGATCAAGCCGGTCCCGGCCGGGCTCGCGCCGCTGGCGGCCCGGCACCGGCTCGTGGTCACGATCGAGGACAACGGCCGTGCCGGTGGCGTGGGTTCGATGATCGCGCAGTCGCTGCGGGACGCGCGGGTGGACGTACCGTTGCGCGACTTCGGCATCCCGCAGGAGTTCCTGGACCACGCGGAGCGTCCGGAGGTGCTGGCCCGGATCGGGCTGAACGCCCAGGACATCTCGCGCCAGGTGGTCGAGGAGATCGCGTCCAAGACGGCGGACGCCGACGCCGAGCAGCACGAGACGACCGCCTGACCCGAGAGCGGCGCGCGCGATGTGACGGCCTCGGGGTCGGGGTGGGAGCCATGGCTTCCGCTCCCGGCCCCGGGGCCGTTTCGCTTTTCCGGGCTTCCCGTTTCCCGGCTTCCCAGCCTGCGGGGTGGGCGGCCTTCCCGGGCCGTCCACTCCTTCGGTTCGCGGGCCGAACCGTGCCCGTCGGTGCCCGGATTCGGGGGCTCTCGCGCTTCGAGGAGCGCCGGTCTCGGGCCGGTCGCCGCTTCGGCGCCTCGGGGTCGAGTTCGAAGATCACCCTGACGCGCCGAGGATCGGTCACCCGAAAACAGGAGTGAAACCCTCGATCATGGCAACGGTCTCCGCCACCAGGAGGTGTTGCCATGGCCAACGCGCTGTTTCGCACCAAGAACATCGAGCAGTCCATCCAGGACACCGATGTCTCCGAAGGGCACGGTCTACGCCGGGAGTTGTCCGCGCTCGACCTGATGGTCTTCGGCGTCGGCGTGGTGGTCGGCACGGGTATCTTCGTGCTGACCGGTACCGCCGCGAGGGACTACGCCGGTCCGGCCGTCGCGTTGTCGTTCGTGCTGGCGGGGGTCGTCTGTGGGCTCGCCGCGCTGTGCTACGCCGAATTCGCGTCCACGGTCCCGGTGGCGGGTTCGGCGTACACGTTCTCGTACACCACGCTCGGCGAATTGCCCGCGTGGATCATCGGGTGGGACCTGATCCTCGAACTCGCGCTCGGCGTCGGGGTGGTTTCGATCGGCTGGTCGGGTTATCTGACCTCGCTGCTCTCGCAGGCGGACATCGAACTGCCGCAGGCGATCACGGCCGCGCCCGGTGACGGCGGGACGGTCAACCTGCCGGCGCTGGTGCTGGTACTGGGAGTCGCGACGATCCTGGTGTTCGGCGTCAAGCTCTCGGCGCGGTTCAACCTCGTCATGGTCACCATCAAGATCGCGATCGTGTTGTTGGTGATCTTCGCCGGTCTGTTCTTCATCAAGACCGGCAACTACAACCCCTTCGTGCCCGACTCGCAGCCGTCGGGCTCGGGCAAGGACGGGCTCAAGGCGCCGCTCGTGCAGACCCTGTTCGGGTTCGACCCGCAGATCTACGGGGCGATGGGGATCTTCTCCGGCGCGGCCCTGGTGTTCTTCGCGTACATCGGATTCGACGTGGTCGCCACCGCCGCCGAGGAGACCCGCAAGCCGCAGCGCGACATGCCGATCGGGATCCTCGGCTCGCTGCTGATCTGCACGATCCTGTACGTCTCGGTCTCGCTGGTCGTGGTCGGGATGCAACGCTACGACATGCTCTCGTCGTCCGCGCCGTTGGCGGAGGCGTTCCGGGCGGTCGGCAAGGGCTGGATCGCGACCATCATCAGCATCGGCGCGGTGGCCGGTCTGACCACCGTGTGCATGATCCTGATGATGGGTCAGAGCCGGGTCTTCTTCGCGATGAGCCGGGACGGGCTGCTGCCGCCGCTGTTCGCGAAGGTGCATCCCAAGTACGGCACGCCGCACGTGAGTACGATGCTGATCGCGGTTGTGGTCGCGGCGATCGCCGGATTCACCCCGATCCACGAGATCGACGTCATGGTCAACATCGGCACGCTGTTCGCGTTCATGGTGGTCGCGGTGAGTGTGCTGATTCTGCGCCGGACCAGGCCCGAGTTGCCGCGCGCGTTCCGGGTGCCGTTCGTGCCGTGGCTGCCGATCCTGTCGATGATGGCCACGCTGTGGTTGATGATCAACCTCAGCAGCGAGACGTGGCTTCGGTTCGTGGTGTGGATGGTGGCCGGTTTCGCCGTCTACTTCTTCTACGGGAAGCAGCACAGCCGACTGCGGTGATCGCGACGGCTTGTGGTCGCGGCTGTTCATCGACGGATGTTCGTTGCGGCTGTTCCGGTGACGGCTGTTGCGGTGACGTACGCGGCCCCGGGTCGACTGGACCCGGGGCCGCGTACGTGTCGATCAACGGTCGGGATCAGCCCCAGAGTTCGTCCGTGTACTTGTCGGTGCCGACCACGGTGGGGATCCACGGGGCGCAGTAGGTGACCCGGCCGATGCCCGAGGCGTCGATCCGCTCGGCCCACGCCTTGAAGGCGTCCCAGCTCTCGCGCGGGTCGCCCTCGAGGAAGTACAGCTGCATGCTGCGGGTCGCCGCGTTCGGGTCGCGCGGTACGAACGCGGGGGCGTCGTCCTTGAGCGGGACGGCGGTCCACGCGGCCACCGACGCGATCGGCGAGCCCTTGAGGAAGTCCGGCAACTGCGCGGTGAACCACGCCTCCAGGTCCTCCTGCGTGGTGCCCTCGGCGCGCTGTACGGCGAGCGAGACCAGACCCTGGTAGTTGCGGTCCAGGGCGAGCTCCAGCGGAACCGGGTCCTGGTCGCGGTACCAGCGGCTGTCGTGCAGATACATGCCGGTGTGCGCGTGGATCCGGTGCTGGAAGCCGCGGTCGTTGCCGTAGAGCCAGTTGACCTGGTCGACCGCCCACGCGTTCCACTCGTCGAACTGGCCGTCGTTGATCCAGTAGATCGCGACGTAGGAGCCCGCCTCGATGGCCGGGACGACGTCGGTGTCGGCCGGGAAGCGCAGCGCCTTGAGGTCGGCGGTGGCCACCCAGCGGCTGCCCGCGAGCATGCCGGGGCCGATCATGCAGCCCGCGTAGTAGTGGTCGCGCTCGTACCAGCGGTTGTAGCTCACCTCGTGGCCGCGCTCGGGGTCCACGGCGGTGAACAGCATGCTGCCCACCCGGATCGGGTATTCCTTGAAGCTCATGGCTGCCTTTCGGGTCGTGCGGTGACACGTGTCGGGCGGGACGGACCCGGCCGGGGACGCCGACCGGGCGGGGGTGGTCAGGCCTGCCGGCGGAACCGGGTGGTGCGGTGTTCCGGCTCGGTGTCGAGCTTGGGGATGATGTGCTTCCCGAACAGCTCGATGGTCTTGAGTGTGTTCTCGCGGTTGTCGCAGCCCAGGCCGAGCACGAGTTGGTCCACGCCGACCGCCTCGTAGGCCTTGACCGCGTCGAGTACGCCGTCCGGCGCACCGCAGATCAGCGCGCCGGCGTCGGCGGCGAACTCGACCAGCTCGGGGGTCAGGTCGGGCATCAACTCGGGCCAGTACGGGATGCCCTCCGGGTGCGGGAATGTGTCGTGGTAGCGGAAGACGTTGCTGGTCAGGTACATCGGCCGGGCCGCGACCGCGTTGGCGACCGCCTGTTCCCGGGTTTCGGCGACGAAGCCGGTGCTGACCGCGAGTACGTTGTCGTTGACGAAGTCGGCGATCGGTTCGGCGTTGCCGATCTCGCGCTTGTAGCCGGCCACGAGCTTCTCGGCGCTCGCCGGGTCGCCGATCGAGAAGCCCAGTACGCCCAGGCCCATTCGGGCGGCCATCGCGTACGAGGGCGGGCTGCCGGCGGCGTACCACATGGCCGGGTGCGACTTTCCGTACGGCTTGGGCAGGATCTTGCGCGGCGGGAGTTGCCAGTAGGCGCCGTCGTAGCCCTCGTAGGTGTCCTGGAGGAACATCTTCGGGAACTCGCGGATCACGTCCTCCCAGATGGCCTTCGTCTCGGACATGTCCTCGATGCCGGGCAGGAAGCCGAGAATCTCGTGGCTGCCGGCGCCGCGGCCGGTGCCGAACTCGAAGCGGCCCTTGGTGAGGTGGTCGAGCATCGTGACCCGTTCGGCGACCTTGGCCGGGTGGTTGACCTGGGGGAGCGGGTTGAAGATGCCGGAGCCGATGTGGATCCGCTCGGTGGCGTGTGCGAGGTAGCCGCACATGACGTCGTTGGCGGACAGGTGGGAGTACTCGTCGAGGAAGTGGTGCTCGCTCAGCCAGACGTACTTGAAGCCGGCCAGGTCGGCGGCGATCGCGAAGTCCATGTCGTTCATCAGCGCTTCGTGTTCGGCGTTGGGGTTTCCCTCGCGCCGGAACGACGGGTTGTAGCCCTGAAGAAAGATGCCGAATTCCATTGCACTCCCAATTCCGCGGTCGGTCGGGTCGGGCGGGATGGTCGGTCGGGTCCGGTGGGCGGTGGGTTTGACGGGCGGTGTGTACGTTCCGGCGGTGGGTATGTTCGGGCGCTTCGGGTGGTCGCGAGCGCTGGGGCCGGCGGGTGCGGGTGCGGGGCCGGGCCGGCGGGTGCGGGGGGCAGTCAGGGGGTGAAGGTGCCGTCCGGGCGGCGGACCCAGCCGGAGGCGGCCATGGTGCCGCCGTCGACGTGCAGGGTGGTGCCGGTGACGAAGCGGGCCAGGTCGCCGGCGAGGAAGACGATCGGGGCGGCGCAGTCGTCGGGGGTGCCGAGGCCGAGGGGGACCTTGGCGGCATAGTCGTAGGCGCCCTCGTCGGTCTCGAAAGTCTCCGCGAGGCCGGCGTCGCCGGGGGTGGGGATCGCGTCGGGGGCGACGCAGTTGACCCGGATGCGGCGGTGCGAGAGTTCGAGGGCGAGCGATTTGGTGAGTTGCTCGACCGCGGCTTTCATCGCGGCGTACACCGCGAACCCGGGCGCCGCGCGGAATGCCTCGATGCTGGTGACGTTGACGATCGAGCCGCCCTCGCGCATGAGGGGGGTGCCGTGCCGGATCACGTGTGTGACGGAGGTGAAGTTCTCGTCGACGAGGGCGGTCTGGCCCTTGGGGCGGACCTCCAGGAACGGCGACCAGAAGCCGCCGCCGGCGTTGTTGACGAGGATGTCCAGCGGGCCGAGCGTGGTGTGCGCCTCGCGGAGGAAGTGCTCGACGCCGTCGCCGTCGCGGACGTCGAGTTCGGCCGCGACCGCGCGGCGCCCGGTGGCCTCGATCGCCTTCGCGGTCTCCTGGAGGCCGAGCGGCTCGCGGTCGCAGATGGCGACGTCGGCGCCGAACCTGGCCAGCGCGACGGCCGTCGCCGCGCCGATTCCCCGGGCGGCACCGGTGACCACGGCGACGCGATCGGTGAGCAGGGCGGCGGAAGGGTCGAGCAGCACGGGGCACCTCACTGTGGATCGCGTACGTTGTCGCCTCGGCGCGGGGCCGCCGTTGCGGGCGTGCTCTGCGCTGGGGTCACCATGCCACCTGACGACCCGTCACCTGAAGGGAGACGGCTGTCTTTTTCCGTCCCGACGCGCCGGTGTTCACGCAGGTCCGCTGGAGATCTGACGCTCTGTCAGTAAAAGTGGCGGACATCACCGTTGGGGATGGGCGCGGAATGGCATGGCGCACGGGGTGGGGGAGCCTGCGAGTGTGAGCGCGGCCGCGGGCGCGGGCGCAGGTGGTTGTGGGGGGCGGGTGCGGGTGTCGTCATGCGTGGGCACCGGTGGCTGCGAGTGGCGACGCCTGCGGGCACAGGTGCAGGCGCGGGGGTTGATGGGCGCAGGCGCAGGTGGGGGCGTGGTCGCGGGTGTGGGGCAGACGCGAGGGGACGCAGGCGCAGGCGCTGGTGGGTCGAGGGCGCGGCTGGGAGGGTCGCGGGTGCGGTCGCAGGTGGGAATGGGCGCAGGCGCGGGCGCGAGTGGTCGCGGGTGCGAGGGCCGGCGGTTGTGGGTGGCGAACCGTCGTCGCGTGCGCGGACGCCGGTCGGCGCAGGTACGGATGATTTCGGGGCTGATCGCGGGCGTCGCCCGGGAATTGCGGTAGGTGGAGGCGCGGATGGTGGTGTGCTCGGCGGCCTCATGAGGGGTGGTGGTTTCGGGTCTTGGGGGTTCGCATGGATTGTCCGAAATCCATGCGAAGGGGCTGCGGCGCTCACTACGCTCTGCGACGTGGCGCTATCTCCCGATTCCTGCGGCATCGTGGCCGACTTCGGCACGTGGCTCGCGCGAGCGGGCCGACCGGCCCGGGACGCGGAGCGGATGATCGACGTCCTGGGCACGCTGCTCGATCTGCGGGTGGCCTGTCTGCGGCTCGACGACCACACCCGCTGGCGCGCCGGCGACCTGAACGCGCTGCTGGAGACGCTGGTGCCCGCGCACGTTGCGCTGCCCCGTGACGACACGGTCGGACTGGTCGTGCCCGCGTTGCGGCTGTTTCTGGAGTTCCTGCGCGAGCGCGGGCCCCTGCATCCGGACAGCGACCGGCTCGACCCGATGTTGGCGGTGTTGGATCGGCACGAGGGAGAACTCCCGGCTCGGATGGCCGATTCGACCTGCTGGGGATCGGCGAAGAAGTTGTTCGTGGCGGGCTACGCGACCGGTCCCGGCCGAGGCAGGGCGTTGCCGGCGGTGCGGTTGCCGGACGAGCGCGAGCTGGCCCGGGCCGCGTCGACGGCGCCGTCGTTCGCCGCCGCGCTCACCCTTGCCCGCTGGGTCGGTCGCGGCCGGCCGGTCACCGCGACCGGGGTCCTGCGTTTGGCGCCCGCGGCCGAGGCCGCGCTGCTGCTGGGCATCGAACCGATCGCGGGCGTCCGCAGCGCGCGTGACGTGGAGCCGTTGCACCACGTCTGGTCGATCGCGTGCGCTGCGGGCCTGATCGAGGTCGGCCGCACCGTCGCGACCGCCGGCGCGCTCGCCCGGGCGCTGGCGGTCGGCCGACCCCGCGACGTGCTGGGCGTGTGGTCGAGCCTGTGGGAGGGCGTCGCGGTGGGCGAGGCCACCGGGCGACCGGCGGTGCGTCGCGCCGGGCACGTGCTGCGCGGGGGCGACGTGATCCGCGAGTTGTTGCGGGAGCTGTACGACCACGCGGGTCGATGGGTGCCGATGGGCGGGTTGTTCGAACTGCTCTCGTATACGCCCGACGGCCGCCCGCGGTCGCCATCGGTCGCCGATCCGGCGCTGTTCACCGGCCTGACGCTGGCTCATCAGATGGACGACCTGCGCGCGTTCGGCGTCCTGGAGATCCGTGAGCTCGTCGGTGGTGGGGCGCCGTTCATGGCGGTGCGGCTGACCCCGCTGGGGCTGTACGGGTTGCGCACTCGCTTCCTGGAGCTGGGTGTGCCCGCGCCGCTCACCGGCCCGGGTGGCGGTCCGACCGATCCCGCGCTGCCGCCGCTGTACGTGCCGCCCACCTCCGAGTGCGCGCTGGCCGCGCGGATGTCACCGCTGCTCGCGCAGGCCGCCGCGCTCGCGGAGTACGTGGCGGAGCACGGGCCGTTGCCGGTCACCCACGAGGAGGTACTCGCGGGCGGGGTCGCGCGCCGGGTCATGGCCGAACTCGGCATTCGCGCGCAGCCGCCCCGTCCCGCCACCGCCCCGCCCCGTACCGCCCGGGGCGAGCACGCCCTGCACCGGCGTTGGACGCTCGCACTGGGCACCGGCCTGCTGGTCCTGGCCGACGACGCGGTGCACGTCGCGGACGGTCTGCGGGTGTGGCGCGAGGGTGGCGACCGCGAGCTGATCGCGCTCGCCGCGCGCGCGATGGTGGTGGTAGCCGAGGACAACGCGACGTTCGGCGAGGCCCACGAGCAGCGATGGGATGTTCCCGAGGGGCTCGCCGCGTCGCTGTTCACCGGCTTGGTCCAGCTCGGTGGTCCGCTCCCGGTGTCGCTGTTCGTCGGTCTGGCGGTGCGCCGCGACCTCGACCACGTGGTGCGCACGTTGCCCGCCGAGCCGCCGGCCGACGACGAGGCGTTCGCGCTCGGCCGGATCCTGGACGCGCCCGACTTGGTCCGGGAACTGGGCCGGCTGTGCGGCGCGGGCGCGGATGCGATCGACTCGAGTGCGTCTGCGTCTGCGTGTGCGTCTGCGATCGACGGGTACCTGCACGCGACCGACTTGCGCATGTCTGCGCCTGCGGCCGACGAATGCCCGCCTTCGCCCGCGCCCGCGCCCGCGCCCGCGCCCGCGCCCGCGCCCGAGCCCGAGCCGAGTTCGCCTGCGCCCGCGCCTGCGGGCGACGGGTACCCGCCCGCGACCGACCCGCGCATGCCCGCGACCCCGCCCGCGACCGACCCGCGCACGCCCGTGAGCGCCTCGTCCTCATCTGCGGCCGACCCGCCTGCGGCCGCGCCTGCGACCGACCTGCCCGCGACTGACGCGCTTGTGCCCGACCCGCACCTGCCCGGGGCCGCGCCCGCGACCCAGCCCGCGCCCGCGACCCCGCCCGCGATCGCGGATCGCACGCCCGCCGAGTTGCTCGGCCGGGTTCGGGCCGGTGTGATCCTGCTTGCCGATCGGCTGGCGGCGCTCGGCATCGTTCGGCGCACCGCCGAGGGCATCACGTTGACCGGCCTCGGTGGCACGCTCGTGCACCGGATGTTCCGCGAGCAGGGGCTGCCGGTCGCCACCGTCGACGACTACACCGCGGCGTCGGGCGCCCGGCTGCTCGGTGCGATGGGGGCGTGGCCGCGACCGGTGGCCACGCGTACGTTCGCGAGCTGGATCGCGTGCCGTCCGGTCGATGCCGCGCTGTCCGAACTGTTCGCGGTCGCGGGCGCGGCCGGCCCCACGGAGCGGCTCATGCTCTTCGCCCACGTGGGTGACGCGGACCTCCCCGAGGCCGCCGTCGAACGCGCCCTCGCCGAGGCCGCCGCCGATCCCACCCTCGCCCCGCACGTGTGGAACTGGCGCCTGACCCACGACCGCGACGTGCCCCCCGCGACGCTGCGCACCCTGGCCTGGCTCACCGCGGACAATGCCGCCGCGGCGCTGCTCGGCCGGCACGAGGCCGCCGTACTGGGCCTGCTCACCGAGGTGACCGGCAGTCAGGGCCCGGGCGCCGACGTGGTCTTCGGCGAACTCGCGACGATGGGCCACCCGTGCGCCGAGGACGTGCTGCGCTTCGCCGAGGCCACCCACCCCGATCCCGACGTGGCCAAGGCCGCCCGCCGGGCCCTGCACCGACTGCGCTGAGCGCTCACGGCCGCCACAGTTCGCCGGGGGCCGGCTCCGGCCACGGGATGTCGGCGCGGACCGCGGCGAACAGCTCCTTGCAACGTTTGTCGTCGAGCAGGACCACGCTCTGGCCGCCGGCGCGTTCGCCGAATCCGGCGACCGGCGCGGTGCGGAACGCCAGGTCGGACTCGCTGATGCCCTTGAGGTCGGTGGCCAGGTCGAGCAGCGCCTTGAAGTTCAGGTCGTCGTCGACGGTCAGCGACCTGGTCAGCGACTGCAGCAGGTTCTCGGTCCGCAGCGGGCTGGCGAGTACGCCCTCCGCGGTGACCTTCTCCGCGATCGCGCCCAGGAGCTGCTGCTGGCGCGCGACGCGGTCGAGGTCGCCCCGTTCGAGCCCGTACCGCTGCCGCACGAACTTGAGCGCCTCGTTGCCGTCCAGCTTGGCCTCGCCCTTGTCGGCGTCCACCGTCACCCCGCCGAGCGCGTCGACCATGCCCTTGAAGCCGCCGAAGTCCACCGCCGCGTAGTGGTCGATCCGGACCCCGGTCAGGTTCTCGACGGTGGCCACGAGCAGCGCCGGCCCGCCCCACGAGAACGCCGCGTTCAGCTTGGCCTCGCCGCGCCCGGGGATCGACACCCACGAGTCGCGCGGCAGCGAGATCGCCGAGATCGACGCCCGACCGGCGGGCAGGTGCAGAAGCATCATGGTGTCGCTGCGTCGGCCCTCCAGCGCCTCGGGATCGGCACCGGCCGCCGCCGCGTCCATCCCGACGAGCAGGATGTTCAGCGCCCGGCCGGCGGCGGGATCGGCCGCCGGACGCGGCCCCGCGGCGGGGATGCCCGAGCGATCGAAGACCCCGTCGATCCGCTTGATGTTGGAGTTCAGCGAGTAGAGCAGCCAGGCCGTACATCCGCCGATCACGAACAGTGACAGCGTGAGCAGCGTGACCAGTCCCACGACCGCCTTGCGGCGTCGCGACCAGGGCTTGCGCTCGGGTGTCGGTTCCGGCTCGACTTCCTCGTCCGTCCCGCTGACCTCGGCCGACTCGTCCGTCGCACCCAGCGCATCCGTCATGCGCAGAAGCTAGTCGACCGGCTGTCGGCAACGGCAGGGAAATCCGAAAATCAGTGCGAAGAAGAGATCGACTTCGGTGCGTGCTCTCCCTTCGCCCGGGAGCCGCGGTTCCGGGGCGTCGCTCAGTGCCGTGGTTTCGGGGCGGCACCCCCGCGCCGTGCTTCCGGGGCCTCGCCCTACAGTCGCAGGTCGGCGAACGGCCGTCGCATGCACACCCGCGGCCACCGGTCCAGCCCGATGGCCGCCTCGTGGGCCCGGATCGCGGCCAGGCCCGGAGTCACCTCGCCCGGGTCGAGCACCCGGAATCCGATCCGTGCGTAGTACGGCGCGTTCCACGCCACGTCCCGAAATGTGGTCAGGGTCGACGCGAGCCCGCTGTCCGCCTGCACCCGATCGATCAACGCCCGCCCCAGTCCACGCCGCGCCCCGTCGGGATGCACCGACACCTGTTCGATGTGCGCGGCGCCGTCCACGAGATCCCAGATCACGTAGGCCAGCGCCGGTTCGCCGACCACCAGGCACCGTCCGCCGACCCGATACGCATCCAACTCCTCGACGGACAGCGGCTCGTCCGCCGCGATCTCCGGCATCCCCACCGCCGCGAAGCCCACCCCGGCCGCCACCTCGATCTCCCGAAGCCGCTCCAACTCGCCCGCCGAGACGGCCCGCACCACATCGTTCATGTCCGCCATTGTGGCGTTCGCCGCATGGATGGCCCCGTCGGCACATCGTTCATGTCCGCCACTGTGGCGTTCGCCGCATGGATGGCCCCGTCGGTTCCGACGGGGGAACTCCCCGGATCGCCGCAGAGCCGATCTCCGAGGCCGTGGCTTTTGGCGGCTTCGCGGGGAGGGGCCGGCCGAGGTCGCCTAGGCTGAGCGGATGACGCACGGCGACCAGGAGAATCGGGCTCGGCTGGTTGCGTACAGCTATCTGAGTGTGCCGGAGCGGGACGACTATCTCGCCATCGTCCGACTGTTCGGGACCTCGTTGATGGCCGATCTGTCGGCACACGAGGTCGCAGAGCGGCTGGGCCGGGGTGACCTGGATACCGTGACCGCTCGGTTGGACGCGCTGGTCGGCTGGGGGAACCTGATCCGCAGTACACATCGTGTGCGGGCCGCCAGCATCGCCGAGTTCCAGCGGGCCCGGGCGCGCTATCAGATCTCCAAGCTCGGCGAGCGCATCCAGCGGGACGTGGACGACGTGCTCTCCTGGGCGGATGCGGCGCGTGAGGTGGCCGCCGAGTTGCTCGCGCTGGTGGACCGGGAACTGGCGGGGCTGGCTCTGGGGGTGGTGGCGCCCGGTGGCGTGGACACCGAGCAGGGCAGGGACGCGGTCGCCACGTTGTTCGTTCAGTTCGGTGAGTTCGCCGAGTCGGTGCGGGACTTCTATGCCTACCTGGGGCAGGTGTTGGCGCGCTACGACCTCGACGGTGACGAGTACCACGGGTTCAAGGCACTGCTGCTCGACTACGTCGAGGCCATCCGTGCGGACGTGGCGTTTCATACGCCGCGCATCCGGGCCTCCCTCGACGCGCTGTGGCCGCATCTGGGTGACCTTCTGCGCCGGATCGACGATCTCGGGGGCGGCCTGACCGGCATCGAAGAGGTCACCGGCGCACGGGTACAGCGCAGTCGTGGCCGCGAACTCGCCGATTGGGACGCGCTGCGCGCGTGGTTCGTCGACACGGATGGGCGCGGCAGTCAGGTCGATCAGCTCCGGGCCGCGACGATGCGTGCGCTCGGCTCGCTGCTCGCCAACGCCAAGCGGATGATCCGCTCGACCACTTCGGGGCAGTCCCGGCGCGGCGATCTGATCCGACTCGCCGCCTGGTTCGACGCGTGCGACGAGGCCGGCGCTCATGACCTGTACGCGGCGGCGTTCGGGCTCTACGGGGCACGTCGGCTGGGCGTGGCCGGGGACCTCGACCAAACGGTTCCCGCCGGAACGAGCTGGTGGGAGGGACCGGTGGCGGAGGTGCCGCTCGCCCTGCGCGAGCGCGGTGAGCGGTCGCAACGCGGACGGGCGGCGTCGGTCGAGGACCACACCGCGCAAAAGGCCCACCTGATGGCACGCGCCCACGCCGAGGCGACCGCTCGAACCGAGGCTGCCGCCGAACTGCGGGCAGTGGCCGGCCAGTTCGAGCGGGCCAGGCTCTCCACGGCGGCCAAGGGGCTGTTCGAGGAGTTGTTCACCGGCGCGCTGGGCAGCGTGAGTGGTGATCTCGCCGCCCTCGACGGCGCCCGCTGCGACCTCGAAGAGCTCGATATCGCGCTCGGGCTGCGCGTCGAACCCGCGGCTCGCACGGTGGTACGCAGCGCCGAAGGTGACTTCGAGATCGAGGGACTACGCCTCCTGCTCGGCCGGGCCGGCGCCGATTGGGGCCTTTCCACGGTCCGGGAGAGTCGATGAGCGACCTCGACCACGACGCCGCGATCGCGGACGAGCGACGTATCGCGGCCCGACGACTGCTCGCCGACGCGCTGGTGCTCGCGGACGGACCGCATCGCGACGAGTTCGCCGCGATCCGCCGGCACGCCGAGTGGCTCACCACCGCTTTTCGTCGGTTCCTCGGCTACGAGGTCGTTGTCGAGGCGCGTTTCGCCCGGCTGCTGAAGGCCGGGCCCGGAGCGGGCGCGGGGCGTGGGCTCACCCGCTCCACCGGGACGCCGTTCAATCCGCGGACCTACGCCTACCTCACTCTCGGCCTCGCGGCGCTGGTCACCGCGTCCGATCAGGTGTTGTTGTCCCAACTCGTCACCGACATCCGCGGCGCGGCGGTCGACGCCCGGATCGAACTCGAGGACGCGGGCCGGCAGGTCGAGCGTCGCACGCTCACCGCCGCTCTGCGCCAACTCGTGCTGTGGGGAGTACTGGTCGAGGTCGACGGCAACCTCGGCGACTACGTCGAGAAGGAGGACGCGGAGGCACTGCTGAGCGTCGACCGCGACCTCGCCCGGGCATTGATCGCCGGCCCGCTCGGACAGGCGAACGACGCCGCGCACCTGGTCGCGCTCGCCCGGGAACCGGGCCATCACGGCGTGCGCGTGGCGGTCCGTCGACGCTTGGCGGAGACCCCCGTCGTCCTTCGCGACGAACTCGATGCGGACGAGGACGACTGGCTGCGCAGGAATCAGCGGCGGGAGGCCCGCACGTTCGAGGAATTCCTCGGCCTGCACGCGGAGATCCGCGCCGAGGGCGTCGCCTTGTTCGACCCCGCCGACGAGTTGTCCGATCTGGCTTTCCCCGGCCGAGGAACGGTCGCCCAGGCGGCGCTGCTGCTGATCGAACGTCTGGTCGCCCGGCTGCGTCCCCACGAGCCGACCGCCGCGGTCTTCGCGGCCGAGCCGGTGATCGACGAGACACTCGCGGCGCTCGTGGCGCAGTATGGGCGTAAGGCCGGGTGGCAGCGCGATCTGATCGAGAACCCCACCCGCCTTCGTGACGAGGTCACCCGACTCCTGGCACACATGAGGCTCTTGCGGAGACCCGTGGCCGGGGAGGAGGGGGTCGTGTGGGAGGTCCCCGCGATCGCCGCCCGCTATGCCGCCCGCGTCCGCGAGCGGCAGCCCCGCGCGGTTCAGGAAGGTATCCCTTTGTGACAGTGCCGATTCCCCTCGCCCTCCCGCGACACCCGCACCGATTCCGCCTCTCCCGCGCGGGCATCCGCAACGTCTGGCAGTACGACGACGCGCGCTTCGACTTCGCCGACGGCCGGATGCTGCTGCGCGGCAAGAACGGTGCGGGCAAGTCCAAGGCGCTCGAGATGTTGCTGCCCTACCTGCTCGACGGCGAACAGCGCTCGATCGACGCGATGGGCACCGGGCGGACCACGCTCAAGTGGCTGATGCTCGACGGCTATACCGCGACCAATCGGCTCGGCTACCTGTGGGTCGAGTTCGAACGCGTCGACGGCGATGGCGCCCTCCGGCACATCACCCTCGGCGCGGCCGTGCGCGCGTCCAACTCGACGAAGGAGGCCAAACCCTTCTTCTTCGTCACGAGCCGGCGCGTGGACCACGACTTGACGCTCGTCGAGAACGGACAACCGCTCGGGATCGACCGCCTCAAGGAGGCAGTCGGCGCGGCCAACGTCACCGATCGCGCGGCCGAGCATCGCACCCGGGTCGCCCGGGATCTGTTCGGCCTCACGGACGTCGCCCGCTACCGCAGCCTGACCCATCTCCTGCACCGCCTGCGCCGGCCCACTGTGGGGGACCGGATCGAGGCCGGTGGCCTGACCGCCGTCCTCACCGAGGCGCTGCCGCCGCTGGACGAGGACATCCTGGCGATGGTCGCCAAGCATCTCGACGACCTGGCGGCCATCCGGCACGACCTCCACGATCTCGAAGAGCTGGACCGGGCTCTGGCTCGTTTCCTGACCGGCTATCAGGGATATCTGCACGGAGTGCTCCGAGGCCGGGTCGACAGGGTGGCCGATCGGTTGACCGGTCTGGCCGCCGGTCGGCGGGCCGCGGGGGACAGTGAGCGCAAGGCCGCCGACCTGCGCGCCGAAGAGGACCGGCGCACCGAAGTACTCACCCACTGGGGGGACTTGTTCCGCGCCGCCACGGCGGAGTTGCGGGCCCTCCAGGAGAGTGCCGCCTACCGGAGTCTGACCGAGATCCAGGACCGTACGCTGCGGGTCCAGGCGATCGAGGACGCCTCCCGGTCCGCCGGCCGCGCCGCCGACACCGCCCGTCGGGCGGAGGAGGCCGCCGCTGCCCGGCTCGCGGCCGACCTCGAACGGATCGCGGGCACGGTCAAGGATCTCGGAGCCGAACACCGCGCGCTCGTTCGAACGGTCGTACCCGCCGGGCTCGACGCCACCACGACCGGCGTCGCACCGACCACCCCCGTCGAGACCTTCGCCCCCGGGGTGATCGCAGTGGATGTCGAACCGCTGCGTGCGGCCATCGAGGAGTGGGCGAGCCGACTGGAAGCGGCCGGCCCCGTGGTCCGGGCCCGACTGCGTGCCGTCGGCGAACTCGATCGGCACTTGGTGGCGGCGCTCGACGCCGGTCAGGCGGCGCGGACCGCCGCCTCGGACGTCGAGCGCCTGGACACCCAGGTGGAGCACGCGCGGCTGCGCATCGACCGGCACACGGCCGAGGTGGAGCAGGCCGGCGCCGTGTTCGCCGAGCGGGTCCGCGCGTGGGCGCACCCGCTCGCAGACCTGGCGGCGCCGATCGTGACGCTGGTGACCGCGGCGCAGGACGATTCGCTGCCCCTGGCGGAGCGCGCGCTGCCGGCCGACACGTACGACGACGTCGAGCGCGCCGCGCGGATGGTGGTGGATCCGCTGGTCGTCGCGCTCGACGCGGATCGCGACGAGGCTCGCGAACAGGTCCGGACCGCGGCCGGCGAACTCGCCGCGCTTCGCGCCGAGCACGACGAGTGGACCCGCCGAGTCGACTCGATGCCTGCCGCCGGACGGTTCCGATCGGCGCTCCGGGCACCGGGTACCGGTGCGCCGCTGTACCGCCTCGTCGATTTCGCCGTCCACCTGAGCGATGCCGAACGGGCGGGCTTGGAGGCCGCGCTGGAGGCATCGGGGCTGCTCGATGGCTGGGTCACCGCCGAGGGCCGAGTGTTGGCCGCGGACACCCGCGACGTGCTCCTGGTGCCGGCGGGTGCCATCGGCGGGCAGAGCCTGGACGACCTGCTCGTCCCGGTGTCCGTGCCGGAGAGCGGCGTGACCGGTGGTCAGGTTCGGGCGCTGCTGCGCTCGATCGGTGTGCACGAGGGCACGAGCCGGATCGCTCCCGACGGCACCTGGAAACTCGGCGTGGCAACCGGAACGTACACCAAGGCACAGGCCGAGTACGTCGGAGCCGAGGTTCGCGCCGCGACCCGGCGCCGGCGGCTCGCCGAGCTCGTCATCCGGATCGAGAACGCCCGAGTCGAACACGAGAGCCGGCAGGCCGCGCTCGCCGGCCTCGATCGCCGGCGTGAGGAACTGCGTGCCCTGCTTCGCGCCCTGCCCTCGGGCCGCGATCTGCACGCGGCCTGGGTCAGGCTCGGCGAGGCCCGCGAACAGTCGCGTGACCTGGCGACCGGGTTGGCCGTCGCCCGCCGGGACGCGGACGCGAAGCGGGTCGTCGAGGTCACGTGTCGAGAGCGCGCCCACGCCTACGCGACCGCACACGCGCTGCCCGCCGAACAGGCCGAACTGGCCAGGTTGCGCGGGCTCGTGGATCGGGTCCGACACGACGTCGAGGGACTGCGTCGGCGCGTCCTCGCGGCGCGCGACGCACTCGCGCCGCATCGGGACGCGCGCGATGGATGGCGAACGGCCCACGAGGAGCACGATCGCCTGGTTGCCGCGCATGAGGACAGCCTGCTGCACCTCGCCGAGGAACGGGCCGGGCTGGCCGTACTGGAGGCCGCGCTCGGTGAGGACCCGCAGGCCATTTTGGCCCGCGAGCGGGAGGTGTCCCGGCGCCTGGAGGAGGCCCGCGGCGAGATCCGCCCCGCGGAGCGCGCCGTGGCGAGGATCCACGACGAGGCCATCCGAGCCGAAACCGAACGCGACGCCCGCAAGGCGGATCTGAGTGCCCTGGAGGAGGCCGTGGTCGACGCCGGCGCGGACCTGCGCCGTGCGCTCGCGCTGCCCGAGGTCCAGCGCGGCGCCGGTCTCGACGGCGTCGAGGCGCTGATCGCGCCCGAGCCGCCCGGCACCGATGTCCGCGCCCGGATCCGCGCCCTCGACGGCCTCCTGCGGGAGATCCGCGAGCGGCTCGGCGCGCCGACGAAGGACGTCTCCGATACGACCCTGCTCAACCGGTACACCGAACTCCGGGCCGGCCTGCGCGGCGGTTACGACGCCGCGTTGACCGAGACCGACGGGGTCAAGTTGTGCCACATAGCCGACGACCACGGGCGGCACGACGTGGCCCTGATCGCACTGCGACTGGCCGGGCAGGCCCAGGACGCCCGCAACCGCCTCTCCGAGCGCGAGCGCGAGGTCTTCGAGAAGTACCTGCTGGGCGAGCTGGGTGACAACCTCACCGGTCAGGTGTTCGCGGCGAAGGCGCTGATCGCGTTGATGAACGAGACCCTGGACGGCGTCCGCACCTCGCACGGCCTCGGCGCGCGCTTGGTGTGGAAGATCCGGGAGGACGCCGACGCCGATACCCGCGCCGCGGTCGACCTGCTGGACGGACCCGCCGCGCTGCGCTCGCGCGAACACGCGGAAAGCCTGCGGACCGTGCTCCAGCGGCTGATCGAGGCCGAACGTCTCAAGGACCCCACCGCCGGCTACGCCCTGCACCTGCGTCGGGCCCTGGACTACCGCGAATGGCACGCCTTCGGTGTCCAGGTTCTCGACGACGCGCGCCCCGGCAGCGCACGCGCCCTCAACGCTCGGACCGGCCTCAGCCAGGGCGAGCAGCGGGTGATCTCCTACCTCGTCCTGTTCGCCACCGCCGCCGCGCACTTCGAGTCGGTCGCGGCCGGTGCCGTCCAGGCGCCGCGGATGATCCTGCTCGACGACGCGTTCGCCAAGGTCGACGAACCCACGCACGGGCGCCTGTTGGGCCTCCTGGTCCGGCTCGATCTCGACTTCGTACTGACCAGCGAACGCCTGTGGGGCACCTTCCGCGAGGTGCCGTCGCTGCACATCTACGAATGCCTGCGCGACCCGCACCATCGCGGGGTGGCAACTCTCCACTTCACCTGGGACGGCTCCCGCAAGCGCCTGGTGGCGACGTGAGTTCGAACCCGCCCGGTGGCACGGCGAGCGTCGATCCGCCGCAGATCCCGACATCGCCGGAGCTCTCCCCGGCCACGGTGGCCTGGCTCGCCCGCCCCGAACTCGCCGGCTTGTGGCAACGCCTGCGTGCCCGTCTGGAGGGCAACGGCCGCACCGTGCAAGGCCACATCCGCGGCGGGCACTGGGACCAGGCCGAGCGCCGTGAACTGTCGATGCTGCTCGGCAGGTCCGTGTCGCCGACCGGAAACGTCACGGTGGCGCTCGCCGACGTCGACGCCCGACTGCGTGCCACCGCAGGCGGTTTGATCCCCGCGCTCGAAGCGCTCGGCGGCCCCATCCGCGACCGCCGGGGCGAACGCCTCAGCGCCCGCGACGCCACGACGCGGCTGTGGGACGAGGCCGCCACGATCGCCGACCGAGACTGGGTCGAGTCCGTACGCCGCTCCGGTACCCTCGCCCGCCTGGACACGGCCGCCGCCCTGCGGCTGATCGAACAGGGCGCCCGAGTCCTGACCACCATCGACCCCGACCGCCCCGTCGGTCGCGGCGACCTGGCCGCCCTGGTCACCGGTACCGCGCACGGGCTCGACGATGGCACGCTCCTGGCCCGGATCGTGCTGCGCGGGCTGGCGCTTCGACACGCGCGGGGTGAGATCCCCGCCCACGCGCCGGGCCGGCGTGACCTGTGGCGAACGGCCGGCGCGGTCACCGACGAGGTCTCGGCGACCGTGCTGACCCTCGGTCTGCGGCCCCCGGGTTCGAGTCCGGCCTCTCGACTGCTGCGCGAGCGCGCGGACGCGGGATACGAGACGCATCTGAGCATGCGGGAGATCCGTCGGCTGGCCGGTCCGCCCGTTCCGCCGGGGACGCGGGTCTACGTCTGCGAGAACCCACGGGTGGTCGAGGTCGCCGCCGATCGCGGCGTGCGAGCCGCGCTCGTGTGTACCGCCGGCAACCCGGCGACCGTGGTGATCACCCTGCTCGAAGCCCTCGCCGGGGCCGGCGCCCGATTGCGCTACCACGGCGACTTCGACTGGCCGGGCCTGGCGATGGCCGACCGGGTGCTGCGCCGTTTCGGCGCCTCGCCGTGGCGGATGGCAACCGCGGACTACGAAGCAGGCGTCGGTCTGGCCCGAAGGCACGCCACCCCACTGGAGCCCCTCGCGGGCGGCCCCCACAACGCCACATGGGACCCCGAACTCACCCCGACCATGCTCGCGTCGGGCGTCAAGCTCGAAGAGGAGACGGTTCTCGACTTCCTGGTCGCGGAGCTGCTGCGGGCGGCGTGATCGAGCAGGCGCGCACGGCGCGCACCGACACCGCGATGCCGGCGCGTCCGACCGCGTCCGACACGCGCGCCAAGGGCGGCCCGATGGAGCAGGGCCGCCCTTCGCACGTTGTCGACTAGCGCGGCACCGAAGCCGCGCCCGCCGGGAGGAAGCACTTGCCGAGGGTCTTCTCGCTGACCCCGGCGCGGTCCAGGTACGGCGTGATGCCGCCCAGGTGGAAGGGCCAGCCGGCGCCGGTGATCATGCACAGGTCGATGTCCTGCGGGGCGGCGACGACGCCCTCTTCGAGCATGCGGTTGATCTCGTCGGCCAGGGCCGCCAACGCCCGGTCGCGGACCTGCTCCTCCGTGGAGGGGGAGTCGCCCACCTGCAGCAGCGCGGCGACCTCGGGGTCGACCTCCTGGGCGCCCGAGGCCCAGGTCAGGAAGGAGCGCTTCCCGGCCTTGACCACACGCTCGAGGTTGGGCGAGACGCCGAAGCGGTCCGGGAAGGCCGTGTGCAGGGTTTCGCCGACGTGCGCGGCGATCGCCGGTCCGACGAGTTCGAGCAGGACCATCGGGGACATCGGCAGGCCCAGCGGGGCCAGCGCGTTGTCGGCGCTCTCGATCGGGGTGCCCTCGTCCACCGCGGCCAGCACCTCGCCCAGGAAGCGGGTGAGGACGCGGTTGACCACGAACGCCGGGGCGTCCTTGACCAGGACCGAGGTCTTCTTGAGCTGCTTGGAGACCGCGAAGGCGGTGGCGAGCGCACCGTCGTCGGTCTGCTCCGCGCGCACGATCTCCAGGAGCGGCAGGACCGCGACCGGGTTGAAGAAGTGGAAGCCCACGACCCGCTCGGGGTGCGCCAACTTCGAGGCCATCTCGGTGATCGACAGGGACGAGGTGTTGGTGGCCAGGATGCAGGTCGGCGAGACCACGGCCTCGACCTCGGCGAACACCTGCTGCTTGACCGACATCTCCTCGAACACGGCCTCGATCACGAAGTCGGCGTCCGCGAACGCGTCCTTGGTCAGCGAGCCGGTCACCAGCGCCTTGAGCCGGTTCGCGGCGTCCGCCGAGATCCGCTTCTTGAGCAGCAGCTTGTCGACCTCGGCGTGCACGTAGCCGACGCCCTTGTCCACCCGCTCCTGGTCGATGTCGGTCAGCACGACCGGCACCCGCAGGCGACGCGCGAACAGCAGCGCGAGCTGCGAGGCCATCAGCCCGGCGCCGACCACGCCGACCTTGGTGACCGGGCGGGCGAGCTGCCGGTCGGGGGCGCCGGCCGGGCGCTTGGCGCGCTTTTGGATCAGGTTGAACGAGTACAGCCCCGCGCGCAGTTCGTCGCCCATGATCAGATCGGCGAGCGCGTCGTCCTCGGCGTCGAAGCCGGCCTGGAGGGAGGCGACATCGCCGAACCGGGCCGTGCGCGCGGCGTCGATGATCTCCAGCGCGCGATACGGCGCGGGGGAGGCCCCGTGCACCTTCGAGTCGGCGATCTCGCGACCTCGGGCGATCGCCGCGTCCCAACCGGCGCCGCGGTCGATCTCCGGCCGCTCGACCACGATCTCGCCGGAGACGACCTTGCCCGCCCACACCAGCGACTGGGCCAGGAAGTCGGCCGAGTCCACCAGCGCGTCCGCGATCCCGAGCTTGAAGGCCTTGGGACCGTTGAGCTGCCGGTTCTGGTTCAGCGCGTTCTCGATGATCACGGTGACCGCGTTGTCCGGGCCGATCAGGTTCGGCAGCAGCACGCAGCCGCCCCAGCCGGGGACCAGACCCAGGAAGCACTCGGGCAGCGAGAAGGCCGGCACCGCGGTGGAGATGGTGCGGTACGTGCAGGCCAGTCCGATCTCGACGCCGCCGCCCATCGCCGCGCCGTTGTAGAACGCGAACGTGGGCACCGGCAGCGTGGTCAGCCGCTTGAACGCGTCGTGGCCGGCCTTGCCGATGGCGTGCGCGTGCTCGCGCAGGCCGACCTTCTCGACGCCCTTGAGGTCGGCGCCGACCGCGAAGATGAACGGCTTGCCGGTCACGCCCGCCGCGACGATGTCGCCCGCCGCGGCCAGCGCCTCGACCTTGTCGATCGCAGCGTTCAGCTCGCCCAGACCGGCCGGGCCGAACGTGTTCGGCTTGGTGTGGTCGAAGCCGTTGTCGATCGTGATCAGCGCGAACCTGCCCGCGCCGCCCGGGAGATCGAGCACGCGTACGGGGAAGTGCGAGACCAGCTCGTCCGGGAAGACCTCGGCGGCCAGTCGGGTCAGGTCGCTCACTTGTCGTTCCCCTCGGAGTTCGCGGTGTTCGCGGTCCAGTTCGGGTTCTCCCAGATGACGGTGCCGCCCATGCCGAGCCCGATGCACATCGAGGTCAGGCCGTAGCGAACCTCGGGGTGCTCCTCGAACTGGCGCGCGAGCTGCGTCATCAGGCGCACGCCGGACGAGGCGAGAGGGTGGCCGAAGGCGATCGCGCCGCCGTACTTGTTCACGCGCGGGTCGTCGTCGGCGATCTTGTAGTGGTCCAGGAAGGACAACACCTGGACCGCGAACGCCTCGTTCAGCTCGAACAGGCCGATGTCCTCGATGGTGAGGCCGGCCCGCTCCAGCGCCTTCTCGGTGGCCGGGACCGGGCCGATGCCCATCACCTCGGGCTCGACGCCGGCGAAGGCGAACTGCACGAGCCGCATCTTGATCGGCAGGCCCAGCTCGCGCGCGGCGTCCTCGGAGGCGAGCAGACACGCGGTCGCGCCGTCGTTGAGGCCGGCCGCGTTGCCCGCGGTGACCCGGCCGTGCGGACGGAACGGGGTCTTCAGCGCGCCGAGGCCCTCGAGCGTGGTGCCCGGGCGCATCGGCTCGTCCACGCTCGACAGGCCCCAGCCCTGCTCGACCGAGCGGGCCGCGACCGGCACCAGGTCGGGCTGGATCTTGTTGTCGGCGTACGCCTTGGCGGCCTTGTCCTGGCTGCCGACGGCGAACTTGTCCGCGCGCTCCTTGGTGAGCTGCGGGAAGCGGTCGTGGATGTTCTCCGCGGTGTTGCCCATGACCAGCGCGGACGGGTCCACGAGCTGCTCGGAGATGATCCGCGGGTTCGGGTCGGCGCCCTCGCCCATGGGGTGGCGGCCCATGTGCTCGACACCGCCCGCGACCACGACGTCGTAGGCGCCGAACGCGATGCCGCCGGCGGCCGTGGTGACCGCGGTCATCGCGCCCGCGCACATGCGGTCGATCGAGTAGCCGGGCACCTCGCGCGGCAGCCCCGCGAGCAGCGCCGCGGTGCGGCCGATGGTCAGGCCCTGGTCGCCGATCTGCGTGGTGGCCGCGATGGCGACCTCGTCCACGCGGGCCGGCGGCAGCGACGGGTTGCGGCGCATCAGCTCACGGATACACGCGATGACGAGGTCGTCGGCTCGCGTCTCGTGGTAGATGCCCTTGGGGCCGGCCTTGCCGAAGGGGGTACGGACGCCGTCTACGAAGACGACGTCCCGGACGTTACGAGGCACGAGCGCACACTCCTCCTGCGATGGGTTCGGGCCCCATGCTACTCATGAGTAACCAATGGTCCTAGCCCTCGGCTCCATTCCGATCACCGACGTGTCCCGCCGGTCGTCTCGTCCGGGTCGTCGCGGGCCGTCGTGGGCCGCGCCGCGGGCGGGATCCCACCCCTCGGCACGTGATGGGGGCGGGGTCGGGTGGCAGTCGCGGGCGACGTGACGTGATCCACTTTCGCCGGCGCGGGCCTTTACCCCGGCTTGACCGTATGGGGGCATTCGGCTGACAAAATAAGCCAAGCCTAGGCTTGGTTAGCCTTGCCTAATAACTGCCTTTCGTCGCATTTGAACACCCGCTTTGTGTATGCGTGTTCGACCCGGTGTGTCCCGCCGTGTCGGGCGCGACGCATCCCCACGCCATCCGTCTGCCGGGCCTCGACCCGTCTTCGCGCTGTCTCGTCCCCGGGAGAGTCCATGTCTGTCGTCCGTCGCCGCCCCGCCGCCCGTGTGCTGGGTACCGGACTGTTGCTCGCGCTCCCGCTCGCCCTCACCGCGTGCGGCGGTGACGACTCCTCCTCCGGCGACGCGGTCAAGGTCACCGCGAAGGACAAGTCGTGCGACGTCGCGAAGAAGGACTGGTCGGCCGGCAAGAACAGCATCAAGGTGACCAACAAGGGCAGCCAGGTCACCGAGCTCTACGTCTACGCGCAGGGCGACCGGATCGTCACCGAGCGGGAGAACATCGGCCCCGGCACGTCGGCGACGCTGACCTTCGAGATCAAGGCCGGCAAGTACGAGGTCGCCTGCAAGCCGGGCATGAAGGGGGACGGCATCCGGCAGACGATCACGGTCGCCGGTACGCCCGCCGAGAAGCCGGTCGACCCGCGCCTGGCCACGGCCGTCGCGCACTACCGCGCGTTCACCACCGAGACGGTGGATCGGATGTTGCCGATCGCCACCGAGTTCGTGAACGCGGTCAAGGCCGGCGACGTGGCCAAGGCCAAGGACCTCTACCCGAAGTCGCGCCTGGGCTGGGAGACCATCGAGCCGGTGGCGGAGAGCTTCGGCGACCTCGACCCGCAGATGGACGCCCGCGAGGCGGACCTGGAGCCGGGGCAGGAGTGGTCCGGCTGGCACCGGATCGAGAAGACGTTGTGGACGACCGGGCAGATCACCGACGAGGACAAGCGCTACGCCGACCGGCTGCTGGCCGACCTCAAGACACTGCAGTCGAAGGTCGGAACGGCCGAGATCACCCCGACCTCGATCGCCAACGGCGCCAAGGAACTGCTCGACGAGGTGGCGACCGGCAAGGTCACCGGCGAGGAAGAGGCGTTCAGCCACACCGACCTGTGGGACTTCGTGGGCAACGTGGACGGCGCGAAGAAGGCGTTCGACCTGCTCAAGCCGTACGTGGCGGAGAAGGACGCGGCGCTGGCCGGCACCCTCGACGGCGAGTTCGCCAAGATCCAGGGCCTGCTGACCAAGTACAGGCAGGGCGAGGGCTACGTTTCCTACGACACCGTCGACGAGGCCAAGCGCAAGGAACTGTCGGACGCGGTCAACGCGCTCGGCGAGCCGCTGTCGAAGCTGGCCGGCGTCGTCGCCTAGCCCGGTACGGCCGGCCGCGCCGAAGCGGCCGGCCGTATCGAAACGTGCGGTCGCAATACGGCCGGTCGCGGCACGACGTCCGGTCGCAACAAACGCCATAGGGAGGGCCCATGACCGAGATCGAGCACGACACCGAGACGGTCGAGCCGTCGGGTGACGGTTTCAGTCGACGGGCCCTGCTGGGTTGGACCGGCGGCGCGCTCGTGGTCGGCGCCGCGACAGCCGGCGGGGTGGCCACCGCGGTCACCGGCATCGACGACACGTCGGCCGACGAACCGACGGGCGCGGTGGACTTTTACGGCGTCAACCAGGCGGGCATCGCCACCCCGGTCCAGGACCGGCTGCACTTCTGCGTGTTCGACGTGATCACCGACGACCGCGCCAAGCTGGTCAGGATGCTCCGGCAGTGGACCGCGGCCGCGGCCGCGATGACCACCGGGAAGGCGATCGGGACCGGCGCGGACAGCGGCGTCCCACAGTCGCCGCCGGACGACACCGGCGAGGCGGTGGGGTTGCCGCCGAACAACCTCACGCTCACCGTCGGGTTCGGGCCCTCGCTGTTCGACAAGGACGGCAAGGACCGGTTCGGAATCGCCGCGAGGAAGCCCGAGGCGCTCGCCGAACTGCCCCTGTTCCCCGGCGACAAGCTCGACCCGCAGCGCTCCGGCGGCGACATCGCCGTGCAGGCCTGCGCGGACGACCCGCAGGTGGCGGTGCACGCGATCCGCAACCTGGCCCGGATCGGCTTCGGCGTGGTGTCGGTGCGCTGGTCCCAGTTGGGTTTCGGCAAGACCTCCTCGACCACGCCCGAGGCGATGACGCCGCGCAATCTGTTCGGCTTCAAGGACGGCACCCGCAACATCGCCGGCACCGAGACCGAGCGACTGCGCGAGCACGTGTGGGTGCCGGCCGGCGAGGGTCCGGACTGGATGACCGGCGGGTCCTACCTGGTCGCCCGCCGGATCCGGATGCACATCGAGACCTGGGACCGGACCTCGCTCGCGGAGCAACAGGACATCATCGGCCGCTCCAAGGGCGTCGGCGCGCCGCACGGCGCGACCGGCGAACACGACGTGGTCCCGCTCAAGGCGCTGCCGGAGAACTCGCACGTACGGCTGTCGCATCCCGACTCGAACAACGGCGCGACCATCCTGCGCCGCGGCTACTCGTTCGTGGACGGCTCGGACGGGCTCGGCCGGCTCGAGGCGGGTCTGTTCTTCCTGGCCTACCAGCGCGACCCGCGCAAGGGCTTCATCCCGCTCCAGCAGCACCTCGCGGCCAACGACACGATGAACGAGTACATCCAGCACGTGGGTTCGGCCCTGTTCGCGTGTCCCGGCGGGGTGCGCGGCGCGGACGACCACTGGGGGAAGGCGCTGTTCGGCTGACCCGCGGCGACCGTGCCACGCCACCGCGCGCGGTACGTCTCCCGGCCTGCCCCACCGTCCTGCGGGCGTTGCCGCGAAGGGCCCGATCCGAGGTACGGATCGGGCCCTTCGCCGTGGTGTGGTCCTTGCTCAGGCGGTGGCCGGGGTTTCCAGGCCGGCCGCCGGTGTCCTGCTCTTACCGTCGCCCTTGGGGAGGAAGAGGAACAGGGCCATCACGGGGACCAGATACGCGAGCCAGACGGCGACCTGGAGGACGGTGGGGTCGGGCTGGAAGTTGAGGATGCCCTTGAAGAGGGTGCCGTACCAGCTGTCCGGGGGGATGGTGTCGGTGATGTCGAAGGCGCGGTTGTTGAGGCCGGGGACGAAGTCGGCCTCCTGGAGGTCGTGGACGCCGTAGGCCAGGACGCCGGCGGCGACGACGACGAGGCCGGCGCCGGTCCACAGGAAGAACTTCGCGAGGTTGATCCGGACGGCGCCGGCGTAGAAGAGGTAGCCCAGGACGACGGCGGTGGCCAGGCCGAGGGCGACGCCGATCATCGGGTCGGTGTTCTCGCCGGTGGAGCGGGCGGTGCCCCACACGATCACCGCGGTTTCCAGGCCCTCGCGGCCCACGGACAGGAACGCGGTGGTCACCAGCGCGCCGGTACCCATCGCGAGCGCCTGGTCGAGCCGACCCTGCAATTGCGCCCTGAGCGCGTGCGAGGTGCGCCGCATCCAGAAGATCATCCAGGTCACCAGCAGCACCGCGAGGATCGACAACGACCCGCCGAACAACTCCTGCTGCTTGAACGTCATCTCGGCCGAGGTCAGTTCGAGGGTCGCCTCGAGCGCGACGCTCAGCGCCACCGCGGCGCCGACCCCGAGCCAGACCGCGGGCAGCGCGTCCCGGCGCTCGCTCTTGACGAGATAGGCGATCAGGATGCTGACCACGAGGGCCGCCTCCAGGCCCTCGCGCAGGCCAATCAGATAGTTGGCGAACACAGGCCACCCCACGACTCGAACAAATGTTGAAATTTAGGCGAGGCTAACCAAACCACCCGGCGGTTCCGGCGTCAATGCGGGCAAAGCAAAGCCCCGGTAAGGGTGTCCGGGCACGCACAGGCGGCGAAGCGCGGGCGGCGGGCCGACGCCGGGCGCTGCTCGACACCGGGGTGCGTGCACCGGGCGGGGCGCGCCCGGTGCACGGCCGTACGGCCGTAGCCGTCAGGCGCTCGTGCCGTTGGCGGCGTGCGCGGCCAGTCGCAGGAACGCGCCGGACAGCGCGTGCGCGGTCAGGCCGATCTGCCAGGACCGGGCACCGAACGCGCGCAGTACGTCGGCGACCGCGTCGGCGGTGGGGGCCGCGGGCGGGGCCCAGGCGAGCCGGCGCACGTAGTCCGGCGCGAGCAGGTTCTCGGTGGGCAGCGTGTGCTCGTCCGCGATGGCCGCCACGGCCGTCTTGGCGGCGGTCAGGCGCTCCGCGGCGGCCGGGTCCTTGTCCGTCCATGCCCGGGCCGGCGGCGGGCCCTCGTGCGGCAACGTGGACATCGGCAGTTCGACCTCGGGCAGCGCCCGGGCCTGCTCGATCGCGGCCAGCCACACCCCGGCCTGACGCCGACTGTCGCGACCGGTGAAGCCGGGCAGCGCGAGCAGCGCGGCCACCGAGGCGGGCCCGGCGAGCGCGGCCTCGACGATCGCGCCGTCCGGGATGACCCGGCCCGGCGAGACGTCCTTCTGCCGCGCGATGGCGTCCCGGGCCAGCCACAGCGAGCGCACGATCGCGAGCTGGCGGCGCCGCCGCACGCGGTGCAGCCCGGACGTGCGTCGCCACGGGTCCACCCGAGGCGCCGGCGGCGGCGCGGCGGCGATCGCGGCGAACTCCTGCAGGGCCCAGTCCAGCTTGCCCTGCTCGATCAGGACGGCTTCGAGCTCGTCGCGCAGCTCGATCAGCACCTCGACGTCCAGCGCCGCATAGCGCAGCCACGGCTCGGGCAGCGGCCGGGTGGACCAGTCCACCGCCGAGTGCCCCTTCTCCAACGAGAAGCCGAGCACGGTCTCGACCATCGCGCCCAGTCCCACCCGGGGGAAGGCGGCCAACCGGCCGGCCAGCTCGGTGTCGAAGATCCGTCGCGGCACCATACCGACCTCGGCCAGGCACGGCAGGTCCTGGGAGGCCGCGTGCAGGACCCATTCGGCGTCGACGATGGCCGCGCCCAATTCGGACAGGTCCGGGCACGCGGCGGGGTCGACCAGGGCGCTGCCGGCGCCGGCCCGACGCAGTTGGATCAGATACGCGCGTTGTCCGTAGCGATAGCCCGACGCCCGTTCGGCGTCGACGGCGACCGGTCCCGCTCCGGCGGCGAAGGCGGCGACGGTCTCGGCGAGCGCCCGCGGATCCGCCACGACCGGCGGTACGCCCTCACGAGGTGCCAGTAGAGGGACCGGCGCCGGGGGGACCGGCGCCGGAAGTTCGGATGAGGTTTCGAAGGAGGCGTCGGTCACCCCACCAAAATAACCCGCCCGTCCACCCGATCGGGCAGGTCCCCGCCAAGGTGGGCGCGCCACGGGGGGTGTACGGCGGGTGGAAACCGCACAAAATCAGCCGGCGCGAAACATCCGGGACGTGCCGGGGAGTCGGAATCGGCCCGCCGGCTCGGCGGCGGGACCACCTGTCTCGGGCGCGGCGCCACATGCCGAATCCCGGCGGGTGGGTCCACCCGCCGGGATTGGGCCGTACCTGATGAGGTGTCCTGATGCTCGGCCGACCTGCGTCAGCTGATGATGCCCGCCCGCAACGCGAGGGCCACCATGCCGGCACGGTCGCCCGTGCCCATCTTGCGGGCGATGCGGGCGAGATGGCTCTTGACCGTCAGCGCCGACAGGCCCATCGCCTGGCCGATCGCCTTGTTGGACCGGCCCTCCGCGACGAGGCGCAGGACCTCGATCTCGCGCGCCGAAAGCTCCCGGACGCCGGAGCCGGGCTCCGTCCCGCGCTGTTCCGACGGACGCATGCGGTTTGCCTGGGGCATCCCGTGGTGCATTCCCGCTTGCCGTGCGTGTCCAGGGTTCAGTCCCGCTCGCGCGCCGGTCACGACATAGCCCCGAACGCCCGCGGCAAGCGCGGAACGGACGGCACCGATGTCGTCGGCTGCGGAGAGTGCCAAGCCGTTCGGCCAACCGGACGCGCGCATCTCGGTGAGAAGCGTGAGTCCGGAGCCGTCCGGCAGGTGCACGTCGGCGACACACAGGTCGCGCGGCGTGCCGGCACGGGATCGAGCCTCGGCGATGGTCGACGCCCCGACGACGTCGCGTACACCGAGGGCCCACAGGTGGCGGATGACCGCGTCACGAACCCGAGGGTCCGCGACGACAACCATTGCCGTGGGCTTGGAAGGACGGTAGGCAAGCAGGTTTGCAGGGTGATCGAGAAGTACCGACACCGGGCCTCCTGCGCAGTGATCGCGATTCCCGAAGAAGCGGCCCGACCAGCTACTCCTTCGGGGTGGTCACCCTGTCCTTCGGCACATATGGCGCTCGGCTTTAGAGGAAGATCCAAATCCGTTATGCGACGTTGACCCGGGTGTGTGACCGTGAGGTCTCGTGGTGCGGACCCGGCGTGTCAGGAACCGGGTCGCGAGGGCCGGCGCGGTATGGCCACCACCCCCTCGCCGGAAACCACCGGCGGCAAACCCGCGCACGTGCACATGAGTTCGGTCCACGCCAACAGGTGCGGCAACAACTCGTCGTCGGCCGGCGTCCAGGATGCCCGCACCTCGATCTCGGTGCGGGCGATCTGCCCGGAAAGCCCGCCGAAACCCTGCGACGTACTGCGACTGACGGTGCCGCTGGGGGCCCGATAGGCGGCGCCGACGGCGTGCAGGGACTCGGTCAGCCAGGTCCAGCCGACCTCGGGCAGCAGCGGGTCCATGGCCAGCTCGGGTTCGAGTTCGGCGCGCGTCATGGTGACCACGCGGAACGTTCCCTCCCAGGCCTCGTGGCCCGCCGGGTCGTGCAGCAGCACGATCCGGCCGCCGGCCAGTTCGTCCTCGTCCTCGCCCAGGGCCACCTCGGCCGCGAACGCCGCGGAGAAGGGGGCCAGGCCGCGCGGCCGGGACATCTCCTCCAGGACGATCTCCGGGCGCAGGATCGCGGTCCGCCATCCGGCCAGCGCCTGCCGGAACTCCTCGGGCTCCTCGGTCTCGCCGACTGCTGCCATGCCTGGCAGCCTAGGCCGCGCCGGGGTCGCCAGGCCCGGGCGACGCGCCGGGCGGGGGTGCTCGGTCTGGGCCGTCCGGGTGCGTCTGGGACGATGGCGGATGTGACCGAAACGAGCCTTCCGCACGCCACCGTCCGAGACTCGGCCTTCCTGCGGGCCTGCCGACGTGAACCCGTCCCGCACACCCCGGTGTGGTTCATGCGCCAGGCGGGTCGTTCGCTGCCCGAGTACCGCAAGCTGCGCGAGGGCACCGCGATGCTCGAATCGTGCACGCTGCCGGACATGGTCACCGAGATCACCCTGCAACCGGTGCGCCGGCACGGCGTGGACGCGGCGATCTTCTTCAGCGACATCGTCGTCCCGCTCAAGGCGATCGGCGTCGACCTCGACATCAAGCCCGGCGTCGGCCCCGTGGTCGCGAACCCGATCCGCTCGCGCGCCGACCTCGCGCAGTTGCGCGACCTGACGCCGGAGGACGTCCCCTACATCACCGAGGCGGTCGGCCAACTCGTCGGCGAACTCGGCGGCACACCGCTGATCGGCTTCGCCGGTGCGCCGTTCACGCTGGCGAGCTACCTCGTCGAGGGCGGTCCGTCGAAGAACCACGAGCGCACCAAGGCGCTGATGTACGGCGACCCGCAGCTTTGGGCCGACCTGGTGGACCGGCTCGCACAGATCACCTCGGCGTTCCTGAAGGTGCAGATCGAGGCGGGCGCGTCGGCGATCCAACTGTTCGACTCGTGGGCCGGCGCGCTGTCCGCCGCCGACTACCGGGCGTCGGTGCTGCCGGCCAGCACGAAGGTGTTGGCCTCGGTCGAGCACTACGGCGTGCCGCGGATCCACTTCGGCGTCGGTACCGGGGAACTGCTGCGCATGTTCGGCGAGGCCGGGGCCGACGTGGTCGGCGTCGACTGGCGCATTCCGCTGGACGAGGCGGTGACCCGGGTGGGGCCGGGCAAGGCGCTGCAGGGCAACCTGGATTCGGCGGTGGTGTTCGCGCCGTGGGACGCGGTGCGGACCAAGACCGACGAGGTGCTCGCCGCCGGCCGCGCGGCCGAGGGGCACATCTTCAACCTCGGGCACGGCGTCCTGCCGAACACCGACCCCGAGGTGCTCACGCGCATCGTGGCGCACGTGCACGAGGTCAGCGCGCGGTAGGGCGCTCTCGCGTCGAGCGCCGGAGGGGTCGAGGCGACCTCGGCCGGCGCTCGCGGGAGCGGCTACGGTCGCGGCTCGGGCGGCTCCTCCCGGGTGGCGGGGGTCGACGGCTCGGGTCGGGCGGACACGATCGGCGGAGTCGGTGGCGTCGGCGCGGTCGAGCCGAGCCAGGCCGGTGCCGGGGGTCGGGTGCGGCGCAGGGGGCGCAGTCGGCGCAGTCGGCGGCCCGTGAAGCGGTCGAGCAGCCAGACCGCGATCAGGATCAGCGCGAACGGGAAGACCGCCGCCAGCACGATCGCGATCACCCGGCCGGTGCCGGCCAGACCGTGCCAGCCCGCCGACCACGCGTCGCCGACCGCGCCGGTGAAGCCGTCGTCGTCGTCCTTCGGTTCGGCCGCCGCCTGTTTCGGGTCGCTGCCGATCGTGATCGTGATCGTCGACAGGTCGGTCTGCGCGGTGAGCGCCTGCTGCCGCTTGAGCAGCGACTCCAGGTCCGCCTCGCGGCGGGTCAACTCGCTCTCCAGGGTGACGATGTCGGCGATCGTGTCGGCCCTGTCCATCAGTTGTCTGGTGCGCTCCAAGCTGCGGCGCTGCGAGTCGATCCGGCTGTTCACGTCCACGACCTCGTCGGTGACGTCCTTGGCGGTGCGTTGCCGGTTGACCACCTTGCCGATCCGGCTCAGTTCGTCCAACGCCCGATCGAACTCGGTCGGCGGGACCTTGAGGGTGAGCGTGGTGGTCGCGGTGTCCGTCCTGCTCGCGTCCCGATCGCTCGAGCGGGTGGTGCGTTCGTCGGTGACCAGGCCGCCGCGTGCCCGGGCGACGGCCTGTGCGTCGGCGGTGGCGCGATCGAGGTCGGGCACCCGTATCCGCAGGTCGCCGGTCAGCACCACCTTGCGCTGCCCGGCGGCCGGGTCGACGGCCGGGTTCGGGGCGGCCTTGCCGCCGGGCGCGCCGGGCGCCGCGGGCGCCGCCGCCTCCGCCGCGCCCGCCGCCGGCTTGGATCCGGATCCGGAGCGGTCCTTGCCGCCCGAACCGTCGCCGCTGCACCCGCCCACCACCAGCACCGCGGCCACGGCGGTCGCGAGCACCGGGCCCGTGCGTCTCGCGTGTCGTGCGGTCATCTCGGTCCCCCCTCGAAGTCGGTGATGGGACGGTGCCGAGTCGTGACCGGTTCCGTGCCCGGGACGATGCTCGTGAGAAGGTGCGGTGTGGACAGTTCGCCGGTGGAAAACGGTCGTCATGTCGTCGTCGTGGGTGGCGGAATCGCCGGTCTCACGGCCGCCTGGGTTCTGCTCCGGGACGGCGATCCGGGGCTGACCGTCACGGTGCTCGAGGGCTCCGCCCGGGTCGGCGGCAAGCTGCACGCCGGCACCATCGCCGGCGTCGCGGTGGACGAGGGCGCCGAGTCGATGCTGGCCCGGCGCACCGAGTCGATCGACCTCGCGCGCGAGGTCGGTCTGGCCGCGGACCTGCGCCCGCCGAGCACCGCGACCGCGTCGTTGTGGACGCGCGGCGCGTTGCGGCCGATGCCGCGCGGGCACGTGATGGGTGTGCCCGGCGACCTGGAACCACTGGCCGCGAGCGGGGTGTTGTCGCCCGCGGGCCTGGCCCGGATCCCGCTGGACCACGCGCTGGCGCCGCACCGCTACGAGGACGACGTCTCGGTGGGCCGCTACGTGGCCGAGCGGGTCGGCCACGAGGTGGTGGACCGGCTGGTCGAGCCGCTGCTGGGCGGGGTGTACGCGGGCAATTCCTACGACATCTCGCTGGCCGCGGCGGTCCCGCAACTGCTTCCGTTCGCGCGCGGCGGCGGGTCGCTGGTCGCGGGTGTGCGCGGGCTGCTGGAGCGGGCCGCCGAGCGACCGGGCGGCCCGGTGTTCATGGGCATCCGAGGCGGCGTCGGGCGGTTGCCGGTCGCGGTCGCGGGCGCGGTGGTGGCGACCGGGCGCGGCGAGATCCGGACCCGGACCACGGTGCGCGCGCTGGAGCGTACGCCGACCGGCTGGCGACTGGTCACCGGACCGACCAGCGCGCCGGTGCCGATCGAGGCGGACGCCGTGGTGCTCGCGGTGCCGGCCGCGCCCGCCGCCCGGCTGCTGCGCCCGCACTCGACGGTCGCGGCGGTCGAACTGTCCTCCATCGAGTACGCCGGAATGGCCCTGGTCACCCTCGCGTTCCGGCGCGCCGACCTGGCGACGGTGCCCGAGGGCAGCGGGTTCCTGGTCCCGCCGATCGACGGCCGGCGGATCAAGGCGAGCACCTTCGCGTCCAACAAGTGGGGCTGGATCGCCGACGCGGATCCGGAGACGTTCGTGCTGCGTACCTCGCTCGGGCGGGCCGGCGAGGAGGCCGTGCTGCAACGCGAGGACGCGGACCTGGTCGCCGACTCGCTCGCCGACCTGCGCGACGCGATCGGCCCGATGGCCGAGCCGATCGACACGAAGGTCACCCGCTGGGGCGGGGGGTTGCCGCAGTACGCGGTGGGCCATCTCGGTCGGATCGCGTGCGTGCGCGACGCGGTGGAGCGGCTGCCCCGGCTCGCGGTGTGCGGCGCGGTGTACGAGGGCGTGGGCATTCCGGCGTGTGTGGCGAGCGCGACGTCGGCCGCGGCCGACGTGCTGGCGCAGCTCGCGAAGCCGCTCGCGCGCCCCGTGCGCTGAGCTCGGACACGGGGGAGAGAGAATCGACCCATGACGCAAAGCACCGCGGAGAACACCCCGGAACCGGTCGACGCCGCCGCAGCCGTGATCGAGGCCGCGCTCACCGACGACGTCCTGGAGGCCGAGGGCGCCCCCACGCCGGCGCGCCGCAAGGCCCGCGACCTCAACCAGGTGATCAGGTACACGATGTGGTCGGTCTTCCGGCTCCGTGAGCCGCTGCCCGGCGGCCGGGCCGGCCTGGCCGGCGAGGTCGAGCAATTGTTCGAGCAGCTGCTGGACAAGGACGTCGTGGTGCGCGGTACCTACGACGTCTCCGGCCTGCGCGCCGACGCGGACATCATGATCTGGTGGCACGCCGAGGACTCGGACTCGCTCCAGGAGGCGTACAACCGCTTCCGCCGCACCGGTCTGGGGCGGCTGCTGGAGCCGGTGTGGTCGAACATGGCGCTGCACCGCCCGGCCGAGTTCAACAAGAGTCACATCCCGGCCTTCCTGGCCGACGAGACCCCGCGCGACTACGTCGCGGTGTACCCGTTCGTGCGCTCGTACGAGTGGTACCTGCTGGAGGACGACGAGCGCCGTCGGCTGCTCGCGGAGCACGGGAAGATGGCGCGCGGCTTCCCGGATGTGCGGGCCAACACGGTGCCCTCGTTCGCGCTCGGCGACTACGAGTGGATCCTCGCCTTCGAGGCCGACGAACTGCACCGCATCGTCGACCTGATGCGGCACCTGCGCGGTTCGGAGACCCGTCGGCACGTGCGCGAGGAGGTGCCGTTCTACACCGGTCGCCGGCACCCGGTCGGCGAGCTGCTCGCCGGTCTGGCCTGAGTCGTCCCCGTGCGGCGGTCGGGCGGCCACGATCGGCCCGACCGCCTCGGGGCGCCGGTACCTAGGACGAGCTGCTCGAACACGAGGACCCGCTCGAACACGAAGACCCGCCGGAGCACGAGGACCCGCTCGAACAGGACGAGCCGCTCGAACACGAGGAGCCCCCGCTCCCGCCGCACGAGGAGTTCCCACCGCACGAGGCGTGGTGGCCGTGCGAGTGGTGCCCCTGCCAGTCGGGGCCGGGCGAATGGTGCGGGTTGTATCCGTCGAACGGGGGCGGGCCCGGCAACCACTGGCCGGGAGGCGGGCCGGAGCCGGGGTGGGGGCCGAACGACGACCCGCCGGGCGGCCGGCCGCCGCCGGGCCCGTACGGCCGGCCGAACGTGCGGCGCATCCGCCGTCTGGCCGCCGCCCGGACGCTCAGGCTCGCCACCAGCGCGCACGTGCCCGCGATGACGAACGGAACCACCATGAACCAGGTCATGCCACCCACCCTCTGTGCGTGATCGCCTGCTCGTACCTACCGGTCGCGCGTCCACGGGCGGAGCCCGAGCCGTGCCCGCCACCGGCCCCACCGGGACGGCTCGCGCGGGATGAACACCTCGGCCAGCGCGGCCGGCAGCGCGTCGCGCTCCCACAGATGGGCCGCGAAGGCGTGCACGTCCGCACGGGTGCCGCCGTCCGCCGGCTTCGGGTGCACCAGGGCCCACGTGATGAACTCGCCCGGCCAGCGCGGGCCCAGGGCCGTCGCCAGCTCGGGCACCGCGCGCAGCGCCGAGTCGCGCCGCTTGGCGGCCAGCGCGCGCGCCTGTGCGCGCACCCGGTCCGGATCGAAGCCGGCCGGCGTGGGCCCGCCCGCGACCAGCGCCGCGAGCAACTCGCTCTGCTGCCGGGCCAGCCGCTCGCGCGCGCTCACGAGCGCACCGCCGTACGGTCGACCACCGCGCGGATCGCGGCCAGTTCGGCGGCCATCTCGCCGGCGGGCGGGAAGTCGGAGTCGCGCTCCAGCAACACGCGCGGCGGCGGGCGCAGCGCGCACAACATCTCCAGCACCTCGAGGATCGGCGCGGTCACCGGGTGCGCGTGCGTGTCGTGCCACAGGCCGCCGCGCTCGACGCCACCGGCGACGTGCACGTACTCGACCGCCTCCAGCGGCAGTTCGACCAGCGCGGCGGCCGGGTCCAGGCCGTGGTTGACCCGTTCGGTGTGCAGGTTGGCCACGTCGATCAGCAGCCGCACGCCGGTGCGCTCGACCAACTCGGTCAGGAACCGCGCCTCGCTCATCTCGTTGCCGGGCCAGGACAGCAGCGTCGCCGGGTTCTCCAGGGCGAGCGGGACCGGCAGTGATTCCTGGGCGATCCGCACGTTCTCCACGACCACCTCGAGCGCGTCCCGGGTCATCGGCGCGGGCAGCAGGTGGCCGGCCTCCATGCCGCCCGCGCGGACGAACGCCAGGTGCTCGCTGACCAGCGGCGACCCCAGCGCCTCGGCGACCTCCGCCAGCCGGGCCAGTCGCGCCGGGTCGGGCCGGTCCGCGCCCGCGAGCCCGAGGCCGACCCCGTGCGGGATCACCTCCACTCCCCGCGCGCGCAACACCCGCAACGACTCCGGCAGGTGCTCCACACACACGTTCTCGGCGACCACCTCGACGAAGTCGACGCCGGCCAGGCGCTCGACGGTCAGGTCGATCTCCGGCCGCCATCCGATTCCCACCGCTGTCCGCATACGCCCAGCATGACGGGCCCGTCTCGGTCCGAAACAGGCGGAGTTCCCTCGGTTCGCCCGGGACCGGGAACCCCGGACGGGAACCGCGGTCGGGCGCTACCCGCCGCAGCCGTCCGCGCTGCCGCCGCAGGAGCCCGCCCGGGCGCCCTGCGGGGACGCGCAGGACGTGCCGCCGCACCACGCCGAGCCCGGGTCCCGGTTGCCGGGGGTGGGCGCGTTGCGGCGGAAGATCTGCTTGACCACCGGGTCGGGGTAGCGGTCCAGACCCCACAGCGCGACCGCGCCGATCCCGTCGGCGCCCAGCGCCGCCACCGCCGCCTCGTCCCGGCGCACCCGGATCAGCCGGCGCGCGGTCGGCGCGGTGGGCACCACCCGCTCACCGAACACGCCGAGCAGCAGCAGGCCCGCGACGCAGGCCTGGACCCCGATCACCGCGAGCAGCAGGCCCACCCACGGCAGCGCGCTCGCCGCCCCGTCGTCGGCGCCCACGAAGCCCGCCACGGCGGTGGCCACACCCAGCGGGATGGTCGCGAACAGCGCCCAGCGGGGCAGTCGGCGTGCCCGCGCGTCCGGCGGCGCGACCAGACCGTCCGCGAACAGCGAGGCGCCGATCGCCTGGATCTCCGCCGAGGCGGCCACCCGCGTGCGCAGTTCGCGCAGCGGCAGGCCGCCGTACTCCTCGTCCAGCACCCGCAGCGGCGCGTCCGACGCCGCGCCAGGCTCGGGTGTGCGGGTGGCGACGACCTGCCCGTCCCGGCTCACGTGCAGGCCGTCGGTGCCGAGCAGGATCAGGATCGACACGTCCGCCGCGCGGGCGGCGCCGCCGGACACGAACGCGTACTCGGTCGGACCCAGTTCGGCCAGGCGCCGTTTGTTCGCCCGCCGGCCGCCGCGCCGGGCGGACCCGATGGCGACGCCGAGCACGAGCGCCGTCCAGACCGAGTACGCGAGGGGTGGCAACCACGGATTCATGGTCCACAGGCTTAGTGGACGAACACGGTCCGCGTGGGGCGATGTGACCTTTGCCGCACCACCCGAAAGCATGTTTGACCGGCGCCTCGCGCGGCCGCCGCCGGCGCGGACGAGGCCGGTGCCGCGGCCGGGAAGGCCGCGGCAGCGCGCGTCACACCGCCGGGTCGGGTTCCAGGGTCAGCGAGATGGAGTTGATGCAGTAGCGCTGGTCGGTCGGCGTCCCGTAGCCCTCGCCCTCGAAGACGTGTCCCAGATGCGAGCCGCAGCTCTTGCAGCGCACCTCGACCCGGGTCATGCCCATCGAGGAGTCCTCGATGTACTCGACCCGGTCCTCGGCCAGCGGCGCGTAGAAGGACGGCCACCCGCAGTGGCTGTCGAACTTGGTGTCGGAACGGAACAGCTCGGCCCGGCACGCCCGACAGCGGTAGACGCCGGTCGTCTTGGTCTCGGTGTACTCGCCCGTCCAGGCGCGCTCGGTGCCCGCCTGGCGCAGCACCCGGAACTCCTCGGGGGACAGCTCGGCCCGCCACTGGTCGTCGGTCTTCTCGATTTCGTAGGCCATGTTCACATCCAACACGCAACGGTGCCGTGACGTTGCCCTCGGGGACGTCACGGCACCGCGGTTGGTCGACCCGGGCCGACCGGGGCTCAGCGCGGGGCGTTGGCGCGGTCGCGGATCGCGTCCAGGATCTCCGGGCCGAGCAGCGTGACGTCGCCCGCGCCCATGGTCAGGATCAGGTCGCCCGGCCGGGCCAGGCCGGCCACCGAACCCGCGACGTCGGACCAGCTGTGCTCGGTGCGCACCAGGCCGCCGTTGTCCAGCGCGGCGTGCGCGATGATGTTGCTGGTCACGCCGGGTTGCGGGTCCTCACGGGCGGCGTAGATGTCCATCACCACCGCGATGTCGGCGGCGGCCAGCGCGCGGCCCATCTCGACGCCGAGCTGCTGCGTGCGGCTGAACAGGTGCGGCTGGTAGACCGCGATCACCCGGCCGGCGCCCACCGCGCCGCGCGCGGTGGCCAGGTCGGCGGCGATCTCGGTGGGGTGGTGCGCGTACGAGTCGATCACCCGGATGCCGCTCTCCTCGCCCTTGAGCTGGAAGCGGCGGCGCACGCCCTGGTAGTTGCCCAGGCCCTCGGCCATCCGCTGCGGCTCGACGCCCAGCGCCAGGCCGACCGCGAGCGCCATCACCGCGTTGGAGGCGTTGTGCCGACCGGGCACCGCGACGGTGAAGTCCAACTCGCCGCCGGCGGCCTTGCCCCGCACGGTGACCCGGCTGCCCAGACCGAGCGACTCGATCTCCACCAGGCGCAGGTCCGCGTGCTCGCGCTCGCCGACGGTGACCACGTTCAGCGTCGGCAGGGACACCGCGAGCCGCTCGCGCAGAGTGAGCGCGCCGGCGTCGTCGGCGGACACCACCAGGGTGCCGCCGGGGACGATCCGGGCGGCGAAGATCTCGAACGCCTCCAGGACGTCGTCCAGCGAGCCGTAGTTGGCGTGGTGGTCCAACTCGACGTTGAGGACGACGGCGACCTCGGGCGCGTACTTGTGGAAGCTGCGATCGCTCTCGTCCGCCTCGGCCACGAAGATGTTGCCGGAGCCGTGATGCGCGTTGCTGCCCGCCTCGTTGAGGTCGGCGCCGATCGCGAAGGACGGGTCCAGACCCAGCGAGGTCAGGCCGACCGCGAGCATGCTGGTCGTGGTGGTCTTGCCGTGCGTGCCGGCGACCGCCACCGAGCGGCGTCCGTCCATCAGCCGGGCGAGCGCGTCCGCGCGGTGCACGATCGGGATGCCGCGCTCGCGCGCGACGACCAGTTCGGGGTTGCTCTCGCGGATCGCGGACGACACGACCACACAGGTCACGTCGTCGGCCACGTTGGCCGCGTCGTGGCCCACGTGCACTGTGCAGCCGAGCTGGCGCAGCGCGAGCACCTGCGTGGAGTCCTTGGCGTCGCTGCCGGACACCCGCGCCCCGCGGATCGCGAGGATCTTGGCGAGCCCGGACATGCCGGCGCCACCGATGCCGACGAAGAAGGGGCTGCCGAGGTCGACGGGCTCGGCGGGGGGTGCCATGAAGCGGGCTCCTTCGAATCGTGGGACCCGGGCGGTTCGGCGCGGGCTCCCCGCGATTGTGTCAGCCCAGATCGTGTGCGAAGAGCTTGAGCACCGGGACACCCACGTTCTGCCGGGCCCGCGAGGCCCAATCGCGATGGAAGACCTCTTCGATGAAGTGCGGGTCGGTGAGCACGATCACCTCGTCGGCGTCGTGCCGCTCGACGATCTGCTTGAGCGTGTCCAGCGGGTCGCGCCCGGGGGTGGTCTCGCCGACCGCGTTCGCGCCGAACGCGCGCAGCGCCGCCACGCTCGCCTCCAGGGTGCGCCGGGCCGCGTCCGCGCCGTCGTCCGGGCCGGGCCGGTCCTCGATGTCCTCCGCGGCCTCGTCCAGCCGGACCAGGGCCACGTCGTCCAGCGCCTGGAGCAGCTTGCGATGGTCGGCCTTGCCGGGCAGGACCACCACGAAGGAGGTCTCGACGCCCTCGTGCAGGCTGGTGACGAACTTGACGTCCGCCTCGTTCAGGACCTTTTCGACGAGCAGCACGATCGTGTACACGCAACACTCCCTTGATCCACGTGAGCCGGCCGCCGGGCCGGTGTCTGAGCCCCGTCTGCCCGGGGGACCACCCTCCCACTCTCCGGATCGGCGACCGTCCGGCGACCGCTCGGAAGCGCTCGGAAGCGCTCGGGACCGCGCGGGGACGATCGCTCAGGGGCGGACGTAGCGGGCGAACAGCGACCCGTCCTCCTCCAGCAGCGAGATCGGGCGCATCGACATCGCGCCGGTCAGGCCGGGGCCCGCCAGGATGCGATCGGCGGGGCCCGCGGTCAGCAGCGGGCTCACGGTCAGGCACAGCTCGTCCAGCCGACCGCACGCGGCGATCTGGGCCAGTACGTGCGGTCCGCCCTCGGTGAGCTGCCGGGTCAGTCCGCGTGCCGCCAGCGCGTCCAGGGCGCTCGGGAAGTCCACCCGGTCCCGTCCGGCCCGGAGCACGTCGCCGTACTCGGCCGCCGCCGCCAGGCCCTCCGGGCGGGCGTTCTCGCAGGTGATCACGATGGTCGGGGTGATCGCCTCGGTGAACAGCGGGGTGGTGAAGTCGATGGCCAGGCTGCGCGAGACGATCGCGATCACCGGTGCCGGGAGCTGCCCGGCGGCGGCGCGCGCGGCGGCGTAGGCGGGCTTGGGCTTCGGCGGCCGGTAGCCCTCGTTGCGCACCGTGGACGCGCCCACCACGATCACGTCGGCCAGGCCGCGCAGCACGCCGAACACGCGTTTGTCCGCCGGTGAGGACAACCCCGCCGACAGGCCGTCGGGGGCCTGCGCGGCGCCGTCCAGGCTGGCCACCATGTTCGCCCGCAGCCAGGTTCGACCGGGGGGATAGGCGTACGCCTCGACGAGGTCGACGTCGGGCTCGGCGGGGGCGCTGGGCACGGGAAGGAGACGGCGCATGCGACCGAGTTTTGCACGGGTCGTAGGCTTGATGATCGTGTCCGTGCCCCACGTCGTGTCGCTCACCCGGCGTCAGCCCAGCGTCCCCGCCGACCGTCTCGTTGCCGAGATGGTTCCGCCGCCGCGCTTCGGCGACGTGCGCTTCGATACCTACATCCCCGATCCGAACCAGCCCGGGCAGGCCGCGGCCGTGGTGCGCCTGGAGCGGTTCGCCGCCGAGCTCAACGGCGACGGCGGGAACGGGAAGCGGCGCTGGTTCCGCCGCGAGCCCGCGGCCGGACCGAGCGGGATCTATCTCGACGGCGGCTACGGCGTCGGCAAGACGCACCTGCTCGCGTCGCTGTGGCACGCCGCCCCCGGGCCCAAGTCGCTGTGCACGTTCGTCGAGCTGACCAACCTGGTCGGCGCGCTGGGCTTCCGGCACACCGTCGAGGCGCTGTCCGGACACCGGTTGTTGTGCATCGACGAGTTCGAGCTGGACGACCCGGGCGACACCGTCCTGGTCTCCACGCTGCTCGGCAAGCTGGCCGACGCGGGGGTCAAGCTGGCCGCGACCTCGAACACGCTGCCGGACAAGCTCGGCGAGGGGCGATTCGCCGCGCAGGACTTCATGCGCGAGATACAGAAACTGTCCGCGCGCTTCGAGGCGCTGCGCATCGACGGCGAGGACTACCGGCACCGCGGCCTGCCCGCCGCGCCGACGCCGGTCGAGGACGACGTGGTCGGTGAGTCCGCCGAGGCCGCGCCCGACGGCGCCGCGCTCGACGACTTCCCCGACCTGCTCGCCCACCTGGCCGGCGTGCACCCCAGCCGCTACGGCGCGATGCTCGACGGCGTCACCGGGATCTTCTGGCGTGGTGTGCGCCCGGTCGGGGACCAGGCGACCGCGCTGCGCCTGGTGGTGCTCGCGGACCGGATGTACGACCGGGAACTGCCGATCGTCGCCTCGGGCGTGCCGTTCGACGAGCTGTTCACCGAGGAGATGCTGGCCGGCGGCTATCGCAAGAAGTACCTGCGCGCGGTATCGCGCCTGGTGGCGATGGCGCGCGACGGCGCGGGTCGCGTCCCGACGCACTGACCGGAGCGGCCGTGCGGGGTCCGGGGTCGGCCGTGCGTCGCGCGGGTGTTGTCCGTGGGCGACCGGTATGCGGGTGAGGCATCATCGGAGCCGGGTCCCGACGACGCGGAGGCAGCGCATGGCGAAGAAGGCCGAACGCAAGAGTGCAGGCAGGGCCGACCGGGACTCGAAGAGGCACGCCCCGGTGGGCCTGGGCGAGGCGCCGCGGGACAAGGCCGCCGCGAAGGCGGCCAAGGCTGCCGCCAAGGCCGCCAAGACCGCCGAGGTGTCGAAGCCCGAGAAGCCCGAGAAGGCTGTAAAGGTCACCAAGGCCGAGAAGGCGCTGAAGGCCGAGCGGGAGCGCCTCGCCGAGCAGGCCAGGGCGGCGCGCAAGGCGGCCAAGAAGGCCGCCAAGGCCCGGGAGGCCGCAGCCGAGCGCGAGGCGGCCGAAGCGGCCGAGGCCGCGAAGGCGGCCAAGAAGCGCGCGAAGAAGGCCGCCAAGCAGGCAGCCGAGCGGGCCGAGGCCGAGCGCGCCGCCGCCGAGGCACTCGGCTTCCCCACGGGTGGACTCGAAACCGGTGGGCTCGAAACCGGTGGCCTCGAAGCGGGTGGTGGCCTGGAGGTGGTCGGGCTCGAATCGGTCGAACTCGAGACGCTGGAACTCGAGACGCTCGTCGAGGAGCGGGCCGAAGCCGCGGACGCCGTCGAGCCGGCGGCCGAGCCCGTGGCCGAGCCGCCCCGGCTCCGGGTCGTCGCCGAGCGGCCCGCCGACATCCCTCGCCCCCGGAGCGACGTACCGTCCGTCCGGGCCGCGCTGCGCCCGACCGGCGGCCCGGTCGACCTGAGCACGATCGACCCGCGCGCGACCCCGGCCTTCGCCGGCGACAAGGCGGACGCGGTCGCCGACATCGCCGCGATGGGCCCGCGACTGGCCGAACTCCAGGAGAAGTTGTACGCGCAGGCGGTGGCCGGTGGTGCGCGGCGCCGGGTGCTGCTGGTGGTCCAGGGCATGGACACCTCCGGCAAGGGCGGCACGGTCAAGCACGTGATCGGTCAGTTCAACCCGTCGGGCTGCCACATCCACGCGTTCAAGGCGCCCACCGAGGAGGAGCTCGGGCACCCGTTCCTGTGGCGGATCCGCAACAACCTGCCGGGACCCGGCCTGATCGGCGTGTTCGACCGCTCGCACTACGAGGACGTGCTGATCGCGCGAGTGCGCAACCTGGTCCCGCGCCAGGTGTGGGCGCGCCGCTACGGCGCGATCAACCGGTTCGAGCAGGGGCTGGCCAAGGACGAGGTGACCGTGGTCAAGGTCTTCCTGCACATCTCGCCCGAGGAGCAGAAGGAGCGCCTGCTCGCGCGGCTGGACAACCCGGACAAGCACTGGAAGTTCAACCCGGCGGACATCGACGAGCGCGCGGTGTGGCCGCAGTACCAAGCGGCCTACGAAGCGGCGCTGGAGAGGTGCGACCTCGACGCGGCTCCCTGGTACGTGGTGCCCTCGGATCGCAAGTGGTACCGCAACTGGGCGATCAGCCGGCTGCTGCTGGAGCACCTCACCGAGGTGGACCCGCAGTATCCGCCGGGCACCTTCGACGTCGAGGCGGAGCGTAAGCGGCTGCTCGACACGTGAGCACGATCGCGCGCGGGTCGGATCGGATCCGGGACGACCCGCGCGCACGCCGACGGTTCTAGCGTGACCCCACACGCACCACCGCGACCGAGGTCGCGGGCAGGCGCAGCGTGGTGCCGACCAGGCCCCGGCGGATCTCCGCGCGGTCGTCCCACGCCGCGACGATCTCGGCCGCGCCGGTGCCCATCGGCAGCGTCGCGGGCTGCTCGGCGAGATTGACCGCCGTACGGAACGCGCCCCGGTGCACCATCAGCCAGCCGGCGGTCTCCTCGAAGGTGACCTGCACCCGGGTCAGGTCCGGATCGGTCAGGTTCTCCCACTCCCGGCGCAGCGCGATCAACCGCTTGTACCAGGCCAGCAGCGCCGCGTGCGGGGCGCGCTCGCGCTCGTCCCAGTCCAGACACGAGTCGCGCACGGTCTGCGGCGACTGCGGGTCCGGGATCTGCGCGGCGTCCCAGCCGTGCGAGGCGAACTCGGCGCGGCGTCCGCCCCGCACCGCCTCCGCCAGCGCGGGATCGGTGTGGTCGGTGAAGTACTGCCACGGCGTGGACGCGCCCCATTCCTCGCCCATGAACAACATCGGGGTGAACGGCGAGGTCAGCACCAGGGCCGCGCCCGCGGCCAGCAGCGCCGGCGGCAGCGTGGCCGAGATCCGGTCGCCGGTGGCCCGGTTGCCGACCTGGTCGTGGGTTTGCAGGTAACCCAGGAAGCGGTACGCGGGCATCCGCGAGGTCGGCACCGGGCGGCCGTGCGTGCGCTCGCGGAACGAGGACCACGTGCCGTCGTGCAGCCAGACCCGGGTGAGCGTCTTGGCGAGCGTGCCCATCGACCCGAAGTCGCCGTAATAGCCCTGCCGTTCACCGGTGAGCAGGGAGTGCAGGGCGTGGTGGAAATCGTCGCTCCACTGGGCCTGGACGCCCATCCCGCCGCTCTCGCGCGGGGTGACCACGCGCGGGTCGTTCAGGTCCGACTCGGCGATCAGGAACAGCGGCCGGCCGGTCGAGGCGGCGAGCTTGTCCACCGCCTCGGACAACTCCTCGAGGAAGGGCACCGCGCGGTTGTCCGCCAGCGCGTGCACCGCGTCCAGCCGCAGCCCGTCCACGTGGTAGTCGCGCAGCCACATCAGCGCGCTGGCGACCAGGTAGGCGCGCACCTCGTCGGAGCCGGGGCCGTCCAGGTTGACCGCCCAGCCCCACGGCGTCTTGTAGCGGTCGGTGAAGTAGGGCCCGAAGCGCGGCAGGTGGTTCCCGGACGGCCCCAGGTGGTTGTGCACCACGTCCAGGATCACGCCCAGGCCGTGCCCGTGGCAGGCGTCCACGAAGCGTTTGAGGCCCTCCGGACCGCCGTAGGGTTCGTGCACCGCCCAGGGGCACACGCCGTCGTAGCCCCACCCGGCCTTGCCCGGGAAGGCGGACACCGGCATCACCTCGACGTGCGTGACGCCCAGGTCGACCAGGTGCTCCAGCCGCTCGATCGCCGCCGCGAAGGTGCCCTCGACGGTGAAGGTGCCGATGTGCAGCTCGTAGACCACCGCGCCGGGCAGCGGCCGGCCGGTCCAGGACTGATCGGCCCACGCGTACGCGGCGTGGTCCACCACCCGGCTCGGGCCGTCCGGACCCTGTGGTTGCCACGGCGAGCGCGGGTCGGGCAGCGGTGTGCTGCCGTCGATCACGAACGCGTAGTCGCTCCCGTGGACCGCGGCCGGCACGTCCGCCTGCCACCACCCCGGCCGGTTCGCGTCCCGCATCGGCTTGCGCCGGCCGTCGACGACGACGTCGAGGGACGACGCTTTCGGAGCCCAGACCTCGAACCTGACCACGATGGTTGTGTCCTTTCCGGGAACGTGCGGGCGAACGTGGCGACGGGTGGCGGCGGATGCGAACGTGCGTGAGCGGGGGCGGCCGGGTCAGCCGCGGGTGAGCAGGGCCACCGGCAGGTTCTCCAGGATGTGCCGCAGCCGGGCCTGGCCGGTGTACGTGTCGCCGGTGAGCGCGTCGACCCAGCGGCCCGGCGGCAGCGGGAGCAGCGCGCCGCCCCAGCCGCCCTTGGCCGCGAGACCGGCCGGCAGTCGGGTCGCCACGGTGATCGCCTCGCCGCCGCGCACGAACGCGATCGCGTAGTCGGCCTCCTTGCCGCGCGCGAGCAGCGGCTCGTAGGCGCCGGCGAACCAGGTCGGATGCTCGCGCCGCAGCCGCAGCGCGGCCGAGGTGACCTTGAACTTGAGCGCGTCCAGCGGGCCGTGCTCGCGGCCGAAGTCGACCGGGGCCCGGTTGTCCGGGTCGACCAGGGTGTACAGCGCCAGTTCGCCGCCCTGGTAGACGTCCGGCACGCCCGGCATGGTGAGCTGGACCAGCTTGGCACCGAGCGAGACGGCGCGTGCGGGACGGTCCAGGTCGGTGACGAACTCGGCGATGTCGGCGGTGAGTTCCTCGTCCGCCAGGACGGCGCGCACGAACGCCTCGCTCGCCTGTTCGTAGTCGGGGTTCGGGTCGGTCCAGGTGGTGGCCCGGGCCGCCTCGCGCATCGCCTTGCGCAGGTAGGCGACGGCCCGGTCGGGGCTCAGCGGCCACGCGCCGACCAGGGTCTGCCACAGCAGGTAGGTGTCGTAGCCGTCCGGCCCGAAGCGGAACTCGGAGCGGTGCGGCCGGGACCAGTCGTTCCACGTGTGCACCCGCTCGGCCCAGTCCTCGGGCACCTCGGCCAGCACCGTGAGTCGGGCCCGCACGTCCTCGCTGCGCTTGGTGTCGTGGGTGCTCAGCGTGGTCATCGTGGTCGGCGACATCCGCGCGCACGCGGCGTGGAAGCCGGCGATGTCCAGGCCGATCGAGTCCGGTGCGCCGCCGACCTCGTTCAGCGAAGTCAGGCCGTACCAACGGTAGAACGCGCGGTCCTCGACGCCCTTGGCCGCGAGCGCCGCCGCCACCTGGCCGAAGCGGGTGCCGAACTCTCCGTCGGCGAGCGCGAGTTCGGCGATCTCCCGGGCCGCTTCGGAGACCTGCCCGGGGACGCCGGTGAGGGCGCGTGCCATCGCCGCGATCGATTCGGGGCCGCCGCCGGGGTAGGGGCGGTAGGTGGGGAACGCGGCCAGCAGCGGCGGCAGCGCGCGGCCGATGTCACCGGCGCCGGCGATCGGTTCGAGTCGGTCCAGGGCCCGTCGCAGTCGGGCGAACTCGGTGGCAAGTCCACCGTCGAGCACCTCGGCCTTGGCCTCCTGGGCGAGATAGTCGAAGCCCTCACGGACGCCGGTCTGCTCGCGGTGCAGTGCGCGCAGCGGCTCGGCGCCCTCGGGGTCGGTGAACAGGGAGTCCACCCGGCGCAGCGCGTCGTAGCCGGTGGTGCCGTCGCAGGCCCAGTCGGCGGCGAGCCGCTCCTCGTCGGCGAGGATCTTCTCCACCACGATCCACGCGTTCGGCGCGGCGGCGCGCAGCCGGTCCAGGTACGCGCGTGGGTCGGCGAGCCCGTCCGGGTGGTCGATCCGCAGGCCGTGCACCAGGCCCTCGTTGAGCAGACGCAGGATGGTCTCGTGGGTGGCCGAGAAGACCTCGTCGTCCTCCTGGCGCAGCCCGATCAGGCCCGCGATGGTGAAGAACCGGCGGTAGTTGAGCTCGGTGTCCGCGCGCCGCCAGTACGCGAGTTCGAAGTGTTGCGCGGCGAGCAGCTCCTCGAGCGCGAGCTTGTCGGTGCCGGCCCGGAGCGGGAACTCGTGGTCGTGGTAGCGCAGCACGTCGCCGTCCACGATCAGCTCGTCGGCGACCTCCTCGACGGGTCCGCCGAGCACGGGCAGCAGGACCCGGCCGTCGTGCCGCGTCCAGTCGATGTCGAACCAGCGGGCGTAGGGCGAGTCCGGCCCGTCCCGCAGGGTCTCCCACAGCGGCCTGTTGAGCGACTCGGGCGTGGGCACCGCCATGTGGTTGGGCACGATGTCCACCACGATGCCCAGGCCGTGCGCGGCGGCCGAGGCGGCGAGCTCGCGCAGGCCGTCCTCGCCGCCCAGGTCGGCGGACACGCGCGAGTGGTCGACGACGTCGTAGCCGTGGGTGGACCCGGGCACCGCCTGCAGGATGGGTGACAGGTGCAGGTGGCTCACCCCGAGCGAGGCGATGTAGGGCACGGCGGCGGCGGCGTCGGCGAACCCGAAGGCGGGTTGCAGTTGCAGCCGGTAGGTGCCGGTGGGGACACGCGAAGGCGACGAGGTCATGCGGACAAGCTTCCCCGGAGGACCACGGGCTACCACCCGCCGGGGTGGTGAAACCTGATCGGACGCGCGTCGGCGGGCTCGGGCGGCGGGGGCGACGCGCCGGCTCGACGAGCCGTGCCCCCGGTCGAGCGCCGGGGGCACCGGTGCGTAGGCGCACGCCCGGTCAGGGCCGTTGCAGCACCACCAGTGAGCGGGCCTCGACCGATTGGCAGGAGCCGCCGTCGACGGTCGCGCGGGTCTTGGGCTCGTGCATCGTGGTCTTGTCGTCGGCGGTGTCGACCACGACCGTCCAGGTCTTGCCCAGGCCGTCGGGGATGGTGAACTCCTCGGCCTCGTGCGAGGCGTTGAACAGGAGCAGGAACGAGTCGTCGGTGATCTTCTGACCGCGCGGGTCGGGCTCGGAGATGGCGTTGCCGTTGAGGAAGACCGCGACGGACTTGGCCGCCGCCGCCCACCAGTCGCCGTCGGACATCTCCTCGCCCGTGGGCGTGAACCACGCGATGTCGGTGAGTTCGTCGTGGGTGCCCTGGACCGACCTGCCGTGGAAGAAGCGCCGGCGCCGGAACACCGGATGCTCTGCCCGCAGCCGGGTCATCATCCGCATGAACTCCAGTTGGTCGGGCTCCTCGCCCTGTGGCCACTTCACCCACGCGAGTTCGTTGTCCTGGCAGTAGACGTTGTTGTTGCCCCGCTGGGTGCGGCCGAACTCGTCGCCGTGCGCGATCATCGGCACGCCCTGGGACAACAGCACGGTGGCGATGAAGTTGCGCTGCTGGCGGGCCCGCAGCGCGAGCACGTCCGGATCGTCCGTCTCGCCCTCGACGCCGTGGTTCCAGGAGCGGTTGTGGCTCTCGCCGTCCCGGTTGTCCTCACGGTTGGCCGCGTTGTGCTTGTCGTTGTAGGACACCAGGTCGTGCAGCGTGAAGCCGTCGTGGCAGGTGACGAAGTTGATCGAGGCGATCGGCCGCCGGCCGTCGTCCTGGTACAGGTCGGAGGAGCCGGTCAGCCGCGAGCCGAACTCGGCCAGTGTGCGCTCCTCGCCGCGCCAGAAGTCGCGCACGGTATCCCGGTACTTGCCGTTCCACTCGGTCCACAGCGGCGGAAAGTTGCCCACCTGGTAGCCGCCCTCGCCCAGGTCCCACGGCTCGGCGATCAGCTTGACCTGGGACACCACCGGGTCCTGCTGGACCAGGTCGAAGAACGAGGACAGCCGGTCCACCTCGTGGAACTGCCGGGCCAGGGTGGCCGCGAGGTCGAAGCGGAAGCCGTCGACATGCATGTCGGTGACCCAGTAGCGCAGCGAGTCCATGATCAACTGGAGCACGTGCGGACTGCGCATCAGAAGGCTGTTGCCGGTGCCGGTGGTGTCCAGGTAGTAGCGCTTGTCGTCGGCGAGCCGGTAGTAGGAGGCGTTGTCCAGGCCGCGGAAGGACAGTGTGGGACCGAGGTGGTTGCCCTCGGCGGTGTGGTTGTAGACCACGTCGAGGATCACCTCGATGCCCGCCGCGTGCAGCGCCTTGACCATCGAGCGGAACTCCTGCACCTGCTGCCCGCGTTCGCCCGTGGACGAGTAGGCCGCGTGCGGCGCGAAGAAGCCGATCGTGTTGTAGCCCCAGTAGTTGCGCATGCCCAGGTCGGACAGCCGGTGGTCCTGGACGAACTGGTGTACCGGCATCAGCTCGATCGCGGTCACGCCCAGGCTCACCAGGTGCTCGATCACCGCCGGGTGCGCCATGCCCGCGTAGGTGCCGCGAATCTCCTCGGGCAGCCCCGGATGGGTGCGGGTCAGCCCGCGCACGTGCGCCTCGTAGATCACCGTGTCGTGGTACTCGGTGCGTGGCGGCCGGTCGTCACCCCAGTCGAAGTACGGGTTGATCACCACCGAGGCCATCGTGTGCGGCCCGGAGTCGGTGGTGCTCATCAGGTCCGGGTGCTCGAACGAGTAGCCGTACATCGACTCGTGCCAGTGCACCTCGCCGCACATCGCCTTCGCGTACGGGTCGAGCAGCAGCTTGTTCGGGTTGCACCGGGCCCCCGAGGCCGGGGCGAACGGGCCCTGGACGCGGTAGCCGTACCGCTGTCCGGGCTGGATCCCGGGCAGGTAGGCGTGCCGGACGAACGCGTCGGCCTCGCGCAGCTCGACACGCCGCTCGGTGCCGTCTTCGTCGAGAAGGCACAACCAGACGCGTTCGGCGGCCTCCGAGAAGACCGCGAAGTTGGTGCCGGCGCCGTCGTACGTGGCGCCGAGCGGATACGGATGACCGGGCCAGACCTGCATGAGCAACCTGCTTTGTCGCGGATCGTGCTTCGGCAGCTTGCAGTCTCCCGTACCGAACCGGATCCATGTGCGAGATCCGCTCCGGCGTCCCCCGGTCGGGTGGAATTCCGGCCCGGGGCGGTGGTCGTGCGCGCCGTCGACTGCGATCGGTTTCGATCGGAACGATCAGATCCAGTCGAGCAGTTCGGCCGCGAGCATCTCGTCCCGGCACGGCCACGGGCCGCCGCACGAGCATCCGGCCTCGTTGGTGCCCGCGACGGTGGTCCGCCGGTGGTGGGCGAAGATGTCCGCGACCACGTCGCGGTACTTGGCGAAATCGTCCTCGGCGCCGTTTCGTCCCGCCGGGATCCTGCTGTTCGTGGCCAACATGACGACCTCCTGGGTGCCACGGTTCCTGCCGCATGAGACGGACCGTCGATCCGTCCCGGTTGCGTCTCGGAACAGGTGGAGGGAAGACCCTCTCCCGTCCGGCAATTGTTCCGGCACGCCGTCGTGCCGCTGGGCAGAAGTTGCCAGAGCGCGTCGAGTCCCCCCAATCGCCTTACGCCATCCGGGTAATCCGCGCGGCTCCATCACTCGAACGGGGTATCCGACCCGGCCCGCGCGGGCTCCCCGAGGCCCCCGGGTTTCGCTATACGCTCGTTCGGTTCCGGCTCGACGACGAACGGATGGGACGCGATGGCCGATCGGGAGTCCGACTCGCCACCCTCGACGACCGAGAATCCTGTGGAGGGGACGAGTACGACCGGCTTCGGTGACCTGGGCGGCCCGCTGCCGGGCGGCGGCGGTGACACCTTCCCGGATCCGTACGCCCCCTACCCCGACGGCGAGTCCTCGGCCGGGACGGCCGGGCTCACCGACACCGGCTCGTTCGCGATCGACCCGGGAGCGCTGCCCGGCCCCCGGCACGCGATCGTCGACACCGCCGTCCTGGACGGCTCCGGCCCGCCCGACCCGATGCCCGGGATAGACCCCGCGACGCTCACCTGGACCGAGGAGGACTGGGCCGGCGCGCTGCTGCGGGCCCGCCGGGCGGGTCGGGCGTACGTGTACCTGAACCTGATCGAACAGCGGCTGCGCGCGGTGATCGGCGCGGTGCTCATCCCGGTCTACGGCCCCGGCGAACACCCCCACGACGACGGCGCCTGGGTGCTGGCCGCGGCCGGCAACGCGCAGAACGAATGGGTCGAACGCGCCGAGGCGGTACGGGAGATGAGCCGCCGCCGCGGATACATCGTGGACCCGGCCGACGACGAACTGATCGCGTTCCTGACCCTGCCGCAACTGCGCGAGCTGATGGTGCGCAACTGGTGGTGCTTCGAACCGTTCCTGCCGGACCGGCGCAAGCTGGAACGCGCCCTGGAAGAGGTCGAGATCGGCCGGCACATCGTGGCCCGCAACCGGGTGTTGTCGCCGGATGTGCTGGCCCAGGTCGAACGCGCGTGCCTGCGGGTGCTGGCGATGCTGGACGGCCCGCTCGCCGACCGGGGCGACCGCAGGCTGGCGCTGGACGCGGTGGAGGAGCTGTTCGCCGGGCGCTACGCGGACGTGGTCGGGGTCTTCCAGGACCGCTCGGCGCTGCAACGCCGGTTGCCGTTCGCCGACCTGGTGGACGGCGCGCGCGGGATCGACGCGATGGGCGTGTCGCTGAACCTGCTGTGCCAGAACTACTCCGGGCGCGATCTCGCCCGGCTGGGCGCGAGCGGCTGCGAGATGCGGCTGTTGTTCCTGAACCCGGCAGGCGACGCGATGAAGCAGCGGGAGCGGGACGAGGGCATCAAGAAGGGGCTGCTGTCCCGGATGACCACGCTCAACATCCTGCACATGCGCCGGATCCGCTCGAAGCTGCGCGAGCCCAGGCGGATCGAGATCCGGCTGTACGACGAGGCGCCTCGATTCGGCGCCTACCTGGTGGACGGCGACGTCGGCCTGGTCCAGCCGTACCTGCGGCACGCGCGCGGGATCGAGTCGCCCGCCTTCGTGCTGCGCGCCGACGCGGCGGGCGACACGGTGCGCGGGCTCTACCCGTTGTTCCAGGAAGAGTTCGAGCAGCAGTGGGCGGACAGCAAGCGCACCTCGTGAGCGCCCGCGGCGCTCAGAACGCGTGCCAGCGGGCGTCCAGGTCGCCGGTGCGCAGCGTGCGGACCCGGTGGTGGAACTCCTCCTCCGCCGCCGGGTTGCCGGGCACGTGCTGGGCGACCCAGGCGGTGGCGGCCAGTTCGCGGGTGTCGCGCAGCACCGGGTAGCCGGGCCAGTCGGTGACGTCGAAGCCGTACTTCTTCGCGAACCGTCGCTCGGCGCCGTCGGGCAGGCCGTAGCGCATGGCGGACAACGGGGTGGGCACCAGGTCGAACTCGCGCAGGTCGTGGGCGACCGTCTCCCAGTCCAGCAGCAGTGCCCGGCCGCCGTGCACGCCGACGTTGCGCAGCAGCGCGTCGCCGTGGATCAGGCCGCGCGGCAGCGTCGGGGTCAGCTCGCGGCAGGCCGCCTGAAGCGCGTCGCGGCGGGCCAGCAGAAAGCGGCGATCCTCCAACCCCACCGCGGCGTCCGCGGAGTCCAGCCAGGTCTCCACGAGCGCGAGCGGCTCCCGGGCGGGCAGCGCGAACGGCGGCGCGGGCAGCGCGTGCAGCTTCTTGAGCAGTTTGGCCAGGTCGACGATGTCCGGCTCGCGCTCGGCCGGCGAGAGCAATTGCCAGAAGGTGACCGGACGGCCGTCGATCGACACCGGCTGCGGGTCGACGCCCGCCGCCGGTCGCACCGCGGGGAAGTCCTGTTCGGCGAGCCAGCACGCGACCGCGATCTCGCGGCGGGCCCGCTCGGCCATGTGCGCCCCGCGCGCGACCCGGACCACCAGGCCCGGACCGGGCAGCGCGAACACCGCGTTCTCGCCGAAGGCGAGCAACGTGGCGCCGGCGGACGGCACTCCGACCTTCGCGCACGCGCGTACGAGTACCGAACGTTCGCCGGCCACCGAGTCGATCACGCCGGTGATGGTACCGGTCTCGGGTCAGGCGGAGAGCCGGGATCGCGACGGCAGCGCCGCGTCGTAGCGGTCGAGCACCAGACGGGCGATCTCGTCGGTGTCCGCGACCGGCTCGGTGATCGGGTCGGCGCCCGCCGCCGCGGCCTGCTCGCGGATCCGGTCAGGCAGGATGCCCGGCGCCAGCATGCAGGACGCGACGACGATCCGCTCGGCGCCCAGAGCGCGCAGATCGGCGACCGCGGCGCCGATCGTGGAGCCCTGGTGGACGGAGGCGAACGCGGGGACCACGGCGCACCAACCGGTGCGCCGCCACTCCCGCGCGACAATGGTGATCACCGCGTTCGCCTCCGGGTCGGTGGAACCGGCGGTGGCCAGGACGACGCCGTAGCGGCCGTCGCCCAGCCGTACCCCGGCCTCGCGCATGCGCAGGTCCAGGGCGGCCAGCAGGAGCGGAGAGGGGGCCAGTGTGGCCGCCTGACGCACGGTCAGGCGGGTGTGTCGCAGTACGTCGGGCACGTCCTGCTTGGCGTGGAACGCCGGGGTGAACAGCAGCGGCACCGCGACCACCGCGTCCGCACCGGCGTCGGCCAGTTCGTCCAGGCGCTCGGGTACCCGCGGGCCGCAGTGGTCCAGGTAGCCGATCTCCACCCGCAACCCCGGCCGCAGCGCGCGAACGCGTCCGGCCAGGGCGGCCATCGCCTCGGCGTGCCGAGGGTCGCGGCTGCCGTGCGCGACGGCCAGGAGCGGGGGAGCGGGGCGCATGGCTACTTCCCCGCGACCAGGCCGCGCTGGCGCAGCACGAGGCGTTCGATGGGGGTGAAGACCAGCATCTCGATGCCGATGCCCACGATCAGGATCATGAACACCGCCGTCAACATCATCGGCATGTCGCCCAGGTCTCGTCCCTGGTCCATCAATTGGCCCAGCCCCGAGCCCAGTTCGGGCCCTGCGGCGATCAGCTCCGCGGCCATCAGCGAGCGCCACGAGAAGGCCCAGCCCTGCTTGAGACCGGCCACGTAGCCGGGCAGTGACGCGGGCAGCATGACGTGCCACACGCTGTTCAGGCCGCGCGCGCCGAGCACCCGGCCCGCGCGCAGGTACAGCGGCGGGATCTGATCGATCCCGGCCACCAGGCCGTTCGCGATCGAGGGCACCGCCCCGAGCAGCACGACCGCGTAGATGGCGCTGTTGTTCAGTCCGAACCAGATCACCGCCGGCGGCACCCACGCCACCGAGGGCAGCGACTGGAGACCGGAGAGGATCGGGCCGATCGCGGCCCGGATCCAGCTCACCCGGGCCACGATCAGGCCCAGCGGGGTGCCGATCGCGACCGCGATCAAAAAGCCCAGGATGCCCCGGGACAGGCTCGTCCACAGGATGTCGAAGACGGTGCCCTTCTTCCACTGCACCATGAACGCGTCCCACACGTCCTGCGGGCTGGGCAGTGCGTAGCGGGGCTTGATCTCCATCGAGTAGGCGATCTGCCAGGCGGCCAGCACCAGCAGGATCGCCAGGATCGGCGGGAGCACCTTCTCCAGCAGGACGCGGGAGAACGGCTTGCGCTCCTTCTCGTAGCTCTCCAGCGCGTCCAGACCGGCCTCGAGCCCGGCCAGGTCCTCCTCGACATGGGCCTTGCCGGCGTCGGCCTCGATCTCGGGGGCGGACTTCGTCAGATCAGGCGCGGCCATGGCGGCGGATCTCCCCTCGCAACTCGTCGGTGATCTCCACGGACAGCTCGGACACGCCGGTGGACTCGATCCGGCGCGGCTGTGGAATGTCGATCTTCCACTCCCGGGCGATCCGACCCGGGCGCGAGGACATCAGCACGACCCGCTGGGCGAGTCGCACCGCCTCGCGGACGTTGTGCGTCACGAACACCACCGAGCGGCCGGTCTCCGCCCAGATCCGGGTCAGCTCGTCGTGCAGCACGTCGCGGGTGATCGCGTCCAGCGCGGCGAACGGCTCGTCCATCAGCAGCAGATCGCCGGCCTGCGCGAGCGCGCGGGCCAGCGCCACCCGCTGGCGCATGCCGCCGGACAACTCGTGCACGCGCTTCTTGTGCGCGCCGCCGAGCCGGACCAGCTCCAGCAGCGCGTCGGTCTCGGCGCGCCGCTGGTCGCGGGGGACCCCGCGCAGTTTCAGGGCCAGCTCGATGTTCTTGCCCGCGGTCAGCCACGGGAACAGCGCGTGGTCCTGGAACATCAGCGCGGGGCGGTCGCCGGAGACCTCGATGGTGCCCGAGGTGGGCCGGTCCAGGTCGGCGATCAGGTTGAGCAGGGTGGACTTCCCGCAGCCCGACGCGCCCAGGAGGCAGACGAACTCGCCCGGGGCGACGGTCAGGTCGATGCCGTCCAGGACGGGCGTGCCGCCGCCTCGGCCGAAGATCTTGGTGACCTGGTCAAGGCGGACCGCGAAGCCGGTCTCGACAGGGGTCGTGGCCTTGGTCGTGGCCTCGCTGATGGTCTGGGTCATGTCCGGATCACCTCTCTCGGTGGGCGCGTCGGGCGGGGAAGGGCTCGGTCGGGCACGGTCGCCCGGGTCGAAGCGGCGCGAACGCTACTTCTTCGGGCCCAGGCCCCCGTCGGAGACCGCGGGCTTGCCGCTCGCGGTCAGGACCTTGTTCAACAGAGTGAGGTCATAGATGCCGTGGATGTCGAGCTTCTTGGTCACACCGACCGCGACGCCGTCGTCGGAGAGCTTTTGCAGCGAGGCCGCGAGCGGGTCGTTGGTGATCGAGATGTTCGGCCAGGCCGTGTCGAGCACATTCTGCGCGAGCGGCTTGCCGGCGTACTCGGCGATCTTCGCGTTGACCGCGGTCTTGGCCTTGTCCTGGTTGCTCGCGGCCCAGTCGTTCGCCGCGACCTGGCCCTTGAGCAGCGCCTCGATGGTGTCCGGGTGCTCCTTGAGGAACTTGGTGGACACGATCAGGTCGGTGGTGACGAACTTGCCGTCGGGCCACAGCGTGCGCTCGTCCACCAGGACCTTGGCGTTGGCCTCCAGCACCAGCCGGGTGGCCCACGGCTCGGGCAGCCAGGCGCCGTCCAGGTCGCCCTTCTGGAACGCGGCCAGGGTCTGCGCGTTGTCGGTCGGCACGACGCTGACGTCGCCCTTGCCGGAGGTGTCCACGCTGTAGCCGGCCTTGGTCAGCCACGCACGCAGCGCGACGTCCTGGGTGCCGCCGAGCTGCGGCGAGGCGATCTTCTTGCCCTTGAGGTCGGCCGGCCCGTTGATGCCGGGCTTGACCACCAGCGACGCGCCGCCGGAGGTGGCGCCCGCCACGATCCGCAACAACTCGCCGTTGGTGCTGGTGAAGCCGGAGATGGACGGGTTCGGGCCGATGTACGTCGCGTCGATCGAGCCGCCCTTGAGCGCCTCGATCGCGGCCGGTCCGGCGTTGAACACCTGCGGCTTGATCTCGGTGCTCCCCAGCTCCTTGGCGAAGAAGCCCTCGTTCAGACCGATCAGCGGCGTCGCGTGGGTGACGTTGGCGAAGAAGCCCAGGCGGATCTGCGAGGCCGAGGTGCCCGCCTTCGCGCCACCGGATGCCGGCGCCGCGCCCGCGGCCGGCGTGTTCTTCTTGTCGTCCTTCTTGTCCTCGCCGTAGCCGCACGCGGACATCGCGAGCAGCGGCAAAAGGAGGGCGGCGGTGAAGCCGGTACGCATCGATCTACGACGGTTTGTCCTGAAAACGGACATGCGGGGACCTTCCCTCGGGCCCGCGCCGTTGTGCGCGGGCCGGGACGACGTGTGTGGTGGACGGCGGCGGACGATGTCTGGGTACAACTGACGGAGCGTCAAAAGCGGGTGGTCACACCCGCGATCGAGTCAGCCGTGACATCGACCCGGCGCGGGGAACGCGGCGCCGGCCATGCCGGCGGTGAGCGTCGAGCCGTCGGCCTCGTCGATCAACAGGAAGGATCCGGTACGGCGACCGACGGCGTAGTCGTCGAGCGCGAGCGGCTGCGCCGTGCGCAGGACGACCCGCGCGATGTCGTTGGCGCGCAGTTCGGTCAGGTGGCGCTCGTGGCCCAGCACGCCGTCGATGGGGGCGTTCAGGTCCAGGCGGTAGGCGATGTCCTTGACGATCGCCTTGACCGTGCGCGTGGTGTGCTTGAGCAGGACCCGGTCGCCGGCCCGCAGCGGGCGGTCGGCGACGTGGCACACGGTGGCCTCGACGTCCTGGGTGGGCCGCGGCGCCGAGTCCACCGGCGCGATCAGGTCGCCGCGCGAGATGTCCACGTCGTCGGCCAGCCGCAGGGTGATCGACTCGCCCTGCCGGGCCTGGCGCACCGAGACGCCGAGCCGGTCGATGCCCGCGACCGAGGTGCGCTGTCCGGACGGCAGCACCACGACCTCGTCGCCCTCGCGGAACACCCCGGAGGCGACCTGGCCGGCATAGCCGCGGTAGTCGCGGTACTCGTCGTCCGACTGCGGCCGCAGCACGTACTGCACCGGAAAGCGCGCCGGTTCCAGCGTCGGGTCGCTCTCCACCGGCACCGTCTCCAGGTACTCCAGCAGGGTCGGCCCGGAGAACCAGTCCATGTGCGAGCTGGGGTCCACCACGTTGTCGCCGCGCAGCGCGGAGACCGGGATCGAGCGCACGTCGGGCACACCGAGCGCCTCGGCGTACTCGGTGAACGTGTTCGCGACCTCGGCGAAACGCTCCTCGCTGTAGTCGACCAGGTCCATCTTGTTCACCGCGAGCACCACGTGCGGCACCCGCAGCAGCGCCGCGACGGCCGCGTGCCGGCGGGTCTGCTCGACCACGCCGTTGCGCGCGTCCACCAGCACCACGGCAAGCTCCGCGGTGGAGGCGCCGGTGACCATGTTGCGCGTGTACTGCACGTGGCCCGGTGTGTCGGCGAGGATGAACCGGCGCCTGGCGGTGGCGAAGTAGCGGTAGGCGACGTCGATGGTGATGCCCTGCTCGCGCTCGGCCCGCAGCCCGTCGGTGAGCAGCGCGAGGTCGGCCTCCTCCTGGCCGCGCTCGTTGCTGACCCGGGTGACCGCCTCCAACTGGTCGGTGAGCACCGACTTGGAGTCGTGCAGGAGCCGACCCACCAGGGTGGACTTGCCGTCGTCGACGGAGCCGGCGGTGGCCAGCCGGAGCAGACCCACGCGCTCGTCCGCGGACGGCGCGGCGTCCGGCGAAATCTCGGATGTCCCACTCATGGCTAGAAGTACCCCTCGCGCTTGCGGTCTTCCATCGCGGCCTCGGACATCTTGTCGTCCGCGCGCGTGGCCCCCCGTTCGGTCAGCCTGCTCACCGCGATCTCGGCGATCACGTCCGCCACCGTCGTGGCGGGGGAGTCGACGGCGCCGGTGCAGCTCATGTCGCCGACCGTGCGGTAGCGCACCACGCGCCGCACCGTCTCCTCGTCGGCCTTCGGCCCGCCCCACTCGCCGGGCGAGAGCCACATCCCGTTGCGCTCGAAGACGTCCCGCTCGTGCGAGAAGTAGATCCGCGGCAGCGCGATCTTCTCCCGCTCGATGTACTGCCACACGTCCAGCTCGGTCCAGTTCGAGATCGGGAACACCCGCACGTGCTCGCCCACGCGGTGCCGGCCGTTGTAGAGCTGCCACAGCTCGGGCCGCTGCCGGCGCGGGTCCCACGCGCCGAACTCGTCGCGCAGCGAGAACACCCGCTCCTTGGCCCGGGCCTTCTCCTCGTCGCGCCGACCGCCGCCGAACACCGCGTCGAAGCGGTTGGACTCGATCGCGTCCAGGAGCGGCACGGTCTGCAACGGGTTGCGGGTGCCGTCCGGGCGCTCGCGCAACCGGCCGTTGTCGATGAACTCCTGCACGCTCGCCACGTGCAGCCGCAGGTTGTGCTCGGCCACCACGCGGTCGCGATACTCGATGACCTCGGGGAAGTTGTGCCCGGTATCGACATGAAGGAGCGCGAAGGGGACCGGCGCGGGCCAAAAGGCCTTGCGCGCCAGGTGCAGCATCACGATCGAGTCCTTGCCGCCGGAGAACAGGATCACCGGCTTCTCGAACTCGCCCGCGACCTCGCGGAAGATGTGCACGGACTCGGCTTCCAACGCGTCCAGGTGGGTCAGGGCCCCGGGTGCGGTGCCCTTGTCGATCGTCGTGGTCACGCCAACCCCTCCTTCGTCTTCGTCGAGCACGGTGCCGTGGTGCGTATCGGGCCGGTCATGTGTGGATCCCACACTCGGTCTTGCCGTTGCCGGCCCATCGTCCGGCACGGGCGTCCTCGCCGGGCGCCACCCGGCGGGTGCACGGCGCGCAGCCGATCGAGGCGTACCCGTCCATCAGGAGCGGGTTGGTCAGTACGCCGTGCTCGGCCACGTAGGCGTCCACGTCGTCCTGTGTCCAGCGGGCGATCGGGGCGACCTTGACCTTGCGCCTGCGCGCGTCCCAGGACACGACCGGGGTGTTCGCCCGGCTCGGCGAGTCGTCCCGGCGCAGTCCGGTGGCCCACGCGCGGTAGTTCGTCAGCGACCGCTCCAGCGGCGCCACCTTGCGCATCGCGCAACACGCGTCGGGATCACGATCGTGCAGCGCGGCGCCGTACTTCTCGTCCTGCTGGACGACGGTCAGCTCCGGGTGCACGGTGATCACGTTGACGTCGTAGATCGCGGCGACCGCGTCGCGGGTGCCGATGGTCTCGGGGAAGTGGTAGCCGGTGTCCAGGAAGACCACGTCCACGCCCGGCGCCACCTTCGAGGCGAGGTGCGCGACCACGGCGTCCTCCATCGAGGACGTCACGCACCAGGTCGGGCCGAACAGCTCGTGCGTCCAGGCCAGGATCTCCGACGCGCCGGCGTCCTCGAGTTCGAGGCCGGCGCGAGTGGCGAGTGCCTCGAGATCGGTGGTCTCGGTGACGGTCATCGGGCCTCCTCCTGTGTGATCGACCGGTCGTGCTCTGCGGTGCCGTGCTTCTGCGGGAAGACCAAACCCAGGAACTTCAGCGAGAACGCCCGCCGGCAGGCCGAGCACAGCCAGGTGCCGTGTCCCTCCTCGTGCGGACGAAGGTCCTCGTCGCCGCAGAAGGGGCAGTAGAACGGGACGGCCCGCTGACCCGGCTCGGCGCCGCCGGCGGCGCTCACGACAGGTCCGCGTCGGCCGCGCGCACGGCCCACTGGGCGAAGCGCTCGCCCTCGGTGCGCTGCTCCTGGAAGCGGCGCAGCACGCGTTCGATGTAGTCGGCCAGGCCCGCCGAGGTCACCTTGAGGCCGCGGATCTTGCGCCCGAAGCCGGGGTCCAGGCCGAGCCCGCCGCCCAGGTGCACCTGGTAGCCCTCGACCTGCTCGCCGTCGTCGTCGAGCACCAACTGGCCCTTGAGGCCGATGTCGGCCACCTGGATCCGGGCGCACGCGTTCGGGCAACCGTTGATGTTGATCGTGATCGGCTGGTCGAACTCCGGCAGCCGCTGCTCGAGTTCGTCGATCAGCCGGATCCCGCGACCCTTGGTCTCCACGATCGCCAGCTTGCAGAACTCGATGCCGGTGCAGGCCATCGTGCCGCGCCGGAACGGGCTCGGGTCCACCCGCAGACCGAGCGCCTCCAGACCCTCCTTGAGCGAGGCGACCTTGTCCTCGGTGACGTCCAGGATGAGCATCTTCTGCTCGACCGTGGTGCGCACCCGGTCCGAGCCGTGCCGCTCGGCGAGGTCGGCGATCTTGCCGAGCGTCGCGCCGTCGACCCGGCCCACGCGCGGGGCGAAGCCCACGTAGAAGCCGCCGCCCTTTTGCGGACGCACGCCGACGTGGTCGCGCCACACCTGCGCGGGCGCCTCGGGCGCGGGGCCGTCGACCAGCTTGCGGCCCAGGTATTCGTTCTCCAGCACCTCGCGGAAGCGCTCCGGCCCCCAGTCGGCGACCAGGAACTTCAGCCGCGCGCGGTTGCGCAGCCGGCGGTAGCCGTAGTCGCGGAAGATCGAGATGACGCCTTCCCAGACCTGCGGCACCTCCGCCAGCGGCACCCAGGTGCCCAGGCGGACCGCGAGCTTGGGGTTGGTGGACAGCCCGCCGCCGACCCACACGTCGAAACCGGGGCCGAACTCGGGGTGCACGACGCCGACGAAGGAGATGTCGTTGATCTCGTGCGCGACGTCCAGCAGCGGCGATCCGGAGATCGCGGTCTTGAACTTGCGCGGCAGGTTCGAGTACTCGGGCTTGCCGATGTACAGCCGGTTGATCTCGTCGATGGCCCAGGTGCCGTCGATGATCTCTTCCTCGGCGACGCCGGCCACCGGCGAGCCGAGCACCACGCGCGGGGTGTCGCCGCAGGCCTCGGTGGTGGACAGGCCGACGCCCTCCAGGATCCGCCAGATCTCCGGGACGTCCTCGATCCGGATCCAGTGGAACTGCACGTTCTGCCGGTCGGTGACGTCCGCGGTGCCACGCGCGAACCGCTCGGAGACCTCGGCGATGGCCCGCAACTGGGCCAGGTTCAGCCGGCCGCCGTCCACCCGCACGCGCAGCATGAAGTACTCGTCGTCGAGCTCGTGCGGTTCGAGCACGCCGGTCTTGCCGCCGTCGATCCCGGGCTTGCGCTGGGTGTACAGGCCCCACCAACGCATCCGGCCGCGCAGGTCGTTGGGGTCGATCGAGGAGAAGCCGCGATGGGCGTAGACATTCTCGATGCGCGCGCGCACATTGAGACCGTCGTCGTCCTTCTTGAACTGCTCGTTCCCGTTGAGTGGCTCGTGATGGCCGAGGGCCCACTGACCCTCGCCGCGATGGCGAGCGGTCTTGCGGGCGCGGGGACCGCTGCCGGCGGTGTCGGTAGTGGCGGCCATGGGGAGCGTCCTCCGGGCGGATCGGTGGGGGACGCGCAGGGGAGCATCCGGCCGCACCCTCGCCGGACCGGCCGTGAGAGTCGAGGTGCCGGTGCGACCGCGCGCCCGGCAGACAGGTGCTACGGGCGGGTCGTCAGACCGGCGAACAGACGGCGCTGGACATGCGTCCGAGGTCGACGTGGAGTCGACCTACGAGAGCAATACCGGCGCGTGACATGTCGCAAAGATTGACATGGAGCCAGAAAGCCGTCCATCACTGTCCGGGATGCGAACGCCCATCTCACATATCGAACACGCATGCCCACATTATGAGATGAGATGATCTTCCCCGCCGGTCGCGGCATGGATCGTCGCCGCGGTTGGTTACGGTACGGGTGGTCGGATGCCGTTTCCCCCGAACGGTACGCGGCCCACGCACCACAGTGGACGAGGAGCTGATGGGTATGCCAGGCGAGGTTCTGGGCGCGCCCCGGCGCAGAACGCGCTCCGTATGCGTTCCCGTATCTACCGCGGGATCCGCCTCCGAGCGGCCGGAGCCGCGTCGCGAGGAAGCGGTCGAGACACTGCGGTACGCCCTCAACGGATTCCTCTCCGCGATCCGTGCCGATCGTGCCGGGCAGGTCGGTCCGGTCGACGCCGATGCCGACGGTACCCGGTATCGGCTGCTCGCCGCGCTCGCCGACGAACTCGACCTGGACAACGAGCGGCTGGCCCGGGTGCTCGGCCTGCCGGTGCCCGCCGTGCGCGACCTGTTGGACGTGCACGGACGCGAGGGTCTGGTCGAGGCGGTGCGCGCCGGGCGCGGCCGGGGCGGCTCGGTGGCCCGGCTCACCCCGGCCGGACGGCGCGAGTTGTACCGGCTCGACACGTTGTTCCGGGAGAGTTGGGAGAGCGCCTTCGCGGACCTGCCGGCCGAGGAACTGCGCACCGCGGCGCGGGTGCTCAGCAGGCTTTCCGGGGTGCTCGTGCCCACTCGCTGACCAGCGCGGACCACCTGATGAACGGGGTGTGGAGGGCGGCCGAACGGGGGGTGGATCCACCCGGTCGGCGACTTGGCGAATGGCGGGCCCCCGGCCGGATACCTTAAAGGGGTGGCAGCGGACTACCAACAACGACCTCGCCTGCGAGGGGCCGGTCGCATCCGGTTGCGGAGCGCATTGTGGCGGATACTCCGCGAGACGGTGATCTCCTGCTTCAACCACCGGGTCACCGGCCTGGCCGCCGAGGCCGGGTTCTTCATGCTGCTCTCGCTGCCCCCGCTGCTGCTCGGGCTCGCCGGTACCGTCGGCTACCTGCACGGCATGATCGGCGGCAGCACGGTCAACGACCTCAAGGCGGACATCGTCAAGGCCGCCGGGTCGGTGCTCTCCAGCAAGAGCACCGAGCAGGTGGTGGTCCCACTGGTCAACGACGTCTTCGACTCCGGGCGCGCCGACATCATCTCGGCCGGCTTCCTGATCGCCCTGTGGTCCGGCTCGCGCGCGCTCAACGTCTACGTCGACACCATCACGATCATGTACGGCCTGTCCGGCAAGCGCGGCATCGTACGCACCCGACTGCTGTCCTTCACGCTGTACGTGGTCGGCCTGCTGCTCGGGATGTTCCTGATCCCGCTCCTGGTGGCCGGTCCCGAGTTGGTGGTCAAGGCCTTCCCGCACTTCGCCGGGACCGTGCACATCCTGTACTGGCCGGTCCTGGTGGTGCTCTCGGTCTGCTTCCTGACCTCGCTCTACCACGTGTCGGTGCCGGTACGGACGCCGTGGCGCGAGGACATACCCGGTGCGCTGGTCGCCCTGCTCCTGTGCATCCTCGGCAGCTTCCTGCTGCGCGTGTACCTCGCCACCACCATCGACGGCCCCACCGTCTACGGCTCGCTCGCCGCCCCGGTCGCGGTCATGGTGTGGATGTACTTCGCGGCGATGGCCGTGCTGATCGGCGCGGCCGTCAACGCCGCGATCGACCAGGTCTGGCCCAGCCAGGAGACCGCGCAGGCGCGCGCCGAGCGGGACAAGGAGAAGGCCGCCGAGGAGATCGCCGCGGCCATGGAGCACCTGCGCTCGGGCCGGCACCGGGGCAACCCCGGCGACTGGACACCCACCTCGGACGAGCACGACGAGATGGAGGACACCGTCATCCACGGCGAACTCCCCGACATCGCCGAGCCGCCGTCCGAGTTCCCCGAGCGCTGGGCCATCCACGCGCGCGACGCCAAGCGCGGCGACGCGGGCACGGTCAACGGTCGGGCCAACGGCAGCCGCCGGGCCGGCGAAGTGCCCACCCGGATGCCGTCCCGACCGCCTCGACCGCCCGGTCCGCCGCCCACCAACGGCCAGCCGCCGAGCCTGCACATGCCCGCCGGGCAGGAGTTGCCGGGCCTGCCGCTGGACGACACGGCGTGGCCGCCGCGGCCGACCCGCCCCGTGGCCGGCGAGCAGGAACACGCTCGACGCGACCGGCCGTGATGGCCTAGGCTTTCCCGAGTGGTCCGCTGGGGCCACGTGGTACCCGAGAGCGCGCGACCCGAGGTCGCACACAACAGGTGGGAGGTGGATGTCGTGACCACGACCTTGATGACGGTCGCCCGGATGGGCTGGACCTCATTCCCCCTCTCCATCTCTCGGGTTCGCACCGCGTAGCCGCACCGGGTCGTTCCGGGTGGCGCGCAGGTCGGCGGATCCGCCCCTCGAAGGGCCACCGGCTTGTCTTCCCAGCAGCACCGCATTTCCCGCAACACCTCTTCCGTCGCGACCTCCGACGTGCTCGCCGCCTACGGCTGGGACGCGGACCACGACATCGAATTCGCTCCCTACCTGACCCACGGCCTCGTCCCCGGGCGGATCGCCCGCGTGGACCGCTCGCTGTGCGAGGTGGTCACCGCCGACGGCACCGTGCGGGCCGCGCACGGCGGTGGTGAACTGCCGTGCACCGGCGACTGGGCCGCGCTGGAGTTTCCCGACGACGGCCGCGAGGCGTTCGTCGCCGCGCTGCTGGAGCGCCGGACCGCACTGGTGCGCTCGCAGGCGTCCGGGCGCTCGGCGGGTCAGGTCCTGGCGGTCAACGTCGACCTGATCGGCGCCGTCGTCCCGCTGGACGTGCCGCCGGATCTCGGCCGGCTGGAGCGGTTGCTCACGCTCGCGTGGGAGAGCGGCGCCCGGCCGCTGGTCATCCTCACCAAGGCCGACCTCGCGGCCGACGCCGACGACCTGCGCACCGACGTCGAGTCGGTGGCGATGGGCGTGGACGTCGTGGTCGCCAGCGCGCTCACCGGCGAGGGCCTGGACGTGCTTCAGGCTTACACCGCCGGGCAGAGCGTCGCGCTGATCGGCACCTCCGGCGCGGGCAAGTCCACGCTCACCAACGCGCTCGCGGGCGCCGAGGTGACCTCGGTCCAGGAGGTGCGCGGCGACGGCAAGGGCCGGCACACCACCACCTGGCGCGAGTTGGTCCCGCTGCCGAACGGCGGCGTGCTGGTGGACACCCCGGGCATGCGCGGCGTCGGCATGTACGACGTCGGCGAGGGTCTGGACCGCACCTTCGCGGACATCGACGCCCTGGTCCGGGACTGTCGCTTCGCCGACTGCACGCACGACAGCGAACCCGGCTGCGCGGTGCTCGCCGCGATCGAGGCGGGCGAACTGCCGCAGCGCCGCCTGGACAGCTACCGCAAGCTGCTCCGGGAGGCACGCTGGATCGCCTCGCGCGAGGACCATCGCATCCGCGCCGAGCGGGCCCGTGAGTGGAAGCTGATCCACAAGGAGATGCGCCGCTCGCCGTCGCCGAAGAAGTGACGCCGGGTCGGGGGGCGGACTCGGTCCGCCCCCCGACCGCCGGTCAGTGTCCCTTCGCCCGCCGTGCGCCCGGCACCGGGTCGAAGCCGCCGTTGCCGGGGCGGCAGCGGATCAGCCGACGCGCCGTCAGATACGTGCCCCGGACCGCGCCGTGCCGGTGCAGGGCCTGCTTGCCGTAGGTCGAACAGGTCGGCGTGAAGGTGCAGCACGGCGGGGTGCGCGGGCTGATCTCGGTGCGGTAGCGCTCCACGGCGGCACCCAACCGGCGGGCGGGCGAGCCGCCGCGTGGGCGGAGCAGGCTGGTCAGCGCGATCCACATCAGGCGCAGCGAGAACAGGCTGATCAGGCACGCGTCGCAACCGCAGTCGCCGTTTCCCCCGCCGCCTCCGCGACCGCCCCCGCCGCCGCCCCCGCCGCCACTACCCCCGCCTCCACCACTGTCCCGATCGCCGCCGTCCCGGTTGCCGCCGCGGCCGCAGCAGCCCCGGCCGTCGCCTCCGCCGCCACCACCTCCGCCGCCACCACCTCCACGACCACCGCCCGATCCACCGCCGGACCCCCCGGAACCGCCGGATCCGCCGCCGGACCAGCCGTCGCCGCCACCACCACCTCCGCCGCCCGAGGGCTGGTTGCCCAATTCCCCGGCTGCGTCCACGAGATCCTCACGGCGCTCCTGGCGGCGGCGACGTTCCTCTTCCTCCTCGAGCCGGCGGCGCCGCTGCTCGGGCGTCTCGCCGGGCGGGCCCGCGCCGTCACCGAACAGGGGATGCGGGTCGTGTGGCGGTTGGGTCATGGTGGTGCTCCCCGTGTTCCGGATCTATGTTCGGGGCAATCTACCGGGACCCGTTCGGCGCCGTTCGGGTCTCCCGGTCCGCACACAGGAGGCACCCGCAGATGGCCAAGGCACCCGCGTTCGACCCGATGGACCCGCTCGGCATCGACGATCTGCTCGACCCCGAGGACAAGGCGATCCGGGACACCGTGCGCCGATTCTGCGCCGACCGGGTCACGCCTTACGTGGCCGAGTGGTTCGAGCGCGGCGAGCTGCCCGACGTGCGGGAACTCGCGCGTGGGCTGGGCGGGATCGGCGTACTCGGGATGACCCTGGACGGCTACGGCTGCGCCGGGACCAGTGCGGTGCAGTACGGCCTGGCGTGCCTGGAACTGGAGGCGTGCGATTCGGGGTTGCGCTCGCTGGTGTCGGTGCAGGGCTCGCTGGCGATGTTCGCGATCCACCGCTTCGGCACCGAGGAGCACCGACGCACGTGGCTGCCTCGGCTGGCCGCGGGCGAGGCGCTCGGGTGCTACGGGTTGACCGAGCCCGATCACGGTTCGGATCCGGCGTCGATGCGTACGCACGCCAAGCGGGACGGCGACGACTGGGTGCTCAACGGCCGCAAGATGTGGATCACCAACGGCTCGGTGGCCGACGTGGCGGTGATCTGGGCGCAGACCGAGGAAGGTGTGCGCGGCTTCGTGGTGCCCACCGACACCGCCGGCTTCGCGGCCGTCGACATCAGGCACAAGATGTCCCTGCGTGCGTCGATCACCAGCGAGTTGACGCTGGACGACGTACGGTTGCCGGCCGACGCGGTGCTGCCCGACGTGGTGGGCATGCGCGGCCCGCTGACGTGTCTGGGCGAGGCCCGGTACGGAATCGTGTGGGGCACGGTGGGCGCGGCGCGCTCGTGCTTCGAGTCCGCGCTGGACTACGCCCGCACGCGGGAGCAGTTCGGCCGGCCGATCGGCGGGTTCCAGCTCACCCAGGCCAAGCTGGCGGACATGGCGGTGGAGATCGGCAAGGCGCACCTGCTCGCGCTGCACCTGGGCAGGCGCAAGGACGCGGGCGCGGTGCGCCCGGAGCAGATCAGCTTCGGCAAGCTCAACAACGTCCGCGAGGCGATCGCGATCGCCCGTCAGGCGCGTACGATCCTGGGCGCGAACGGGATCTCGCTGGAGTACCCGGTGATCCGGCACATGAACAACCTGGAGTCGGTGCTCACCTACGAGGGCACCTCGGAGATGCACACCCTGGTCATCGGCAAGGCGATCACCGGCCTGGACGCCTTCCACTGATGGGACCCGCGCGGCGGGGGTGCCTCCGCCCGACCGCCCGGCGACCCGACCACCCGACCACCCGACGACCTCTCGATTCCTTGATCCCCGACGCTGCGGCGGCTTTGCGCGCCGTTTGCCCAGGGCCGGTCCGGGCAGACGCCTGCCCAGCCGGATGCCGTACGGCACGGCCGCGAAGGCGCTCCGGGACAACCTTTGGGGATACGACATGTCAGCGTCAGCCTCCATGGCCGAATCGGGTCGTGAAGCCAAGGCCGCCGGGCGGCAGGCCGCCGACAGCAAGGTGATGGTGGGCCTTGCCCGAGCGGGCCTGGCCGCACGCGGCCTCCTCTATATCCTCGTCGGCGCGATCGCGGTGCAGATCGCCTTCGGCGACAAGAACCAGGAAGCCGACCGGGGCGGTGCGGTCGAGGAGATCGGCAAGAAGCCGTTCGGCGAGGCCATGTTGTGGGTGCTGGTCGTCGCGCTGATCGGGATGTGCCTGTGGCGGCTGGTGGAGGCCGCGTTCGGGCAGGCCGTGCCGGACGGCAACAAGGCGAGCAAGCGACTGATGTCGCTGGGCCGGGCGATCTTCTACGGCTTTGTGGTCGTCTCCCTGATCCGCACCCTCACCGCGGACGGTGGCGAGCAGGGCAAGGAGCAGGGCGGCAGCAGCAACGAGACCTCGAAGGACCTCACCGCCAAGGCGCTGGACTGGCCGGGTGGTCGGTATCTGGTGGGACTGGCCGGACTGGTGCTGCTCGGCGTCGGGATCGGGATGGCCGTACGGTACGCGCTGCGCAAGTTCCGGGAGAAGCTGAACACCGGCGAGATGAGCCCCACGCAGCGCAAGGTGGTGGACCTGCTCGGGATGATCGGCGGAATCAGTCGAGGTGTGGTGTTCGGCGCGGCCGGTGTGTTCATCGTGGTGGCGGCGGTGAAGTTCGACCCGAACCGGGCCAAGGGAGTGGACGAGACGTTGCGCTCGTTCGCGGGCACGCCGGTGGGGCCCGCCCTGCTCGTGGTGGTGGCACTGGGCCTGGTGGTGTTCGGGCTGTACTCGTTCTGTGAGGCGCGGTGGCGCCGGGTGCGCTGAGGCCGGCTACCCCGGCGCGTCCCCGCGCACCGTGACCCGGATGCTCTTCCCGGCGCCGACCGACAGGACGTCGATCCGGCCGCCGATTTCGGCGACCATCAGCTTCACGATCATCAACCCCCGGCCGTCCTCGGCATCCGGGCCGGTGTCCAGGAGCGCGTGCGGGCGGAACGGGTGGTCGTCGGCGACCTCGAGGCGGACCTCGGCGCCGGTGTGCGACGCGGTGATCCGGATGCGCTCGGTACGGATCGCGGCGTGTCGGACCGCGTTGGAGGTCAGCTCGGTGGCGACCAGGAGCAGGATCTCCTCGATCTCCTCGGCCACCCCCCAGGCGCGTAACAGGTCGCGCAGGCGATGCCGTACCTCGGGCACGCCGGCGACCGTGGGTGCGATGGTCCAACGCACGAACACGGGCCCGGGTCGATGCTCGGGATCCGGGTCGTGCCGGTCGTCCCTCGAGGTGCGCTCGTGGCGAGCGCGGGCGCGGGCCCGCCCGACGGCGGTCACGGATGACTCGACGAGCGGGACGCGACCGGGACGATCGTCGGATGGGGCGGATGGGGCACACGTGCGGGGGATGGCATCCCGGAGTCCTTCGCTTCGTTCACTGCGGAGCGCGGGTCTTGCGCCGGCGTTGGCAGTGTGCGATGGCCCGTCGTGCTCGGGGCGTGGTTTTCCGGGTGTGATCCGTAATGCTTCGGTAAGTGGCACTTCATCTCGACTTTGCGCCCGGTTCGGATCCTGTTCGGATCCGGGATCAATCGCCCGTCGAGCGCCGCAGTCGTTTGATCTCACCGCGATGGTGCTTGTTGCGCAGCCTGCGTTCGCGCATCCCGCGCGAGGGTTTGGTCGGCCGCCGGGGTGGCGGGGGCGGGGCGGTGGCCTCGACCAGGAGCTCGACCAATCGGCGGACCGCGGCCTGTCGATTCATGAGCTGGGAACGCTGCTCGGACGAGGCGACCGTGAGTACGCCGTCCACCAGGCGCCCGGCCAATCGGTGCAGCGCCCGCTCCTTGAGCACGTCGGGCAACATCGTGCTGGCGCCCAGGTCGAAGGACACCTCGGCGCGGCTGTCCGTGGTGTTCACCGACTGTCCGCCCGGTCCGGAGGAGCGCGAGAATCGCCACGACAGCTCGGCGGCGGGTATCACCACGCCGCGAATGTCGAGATCTGTCGTCATACGGACATGATCCCGTGTCGCACCGGCCCGGGTCGACCGGGTTTTCGAGCGCGTTGGCGGATGCTTTCCGGGCTCGGGACGGAGAGGATCGGGGGATGAGTGCCGACATGAACGCGGACGAGACGAAGACATACGGGTCCTGGCCCTCGCCGATCACGGCCGAGCGGCTCGTGGAGGGGGCCGCGACTCCCGGCGACATCCGGGCCGACGGCGAGGACGTGTGGTGGTCGGAGGGTAGGCCGTCCGAGGGTGGCCGGATCCAGTTGGTGCGGCTGCGACCGGGCGGGTCGCCCGAGGACGTGCTGCCCGAGGGGTTCTCGGCGCGAACCCGCGTGCACGAGTACGGCGGCGCCGCCTGGACGGTTCGCGCGGGTGTGCTGGTCTTCGCGAACTGGACCGATCAGCGGTTGTACCGCCTCGCGCCCGGCGACGCGGCGCCGGTGCCGGTCTCCGCCGAGCCGGAGGTCGAGGCGGGCCTGCGCTACGCCGACTTCACGATCGTGCCCGCGGGGCAGTGGGGTCCGGGCGAGTGGCTGGTCGCGGTGCGCGAGAGCCACGAGCCGGCGGCGGTGAACACGCACGGCGAGGCGGTCAACGAGATCGTCGCGCTGCCGCTGGACGGTCCGGGCGGCGATCGGGTCCTGGTCACCGGACCGGACTTCGTGTCCTCGCCGCGCCCGGCCGCGGACGGCTCCGCGCTCGCCTGGACCCAGTGGTCGCACCCGGACATGCCGTGGGACGCGGCCGAGCTGATGGTCGCGGCGATCGAGGCGGGGCCGCGGCCGACCGGCGCGCAGGCGCTCGCGGGCGGCGGGCGCGAATCGGTGGTCCAGCCCGAGTGGGGGCCGGACGGCGCGCTGTGGTTCACGTCGGACCGCACCGGGTGGTGGAACCTGTACCGGGTCGGTGCGGGTGGGCAGGTCGAGGCGGTGGCGCCGGTCGAGGCGGAGATCGGCGGCCCGCAGTGGGTCTTCGGCGAGCGCTTCTACACCTTCCTCGACGACGGCCGGATCGCCTGCTCGGTCGGCTCCGGCGGCTTCGACCACCTGGGTCTGGTCGACCCGACCCGCCCGGAGCAGCCGCCAGCCCGGGTGGAGACCGGGCTGAACCGGTTGTCCGACCTGGTCGCGGTGCCCGGCGGGGTGTTGTTGATCGGCGGTGGTCCGGACGACGAGGACGCGCCGCGCCGGGTTCGGCTCGCGCCCGGCACCGCCACCGCGTTGCAGATCGAACGGCTGCGCCCGGCCCGGGACTTCGGGTTGGACGCGCAGTGGTTCAGCGCGCCGCGGGCGATCGAGTTCGCCTCCGCGGCCGGCCGTACCGCGCACGCGCTGCTGTATCTGCCGAAGAACCCGGACGTGCGGGCGCCGGAGGGTGAACTGCCACCGTTGATCGTGTCCATCCACGGCGGGCCGACCGCGCAGGCGTCGGCGGTGCTCAACCTGCGGATCCAGTACTGGACCAGCCGGGGCTTCGCGGTGGCGGACGTCAACTACGGCGGCAGCACCGGTTACGGCCGGGAGTACCGCAACCTGCTGTACGACTCGTGGGGCATCGTCGACGTCGAGGACTGCACCGCGGTGGCCCGGCACCTCGCCGACACCGGCGTCGTGGACGGCACCAAGCTGGCCATCCGGGGCGGCTCGGCGGGCGGCTACACCACGTTGGCCGCGCTGGTGGCGGGCGACGACTTCACCGCCGGCGCGAGCCACTTCGGCGTCGCCGACATCGCGGCGCTGGCCCGGCACACGCACAAGTTCGAATCGCGCTACCTGGACCGACTGGTCGGCCCGTACCCGGAGGCCGAGGCGGTCTATCGGGCGCGCTCGCCGATCAACCACACCGAGCACCTGTCCACTCCGCTCGCGGTGTTCCAGGGGCTGGAGGACCAGGTGGTCCCGCCGGCCCAGGCGGAGATGATCGTCGCGGCCCTGAAGGAGAAGGGGCTGCCGTACGTCTACCTGGCCTTCGAGGGCGAACAGCACGGCTTCCGGCGGGCGGAGAACATCATCCGCGCGTTGGAGGCCGAACTGTGGTTCTACGGAAAGGTCTTCGGCTTCCGGCCGGCCGACCCGATCGACCCCCCGCCGGGTGGGGGATTCTGACCGGACACAGCTCGAACCGAGCGCGGCGTCCCCTCCGACGGGGCGCCGCGCGGGTGACCGACGCGGCCCGTCGGCCCGCCCGTCCGGATCGGGCGCGCGGGCCGTTACCCTCGGGTCCTGTGATTCCCGAGGCAGTGCGGACATGCCGACGCACTCGGTCATCGGTTCGTATGTTTTCGCCCGCCTCGGGTGGGATGGTGTCGACCGCACCGCGGTCGACCGTCCGAGCCGAGGCGGCCCACCGTCGAGGAAGCCGACCATGCCCGAAGCGCCCGTCGAAGAGCGACCCTCCGCCGCACCGGATCGCGGGCCTTTGCCCGATCCGCCGGTCCCGGCTCCCGCCGCCCGCCGCACGGGTCCCACCCGCCTGTACGCGCTCGACGTGCTTCGACTGTTCGCCGCGCTCGCCGTGTTGTCCTTCCACTGGACGGCGGACGCCGGCGTGCCGGAGATCTGGGGCGGTCGCACCCCGCAGGACTTCATGCCGACCGTCGCCGGGATCACCCAATACGGCTGGCTCGGCGTCGAACTGTTCTTCATCATCAGCGGCTTCGTGATCTGCATGAGTTCGTGGGGGCGGCAGGCCGGCGACTTCGTGGTCTCCCGGGTCGTGCGCCTGTATCCGGCCTTCTGGGCGGCCATCCTGCTCACCGCCACGGTCCTGCACTTCGCGCCGGACCTGGGCCGGCCGGGCGCTCGGGCCGGCATCGACGCCCGGACCGTGCTGGTGAACTTCACCATGTTCGAGGGCCGGCTCGGGTACAAGGACGTCGACGGCGTCTATTGGACGCTGTGGCTGGAACTGCAGTTCTATCTGCTGTTCGCGATCGTCGTGGCGATGGGATTGACCTATCGCCGCGTGGTCGCCTTCTGCGGCATCTGGCTGGTCGTGGCGATGATCGCGAACGGCAGCGAGGTGCCGATCCTGGAAGAGCTCGCGATGTTGCGTCAGGCGCCGTACTTCGTCGCGGGTGTGACCATCTACCTGATGTATCGCTTCGGGCCGAATCTGCTGCTCTGGGCCATGGTCGGCTTCACCTGGCTGCTGGCGATGGCGGACGTGCCGGGCCTGAAGAAGGTCTACGACGACGCGGTCGGCGACCCGATGTCGACGGTGGGCGTGTCGGTGGCGATCACTCTGGCCTACGCGGTGATCATCGCGGTGGCGCTGGGCTGGTTCGACTGGGTGCGGTGGAAGGGGCTGGCCGTGTTCGGCGCGCTGACCTATCCCCTGTATCTGATCCACCAGGAGGCCGGCTGGACGCTGATCCACTGGCTGCGCGAGCGCGGGCTCGGCGACCGGGCGGCGATCGGGGTGGCGCTGGTCGCGGCGCTGACCGTGGCATGGCTGCTGCATCGCCTGGTCGAGCGTCCGCTGAGTCGGCTCATGAAGCGCGGCTTCGACAAGTCCCTGACGACCATGCGAGCGGCGTCCGACCCCGCCCCGAGGCGCGGGTTGCGGCGTTCGAGTGGTGAGGGTTTGGATACACCGCGTTAACATGCCCCGTTTCGACGGGTAACACGCGGCGGCGATTCTTCGAGGGCAACGAGCCGGTACGACTCTCGAGGAGGGGCACGACGTGTTGCTGACCCCGCATGAGCAGGAGCGGTTGATGGTCTCCTACGCCGCCGATCTGGCGCAGCGCAGGAGAGCCAGAGGACTGCGGCTCAACCACCCGGAGTCGGTGGCGGTCCTGTCGTCGTTCCTGCTGGAGGGCGCGCGGGACGGGCGCTCGGTGGCCGACCTCCAGGAGGCGGGTCGACACGTGCTCGCCCGGGACGACGTGATGGAGGGCGTTCCGGAGCTGTTGGCGGACGTGCAGGTGGAGGCCACCTTCCCGGACGGGACCAAGCTGGTGACCGTGCATCGGCCGATTCCGTGAGGCCGCGCCGGTCGTTGGCGGCCGTGGTGCCGGGCGAGATCCTGCTGGGCGAGGAGCCCATCCCGCTGAACCCGGGGCGGGCGGTGCTGGTGTTGCCGGTGGTCAACGCCGGGGACCGGCCCGTGCAGGTGGGATCGCATCTGCACTTCCCGGCGGCCAACGACGCGTTGGAGTTCGATCGCCGAGCGGCCTGGGGGCATCGGCTGCACGTGCCCGCCGGGACCGCGGTGCGGTTCGAGCCGGGCGTGGCCCGCGAGGTGGAGCTGGTGCCGTTGGCCGGTGCCCGGATCGTGCCCGGGCTCCGGCCCGGCCGCGGCGGGGTGCTGGACGCGGGCGACACCGGGGACGCCGGGGACGTGGGGGAGGCGATGGGCCCGGGACACGCGGCACGGGGCGCGTCGGACGGGGAGGACGCGCGATGACCTCGATCGATCGGCACCGATACGCGCTGCTCTACGGCCCCACCACCGGCGACCGGATCAGGCTCGCCGATACCGAACTGCTGGTCGAGGTGACCGAGGACCTGACCCGCCCGCGCGGTGCGGCCGGGGACGAGGCGATCTTCGGCGGCGGCAAGGTGATCCGCGAGTCGATGGGGCAGTCCGTGGCCACCCGCGCCGAGGGCACGCCGGATACGGTGATCACCGGCGCGGTGATCCTGGACCACTGGGGGATCGTCAAGGCCGACGTCGGCATCCGGGACGGCCGGATCCGGGCGATCGGCAAGGCGGGCAACCCCGACACGATGGATGGAGTGCACCCGGACCTGGTGATCGGCCCGTCGACCGAGATCATCGCGGGCAACGGCCGGATCCTGACCGCCGGCGCGGTCGACTGCCATGTGCACCTGATCTCGCCGACCCAGTTCCCCGAGGCGCTGTCGGCCGGGGTGACCACGATGGTCGCCGGCGGTACGGGGCCCGCCGAGGGCAGCAAGGCGACCACCGTCACGCCCGGCGCGTGGCACCTGGCCCGGATGCTGGAGTCGCTGGACGGGGTGCCGATCAACTTCGTCCTCCTGGGCAAGGGCAACACCGTGTCCGAGGAGGCCATGTGGGAGCAGATCCGGGCCGGCGCGGGCGGCCTCAAGCTGCACGAGGACTGGGGCTCGACGCCCGCGGTGATCGACGCCGCGCTGCGTGTGGCGGACGCGGCGGGCATCCAGGTCGCGCTGCACAGCGACACGCTCAACGAGACCGGTTTCGTCGAGGGCACGCTGGCCGCGATCGGCGGGCGGACCATTCACGCCTATCACACCGAGGGTGCCGGCGGCGGGCACGCGCCGGACATCATCACCGTGGCCGGACTGCCCAACATCCTGCCCTCGTCCACCAATCCGACCCGGCCGCACACCGTCAACACGGTCGAGGAACATCTCGACATGCTGATGGTCTGCCACCACCTGAATCCGGCCGTCGCCGAGGACCTGGCGTTCGCCGAGTCGCGGATCCGGCCCTCGACCATCGCCGCCGAGGACGTGCTGCACGACCTCGGGGCGATCTCCATGATCGGCTCGGACAGCCAGGCGATGGGCCGGGTCGGCGAGACCGTGCTGCGCACGTGGCAGACCGCGCACGTGAACAAGGTCCGGCGCGGCGCGCTGCCCGGCGACGGGGCCGCGGACAACCTGCGGGCCCGTCGTTATGTGGCCAAGTACACGATCTGCCCGGCCGTCGCGCACGGCCTGGACGAAGAGGTCGGCTCGGTCGCCGTCGGCAAGCTCGCCGACCTGGTGTTGTGGGACCCGAGGTTCTTCGGCGTACGACCGCACCTGGTCGTCAAGGGCGGGGCCATCGCGTGGGCCGCGATGGGCGACGCGAACGCGTCCATTCCCACGCCGCAACCGGTGTTGCCCAGGCCCATGTTCGGTGCGGCGGCGCGCACCGCCGCGGCGACGTCGGTGCACTTCGTGGCGCCGGCGGCGCTGGAGGACGGGCTCGCGCGGCGGCTGGACATCGACCGCCGACTGGTGCCGACCGGCGATGTGCGAGGACGGGGCAAGTCGGCCATGCCGCTCAATGACGCCATGCCGCACATCGAGGTGGATCCCGAGACGTTCTCGGTGCGCGTGGACGGGGAGAAGGTGGTCGCGGCGCCGGCCGGAACCCTGCCGATGGCGCAACGTTATTTCCTGTTCTGATTGCGCATGAAAGCTTCTTGACGGAGGGTCAGTGAAAGCTGACTCACCGTCAGGATGTAGAACTGTGACTGCGGTGACCGGCCAGGACCGACATCGACACGTTACGACCAGTAAGAGGTGGTACTCATGGGTGCTGGACTTCTCCTGCTCGGGGATTCCAGGCTGCCGGCAGGCGGCTACGCGCATTCGGGCGGCTTGGAGAACGCCGTCCAGCGGGGCGAGGTGCACGACCTCGACACGCTCACCGAATTCCTGCTCGGCAAGCTCTACGGCACCGGGGCGGTGCAGGCGGCCTTCGCCGCCGTCGCCGCGCTGACCGCAGGGCCGTACGCGCTGCCCGAGATCGCGCCGTGGGCCGAACTCGACGCCGAACTCGACGCGCGGACCCCCTCCGCGCCGGCCCGGGCCGCCTCGCGCGCCCAGGGCCGATCACTGCGCCGGGTGGCCAAGGCGGCCTGGCCCACCGAACCGTGGCCGGCCCTGGGGGTGTCCCCGCACCACGCGATCGTGCTCGGCGCGGCGGCCACCCGGGCCCGGCTCGACGAGCGCGAGGCGGCCGTGCTGGCCGCGACCAACGTGGTCAACGGGCCCGCCTCGGCAGCGGTCAAGCTGCTCTCCCTCGATCCGATCTCGGTCACCGTGGTGCTCGCCGAGATGGCCGGGCACTGCGATCAGGTCGCCGAGGAGGCCGCCGACGCGGCCCGCACCGTGTTCGCCGACGGCGACTGGGACCGGCTGCCGTGCTGGTCCTCGGTCGGCCTCGACGTCTGCGCCGAACTGCACGCCCACGAGGAGGTCGTCCACTTTGCATCTTGACCATGCCCCCGGCAACGGCGGGACCCACACGCACCTTTCGCCGCCGCCCACCGTGCCCGGCTCGCGCGCGTTGCGGATCGGCATCGGCGGACCGGTGGGATCCGGCAAGACGGCGCTGGTCGCCGCGCTGTGCCGGGTCCTCGCCGACCGCTTCTCGCTCGCGGTGGTCACCAACGACATCTACACCACCGAGGACGCCGACTTCCTGCGCGCCGCAGGGGTGTTGGCGGCGGACCGGATCGCCGCCGTGCAGACCGGCTGTTGTCCGCACACCGCCGTGCGCGACGACATCAGCGGCAACCTGGACGCGATCGAGGACCTGGAGGCGGCGCATCCGGACCTGGACCTGGTGATCATCGAGTCCGGCGGCGACAACCTGACCATGACCTTCAGCCGGGGTCTGGCCGATGTGCAGATGTTCGTCATCGACGTGTCCGGCGGCGACAAGGTGCCGCGCAAGGGCGGCCCCGGGGTGACCCGTTCCGACCTGCTGGTGATCAACAAGACCGACATCGCCCCGCAGATCGGCGCCGACCTGGCCGTGATGGACCGCGACGCGGCCCGCATGCGACCGGGCACCCCGGTTGCCTTCCTGTCGCTGCGCGAGAGTCCGGGCGCGGACGTGGTCACCGCGTGGGTGCTCGACCAGATCGCCGCATGGCGGGCCGGCACGGCGGTACCGGTACGGCCGGCGGGCCGGGTCGAGGTCGCGTCGGCCGCGGCCCCGGTCCTCGGGTGAGGGCAACCGCCCTGGTCCGCGCGGAACTTCGGCACGGCCGCACGGTGCTGACCGAACTGCGCGGACAGGTGCCGCTGCTGCCGCGCGAGGTGTCCGTGCCGGGCGGTGTCGCCGAGGTGGTCTTCGTGGGCGGCGCGGCCGGACCGATCGGCGGCGACGACCTGGCGCTGCGCGTCGAGGTGGGGGCCGGCGCGCGGCTGCGGGTACGCACCGCCGCCGCCGCGGTGATCCTGATCGGCGACGGCACGCCGGCCCGGCAACGGGTGGACCTGGTGATCGGCGCCGGCGGCCTGCTGGAGTGGCTGCCGGAACCGGTCGTGGTGGCCGCGCGGGCCGCCTTCCACAGCGTCGTGCGGGCCGAACCGGCGCCGGACGCAGGCCTGTTGGTGCAGGAGACGCTGGTCCTGGGGCGTGTCGACGAGCCCTGCGGGGACGCGCTCTCGCGCTGGGACGTGGTCGTCGACGGGCGTCCGGTGCTGCGCCAGCAAAGCGGCTACGGCCCGGCCGCGCATCCGGGCTGGCGCGGACCGGCGGGCACGGCCGGCGGGACGGTGGTGGCCACCCGGTTGACCCTGCCTGCCCCGCCCGATCGACCGACCAGTGCGCCGGGCCGGGCGGTGTGCGATCTCGCGGGCGGCGGTCTCCTGGTGACCGTGACCGCGCGGGACACGATGACGGCACACCGCGCGCTCGCGGGGACGTCGGCCTCGGCTCCGGCCCCCGCGACGCCCGCGGCCCCGGTCGCGGCCTTGGCGGATCAGCTCTCCAGGGCGACCAGTTCGGAGCCGGCCGTACCCAGCAACAACACCTCGCCGGTGCCCGCGGCAGCGGCGGTCAGGTAGGTCGACAGCGGATGCGTCCAGCGCCGCCGGCCCGTCGCCCGATCGAAGGCGTGCAACTCGTCGGTGCCGCCGGCATAGGCGATCCCGTCCACCACGGCCACCGGGCTGGGCACGCCGGCACCGGTGGTCCGCCGCCAGCGCTCCGCGCCGGTGCGCGCGTCCAGCGCGTACAGCGTCCCGACGTCGGTGGTGTAGATGATGTCGTCCACGACCACCGGCGCGGTCAGGTCCGGGGTGCCGCGGAAGCGCCAGACGATCTCGCCGGTGGCGATGTTCAGCGCGACCAGGGTGAACCCGGTGACCACGTAGACCAGATCACGGACGACGTGCGGAGGCCGGGTGATCGGCGCGGCGAGGTGGATCGACCATCGCGGCTCCCCGCGCTCGGGGACGATCGCGCTGACCGTGCCGTCGGTATGGGTCAGGTACACCAGGTCGCCGCCGCCGTTCTCGCCGATCACGGCCGGCATCACCCCGCCGCGCTGCGCCGACTCGCTCCACTCCCAGCGGTGCGCGCCCTGCGCGATGTCGAACGCGAGCACCCGGTCGTCCCGGGTGCCCACCACCAGGGACGAGCCCAGCATCACCGGCGCGCCGAGGATCTGGTCGCCCGCGTACTGCTGCCACACGCGTTCACCGTTGCCCGGGTCGAGCGCGGAGAGTTGCCCCGCCACACACGCCAGGAACACGGCGGTCCCGGAGACCACCGGCTCGGACCACACCATCGACTCGGTGCGCGCGGTCCACAGCGCGACGCCGGTCTCGGTGCCCAGGGCCATCACCACGTTCTCGGTGGTCGTGCAGTAGGCGACGTTGTCGAAGACCTGGAGGGTGGTCACCCGGCCCTCCACCGCGCGCCGCCATCGCGTCTTCGGCTGCGACCGGCCCTCGCCCAGCCGCGCGAACGCGACGCCGGCCGAGGTCACCGTCGCCGCGGTCACCGCGAAGCCGCCCGCGATCAGGAGCCGGCGCCGGGTCAGCGTGCTCCCGGTCGGCGGGTCCTGTGCCCGGGCCGCCTGCGGCATGTCGGCGCGCTCGCGCGCGGGAGCGGCGGGCAGGACCAGTATCGAGGGCCGCGGGGTCAGCACCCGGTCCACGTCCACCGCCGTCGGACGTTGTCCGGGGTCGGGATCCAGGCAGCGCCGGAGCAGCGGGCTCAACTCGGCGGAGGGCGTGCCGCCCCCGGCGAGCGTGATCAGCGTGCCGAACGCGTACACGTCCTCGGAGGGATCACCGCCGTCGTCCGCGTCCGTGCGGCCCGCGAAGCCGGTCACGCGCGGACCGTACGGGGTGATCAGCACCTGGTCCGGACCCAGCCGGCCGTGCACGAGACCGATCGCGTGCACACGGGCCAGAGCGTCGGCGATGCCCGCCGCGACCTCGCGCAACGGGCCGTCCGCAAGCGGACCGTCGTGGTCGAGCACCTCACCGAGCGTCCGCACTCCGGGCATCGCCCACGCCCTTCCGGGACCTGTCGACGTGCTTGCTGGAGAGCAGAGTAGGACCTGGGGGGCGGCACGGATAGAGCCCGGAAAAACGATCCGGAAACGGTTCGCCGGCCCGACTCGCGAGGGGAACACGAGGCGCCAGGGGCGACCTCGGCGGCGATTTCGGACCGGTACGCGTGTGCTCCGGGACCGGGCCGGAACCGGTTCGGACCGGGGACGGGCCGGCTTCGGATCGGGTCCGGATCGTGTGGGGACCGGCTTCGAGCCGCGTTCGGACCGCGTTCGGACCGGGGCCGGACGAGGAGCGGGCCGGCTTCGGGACAAAGACGGACCTGCTTGGGGGCAGAAGACGGACCTGCTTCGGGCAAAAAAGAAAAGGAGGCGCCCGGCCAAAGGCGCCTCCTTCGCGAACCGCACAGCGTTTCGCGAGCAGGACGATCATAACCCGCCCGCGCCCGCCGGCCCGCCGGCCGGCCCGGGGTCGTCGCGGCGCTCAGTCCCGCGCCGAATCGAGCGCGCCGTCCCACACCCGGTGCCAATGGGCGACCGCCGACTCGCCCGTCCCCACGACCATCGTCGGCAGACCCGCGTCGAAGCCGCGCTGACAGGACTCGGCGCCGGGGAAGTCCTCGGTCACCAGCACCCGCTTGTTGGTCTCGTGGTTGGCCCGGGCCATGGCGATGCTGCCCTCGGCCGGCGGCTCCCAGGTGCCCTCGGTCATGTGCACGACCGAGCGGTTCGGTCGGTCGCCCGGGTAGATCCGCAACATCGTGGTGCTCAGCGGGCTCTCGATCAGCACGGTGGACGGCAACACCGTCTGCACGTTGACCATCGGCAGCCGCGCGGGCCAGGACTCCTCGGGGACTTCGGCGAGTTGCTCGAACCCCACGATCGGGACCGCGAACCGGGTGTGCGGTCCCCACGTGTCGACGATGCCGTGGTTGAGCACGATCCCGTTGATGGTCGCGGTGTGCAGGAACGGTACGTGGTACGCCTCGACGTTGACGTCGACGGTGAGCTTCCAGTTGCAGGCCAACTCGAACCGCTCGCTGACCACCGCGCGGGTGCGGTCGTACGGGAAACCCGCGTAGGCGTCCTCCAATTCGTCCAGCGCACCGGCCACTTCGACGTCCGGACGCAGGCCGACCACGACCAGGCCGGCGGACAGCGCGACCGGCAGCGGGCGCAGGCCGAACCTCTCCGGGTCGATCCCGGGGAACTGCGGGCGCCCGGGCAGCCCGGTCAAGGCGCCCCGGTCGTCGAAGGTCCAGCCGTGATAGCCGCAGCGAAAGCGCTGCGCGCTGCCGCAACCGGTGCCGGTCAGGCCCTCGGTCTCCGGGACGTCCCGGCTGACCCGCATGCCCCGGTGGGTGCACGCGTCCAGGAACGCGTGCAATCCGCCGTCCCGGTCCCGGGTCACCAGGACCGGTACGCCGTCCACGTCGCGCGCGATGAAGTCGCCCGGCTCGGCCACCTCGCCGGCCCAGCCGATCACCTGCGGAGTGCGGCGGAAGAGCACCTCCCGCTCGCGGGCGTGCCGGGCCGGGTCGGTGAAGCACGAGCCGTCCAGGACGGCGGGCGCCGCGCCCAGGTCGAGCGTGCGGTGGGTGATGTGCTCGATGATGCGCCGCCCGGTGGCGACCACGTCCTGGTGCTTCACGGTGTGACTCCGATGTCCGGGCCGGCCGGCACAACCCCGACCGGATCTCTGTTACACCGTTACATTGTTGGACCGGGCCGATACCCCGTCAATGACCCGCGACCGGATGTGGTGTCATCAGTGGGCAATCGCACGTGGAGGTCAGCACCATGCCCGGCCGGGTCGAGAACGTTGCCTATGACATCGCGGGCCTGACCCTGTCGGGTCTGCTCGCCCGACCCGGACCCGGCGTCCGCCCCCGCGGACTGCTGCTCGCGCTGCACGGCGGCGGGTCGCGCGCGGCCTATTGGCATCGCGAGGGCGCCGCCGAGGGCTCACTCCTGCTGTTGGGCGCGGGCCTCGGCTGGGCGGTCCTGGCGATCGACCGACCCGGTTACGGGGCCTCCGCGGGTCTGGCCCGGGAACGACAGGGGCTGGACGCGCAGGCGGACCTGGTGTTCGCGTTGCTGGACGAGGTGGCCGAGAGCCTCGCCGACTCGTCGGCCGAGGCGGCCGGGATCCCGGCCGGCGCGGAGTCGAAGGGGCCGGGTCGGCTGCCGGTGTTCGTCGTGGCGCACTCGATGGGCGCGATCCTGGCGCTGCGGATGGGCGCGGACAAGCGCGGTCGGGACTTGCTCGGGCTCGCGGTCGGCGGCGCGCCGTTGCGGTACACGCCACAGCGGTTGGCCGAGTTCGCCTCGGTCCCCACCGAGGGCGACTTCGTGCCGTCGACCGGCGGCGGCACTCCGGACACCTTCTTCGGGCCACCCGGGTCCTACGACCCGGCGCTGCTTACCCGGGCCGGGCGGGTGGCGGCGGCGGTGCCGATGGCCGAGTTCCTCGACGTACGGGAGACCCCGCACACGCTGCCCGCGGTGCTGGCCAGGGTGGTGCCGCCGGTGCACTGGACCGTGGCCGAGTTCGAGCGCTCCCAGCCGGCCGGTCCCGAAGTGCCGGACGAGGCACGCGAGTTGCTCGCCGCCGCGGGTTGGGTGGAGACGCACACGCAGCGCGGTGTCGGGCACAACATCAGCCTGCACCACGCCGCGCGCGCGTATCACCTGCGGGTGCTGGCCTTCGCCGAGGAATGCCTGCTCGCGAGCCCCGCCGACGGCTGACGCACCGACTGCGGGGGAGCCGGCGGCGCCGATCCCGCCGCCGGACCGACCGACCCCGGCCCATCCGGCGCCCGGATGTCGCCGGTCACGGCCGGTCCGGCAGGGTGAACCACACCACCTTGCCCGGGGGGAGTCGATCGGCGCCCCACGCGTGCGCCAGGCCGTCGATCATCCGCAACCCCCGACCCGACTCCTCGTCCCAGTCGCCGACCCGGGCGATCGGCATGCGCGGCGACGAGTCGCGCACCTCCACCCGCAGCACGTCGCCGTCGTGCAGCAGGGTCAGCGCGTGCCAGGCCCCGGGCCCGACGTGGACGAGCACGTTGGTCAGTAGCTCGGTCAGCAGTACCTCCGCCACGTCGACCAACCCGGCCAGGCCCCAGTCGTGCAAAACCTTGCCGGTGGTCCGGCGGGCCCGGCCCACCCCCAGGGCCGAAGCGGCGAGTTGAACGCAATAGTGACGGACGTCCTCCGCCATCACCGGCATGTCGACCTCCGGACGTGCGGCAGGGGGTCGCGCGATCCGAGACATGCACCCAGAGCGACCCGTGGACAACATTAAGTCATGACGGACATGGAGCGTGCCCGGCCGTGAATGAGTGTGCAACTCCCAATCTTGGATCGACGGGAAGTTTCCGGTAGTAACCACACTTCCACGCGCAGTAGGGCACACTGTCCCCCGATCGGACGCGCCGACGTTCCGGTTCGGTGCGTGAACAGCGTGTAAGTGGAGGTGCGGCGTGGCCATGGCGCCCAATCCGACCGTTCGGCAGCGCAGGCTCGGGACCGAACTGCGCCGGTTGCGCGAAGCGCGCGGCCTCAGCCTCGAAGATGTCGCCGTGCGCCTGGAGTGCTCGGATTCCAAGGTCAGTCGGATCGAATTGGGCCGCAGCGGCGTACGACCGGTGGACCTGCGCATCCTGCTGGACCTGTACCGGGTCGCGGACGAGCAGGAGCGCGATTCGCTGCTGACCCTGGCGCGCGAGGCCAAGAAGCGCGGCTGGTGGCACAGCTACTCGTCGATCCTGCCCAGTTCCTATGCCGAACTGCTCAGCCTGGAGGCCGAGTCCTCGGGTATGCGGGGATTCGAACTCTCGCTCATCCCCGGCCTGTTGCAGACGCCGGACTATGTCCGGGCGGTGATCGCCGCGGTGCGCGAGGACATGTCCGCCGAGCAGGTGGACATGCTCGTTCGGGTCCGCCAGGAGCGGCAGGCGGTGCTGGACCGCGTCGGGCCGCACGGCGAGGCGACGTTCCGGCTGACCGTGGTGATCTCGGAGTCCGTGCTGCGCACCGTGGTGGGCGGTCGGGAGACGATGCGGGCCCAGTTGGAACACCTGATGGCCGCCGCCGCGCGGCCGCACGTGCGCCTGCAGATCCTCCCGTTCTCGGCGGGCGCACACCCGGCGATCGAGGGTTCATTCGCGATCATCGGATTCCCCGCGCTTTCCGATCTGGATGTGGTCGTACTCGACACGCATACGAGTAGCCTCTATCTGGAGGAGCCCGAACACGTCAGTGTCTATGAGCGTTTGTTTGAGGACATCCGCGCTTCGGCGCTGTCGTACGGTGAATCCTTGTCCATGATCGAGCTCGCAGCAAAGGAATTGTCTTGAGCAACACAAACCCGGGTTCGCTTTTCCGGTTCGATTCCCCGAGTATCACTGCGGTTTCCTACCCCGATGGGAAAGATGCAGGTCACAGCGCTGTCGCGGGCCACGCGTGGCGGCGGAGCACATACAGCGGCGCCACCAGCAATTGCGTCGAGACGGCCCCCGTCGAGAGCGCCGTCCTGGTGCGCGACTCGAAAGTTGCCGCCGGTCCGGTGCTCGAACTGGAAGCCGGCGCGTGGCAGACCTTTATCGGTGGGATCGGCGCCTGAGTCGAGTCCCGTTCCGATACCGAACGGTTGATTGTTCGCGCTCCTCACTCCCAGGAGTGGGAATTAATCCCACGAAAGAGTGAATTCTCCCGATGATCGTCCCGGGTTCCCGTGCCCCGGGACGCTCCCAATGCGCAACTCTCCGTCGCCGACCCCTTACTCCACTCCGTGCGCTGCCCTCCGGTTCGCTCCGGCAGCGCATCGGGGTGGAAGAGTGGTGGGGTGCAGATCTCGGTGCTTGGCCCGCTCCAGGTGTGGGACGACGACGGTCGATCCGTGACGATCGGCGGCGCGCGGTTGCGTGCGCTGCTGATCCGGCTTGCCCTGGACCCCGGCAAGCCGGTTTCCGCGGACCGGCTGATCGCGGCCGTGTGGGGCGACGAGCCGCCCGCCGGGGCCGGCAACGCGCTCCAGTCGCTGATCTCCCGGCTGCGTCGACAACTGCCCGCCGAGCTCGACTCGGGGCCGGCCGGCTACGTGCTGGGGATTCGCCCCGAGGACGTGGACGCGCACGTGTTCGGCACACTCGCGGTCCGCGGTCGCAGGATGCTGGGCGAACGCGATCCGGCGAGCGCCGCCGAGACCCTGGGCCGGGCGCTCGCGCTGTGGCGGGGCCCGGCGCTGGTCGACGCCGCCGACGCGCCGTTCGCGATCGGCCCCGCGGCGCGGCTGGCCGAGCAGCGCCTGGGCGCGATCGAGGACCGGGTGCAGGCCCAGTTGACGCTCGGCCGCAGCCAGGGACTGGCCGCCGAACTGGAACAGTTGACCCGCGAACACCCGTTGCGCGAGCGACTGTACGGGCTGCTGATCCGCACGCTGCACGAAGAGGGCCGCCGGGCGGACGCGCTGACGCTGTATCAGGACCTGCGCGAGCGGCTCGCGGACGAGTTGGGCATCGACCCCTCGCCGGACCTGGAGGCGGCCTACCTCGCGGTGTTGCGCGGCGGCGACCCGCGCCCGACGGCTCGGGCGACCCCGCCCGCGCCGGCCGAGCCCCACCCCCCGGCCGAGCCCCGCCCGGCGCCGGGCAATCTGCCCGCGCGGCTGACCACGTTCGTCGGCCGCGAGGACGAGGTGGTCCGGGTCGACCGGCTGCTCGACGAGTCGCGCCTGGTCACCGTGGTGGGCCCGGGAGGCGCGGGCAAGACCCGACTGAGCACCGAGGCCGGCGCCCGGCTCGCGGCTCGCGGTCAGGGTGTGGACGGCGGCATCTGGTTCGTCGAACTCGCCCCGGTGCTGGACCCGTTGGACGTCCCACAGGCGGTGCTGGCCGCATTGGGACGACGTGAGGTGGGTCTGCTGGACACCCACCTGCCCGGCCCCGGCCGCGATGTCGTGGACCGGATCGCCGAGCTGCTTGCGGGCCGACCCATCCTGCTCATCCTGGACAACTGCGAACACCTGATCGCCGCCGCCGCGACTTTCGCCGGCCGACTGCTCGCCCAGACACCCAACCTGCGGATCCTGGCCACCAGCCGGGAACCGCTGGGCATCGACGGCGAGATGTTGTGCCCGCTGGGGCCGCTCGCGCTGCCCCCGGTCGACGTCGGCGTGGACGAGGGCATGACCTACGCGTCGGTGCGGCTGTTCGCCGACCGGGCCCGCGCGGTCCGCCCGGGCCTGGTGGTCGACGCCGCCACCATCGGCGCGGTCGCCGAGATCTGCCGGCGGCTGGACGGGCAACCGCTCGCCATCGAACTCGCCGCCGCCCGCACCCGCTCGCTCACCCCCGCGCAGATCGCGAACCGGCTCGACGACCGGTTCCGGCTGCTGACCGGCGGGAGTCGGACCGCGCTGCCCCGGCACCAGACGTTGCGCGCGGTGGTCGAGTGGAGCTGGGACCTGCTGGAGGAGCGCGAACGGGTCGCGCTGCGTCGACTGTCGGTGTTCGCCGGCGGCACCACGCTGGAAGCCGCCGAGGCGGTGCTGCCGGGCGAGGACTTCGCCGCGGCCGACGTGCTCGACCTGCTCGCCGGGTTGGTGGACAAGTCGCTCGTGGACGTGATCGGCAGCACCGAGACCCGCTACCGGTTGCTGGAGACGATCCAGGCCTACGCGAGCGAGCGGCTCGCCGACGCGGGCGAGGTGGACGCGACCGCGGAGCGGCACGCGCGCTGGTTCATCCGCTACACCGAGGCGGAGGACGCGCGGCTGCGCGGGCCGGGACAGATCGAGGCGATCAACCGGATCGCCGCCGAGCACGACAACCTCGCGGTCGTGCTGCGCCACGCGGTCGAGCACGGGGACGCGGACATCGCCACCCGACTGGTCGAGGCGCTGTCCTGGTTCTGGGCGATACGCGGCAATCACGGCGAAGGGCACGCGTGGGGCCACGAGGGGCTCGCGGTGCCCGGACCCGCGCCGCAGGACAAGCGCGCCACCGCGCTCGCGTTCCACGCGCTGCACGCCTTCTCGGCCGGCGAGCGGTGGGACGCGATCCGCGCCTACGCCGGGGCCCGGATCATCGTCCGTCGACTCGGACCCGAGGCACCGCAATCGCTGCCGGTCTTCCTCGACATGCTGGGCTACGTGGTGCGCGGGGACAACCAGGCGATGAGCGCGGCGCTGGTGGCGGCCGACACGCTCGACGACCCGTGGACCCAGGCGATGGCCCGGCTGATGCGTGGGCACTTCGCGGTCAATCTCGGCCACCCCGAGAGCGCGGTCTACTTCCTGAACGACGCCCGGGACCGGTTCGCCGCCATGGGCGACCGGTGGGGACGCGCGTCCGCGATCTCGGGGCTGGCCGAACTGCTGATGTACACCGCCGACTTCGACGGCGCTTTGGCCGCCGTGGACGAGGCGCTCGTGCTGCTGTACGAGTTGCAGGCGGAGGACGAGATCCCACAACTGCTGGTCCGCCGGGGGATGATCCACGCGCGGTCCGGCGACATCGAGTCCGCGCGGCGGGTGATGGACGATCTCGTCGAGCGGGTCGATGTGCACTCGACTCCGCTCTCACTCCTGCTCGCCGAGCTCGGACTGGGCGAACTCGCGCGCTACACGGGAGATTTCGAGGATGCCGAGCAGCACTATCGGCGCGCCTTCGCGGAGCTGCCGAACACCTCCCTGCTGCCCCCGCAACTGATCGGCAGCCTGCACGTCGGTCGGGCCCACGTCGCGTGCGGCCGCGGCGACGTGGCGGCGGCCCGGTACCACCTCGATGCCGCGCTCCCGTACGCGCTGGAGAGCCAGGACATGCCGGTGTTCGCGTCGTGTGTCGAGGGGTTCGCCGTGCTGGCCCTGACCAACGGCGACCTCGAGAGCGCGGCGCTGCTGCTCGGCGCGGCGCAGGTGGTGCGCGGCCACCCCGGTTTCGGCGACATCGACGCGGACCGGGTCGCGCGACGGTTGGAAGTGAGCATGGGGGTCGAGGAATTCACCCGGGTGAGGGCGATCGGCGCGGCGCTGGGGGTGGACGAGGTGACCGCGTTGGTCCGGCCGGAACCGCTCGCGGCCCCGGAACCCTGAGGGCGCCGGGGCGGTTCGCAGCGCGAGCCGGCCGGTGTCGGCTCCGGCGGTGGGGCGGTACCGCCGGAGGGTCGGCTCCGGCGGTCGTACCGGCGAGGCGTCAGACCCGGCGGTTGTACTGGCGAAGCGTCAACGGGATGAACACCGCCATCAGGGCGAACGCCCAGATCACCGCCACGGTCGCATGATGGGCCACCGGCCCGCCGGTGAGCAGACCACGCGAGGCGTTGGTCACCTCGGTGACCGGGTTGATCTTGACCCACGCCTGCAACCAGCCCGGCATCGTCGAGGTCTTGGCGAACAGGTTCGAGCCGAAGGTCAGCGGAAACATCATCAGGAACGAGACGCCCTGCACGGTGCGCGGCTGCTTCAAGGTCACCCCGAGCAACGCCACGACCCAGCAGATGGCGAACGCGAACAGCAGCACCAGGCCGACCGCGGCGATCACCGCGAACACGTTGGTGTGGAACCGGAAGCCGATGATCGTGCCGAACACGAACACGGACGCGACGGCCACCAGGAACCGGAGCACGTCGCCGAGCACGGTGCCCGCCAGCGGCGCGATCCGCGAGATCGGCAGGCTGCGGAACCGGTCGAACACACCCGTGGACATGTCGGTGCACAGCCCGACTCCGGTGCCCACCGACGCGAACACCACGGTCTGTACCAGGATCCCGGGCAGCACGAACTGGAGATAGTCGTGCGTGCTGCCCTCGATCGCGCCGCCGAAGAGGTACACGAACATCACGATGAACAGGATCGGTTGCAGAGTCAGGTCGATCAGTTGTTCGCTCTGCTTCTTCAACTTCACCAGGCTGCGCCAGGTGAGCGTGAGCGTGTGTCGCAGCGCGGCGCTCGGGGCGTTGCGGTGCGGTAGGTGCCCGGCCGGCTGCCCGGGCGGGCGCGCGGCGGTGTCGTCGGCGGGACGGACGGTGGTCGTGGTCATCGGGAGGCTCCTAGGACACGGGCCAGATGGGAGATGGTCAGCAGCAGGACGGCGAGCAGCGGCAGAACCCGGGTGCCGTAGACGTCGGGACGGTGTTTCACGCGGCCTTGCCCCGGTCGGTCGCCCCGTCGTCGCGTTCGGCCGAGTCCTGGCTGCGGTGCCCGGTGAGGGTCATGAACACCTCGTCCAGGCTGGGCAGTCGCAGGGCGAACTCGGTGGCCCGGATACCGGCTTGGTCGAGCCGGGAGACCACCACCGGGAGCAGGTTCTCGTCGGAGACCGCGACGGTGACCTGACCGCGCTCGCTCTCCACGATCGGATCCCGGCCGGTGAGTTCGCGCAACAACTCGACCACGTCGGGCATTCGGGTCGGGTCGGCCGGCCGGACCTCCAGGCTCTGGCCGCCGACCTGGCTCTTGAGTCGGTCGGCCGTGCCGTTGGCGATCACCCGACCGTGGTCGATGACCACGATGTCGCTCGCCAACTGGTCGGCCTCGTCCAGGTACTGCGTGGTCAGCAACACCGTGACCCCCTCGTCGCGGACCAGTTCGCGCAACATCTGCCACACGTCGCCGCGACTGCGCGGGTCGAGCCCGGTGGTCGGCTCGTCCAGGTACAGGAAGGCGGGGCGACCCACGAGCGAGGCGGCCAGGTCGAGCCGGCGGCGCATACCACCCGAATAGGTGCCCGGGGTGCGACCGCCGGCCTCGGTCAGGTCGAAACGGGCGAGCAGTTCGCGGGCACGCGCCTTCGCCTCGTTGCGGGGCATGTCGAGCAGTCGGCCGAGCAGGAGCAGGTTCTCGAAGCCGGTCATCTCCTCGTCCACCGAGGCGTACTGGCCGGTGAGCCCGATCAGGCCGCGCACGTCGTGCGCCTGCCGGACCGTGTCGAACCCGCCGACCCGGGCGATGCCCGCGTCCGGCTTGATCAGCGTGGCCAGTACGCGGACCATCGTGGTCTTGCCCGCGCCGTTGGGGCCCAGCAGGCCCAGCACGGTGCCGGCCTCGGCCCGCAGGTCGACCCCGGCCAACGCCGTGGTGGTGCCGTACCGCTTGACCAGACCCTCGGTCTCGATCGCGTATGTCATTGGGGTCGCTCCCCGCTAGGTGTTCGTCGTCCGTGTTCGACGTCTTCGTCGTGTGGCGCGATCAGCTTCACCGGGCCCGCTGATATCGCGCGCACACGCCGCCGGCACCGCCGGCACCGGCCTGACACGGTGCCGCCACCGACCCGGCGCCCGCAGCGGTAATGTCCTGGCCTTGAGGGTCCGCGTGGGGAGAACGAGGGAAGACCATCGGGAGCCGCCACATGCTCGCGATAACTTCGAGGTGACAGCGTTCGCGGAGCACGCGGGCGGTCGGGGGCGGCGGACGTGGGGTCGGGTCGACCGACAAGGGGCACACGCGACAGTGGGGGAGGCAGAGCGTTGGCGGCAGCCGTTCCGATTTCGCAGGCACCGGGCCCGGGAGTGCCCGCACGGGGTACGAGCGGTCCGGCCGGGATGATGCGATCACGAGGCATATCCGTGCGCCGACTGGTTCGCGCCGGCGCCACCACTCCCGGCCTGATGCTCGTCACCGGCGTGGTGCTGGTGCTGATCAGCCTGCTGGCCGGACTGTTCGCCGTACTCGCGGTGGGGGACCGCGCGGACGCGGCCAAGGCGGTGGCCACCGGCAGTGAACCGCTCGGCGTCAAGACCCAGGAGATCTACCGGGCACTCGCCGACGCCGACGCGACCGCGGCGGCCGGGCTGCTCGAAGGCGGCGTCGAATCGGCCGATGTGCGCGAGCGCTACCAGCGGGCCATCCAGACCGCGTCGAGCACGCTGATCTCCGCGACCGCCGCCGGCGCCACCGGCAAGGTTGCCGAACAACTCGCCGTGATCGGCGTGCAACTGCCCGAGTACGCCCGCCTGGTCGAGCGCGCCCGCGCCGAGACCCGGCAGGGCAACACGGTCGGCGCCGCCTACCTGCGCTCCGCCTCCAAGAACGTGATGCGCGGCAAAATCCTGCCCGCCGCCACCACGCTGCACGACATGGTGGAAAAGCGCCTCGCCGGCGACCACCGCGACGCCACCTCGACCCCGTGGGTGCCGCTGAGCCTGCTGCTGGTCAGCCTGGCCGCGTTCGCCGCCGCCCTGTGGTTCTTCGCGCTGCGCACGCACCGTCGGATCAACATCGGCCTGCTGATCGCGGGACTGGCCACCCTGGTGTCCATCGGGTGGCTGTGGGCCGGCACCGACAGTTCGCGCACCGACCTCGACCGCAGCCGCAGCGGAGGCTGGGGGCCGGTCGAGACGCTCGCCCAGGCCCGCTTCCTGACCTTGCAGGCGCACGGCGACGAGAGCCTGACCCTGGTCATGCGGGGCAGCGACAACGAACAGTACGAGAACGACTTCAACGAGGTGTGGGGCAAGCTCGTCGGCGTCCCGGCCGAGGGGGGCAAACCCGCGGTGACCGGCATGCTGACCCGCGCAGAGCAGGTCACCGGCTCGGACGCGAGCACGCTGGCGAAGGTCAAGGCGGCGCAGGCCGCCGCCGCGGACTGGAAGAAGGCGCACGGGGACGTCGTCTCGCTGTACCGAAACGGCGAGTTCGAGAAGGCCGTCGCCCAGGTGACCAAGGCCGACGGCGCCTCGCGAGTGGCCTTCACCAAGATCGACGAGGCGTTGGCGGCCGCGGTCGACAAGGACCAGAAGGACTTCGAACGTTCGGTGGCCGCCGGTCGGGACGCGCTCACCGGTCTCGACGTCGGCCTGGGCGTACTGGCGCTGATCGCCGCCGCCGCGACCGTGGACGGCGTCCGTCGCGAGGTCGGGAGGTACAACCGGCCATGAACACCCGTATCGCTCTGCCCGCGGCGGTCTGTGCCCTCGTGCTGACCCTCGCCGGTTGCGGCGCCGGGGTCGACCAGCGCGGCACCGGGCAGCCCCCGCCGCCCGCCGCCGCGCCGCGCGCGACCCCCGGACCCGACACCTCGTGTCCGAACGTCACCGCGAGCCTGCGCCCGACCGGCGCGCTGCCCGCGCCGACCGCGCTGCCCGCCGGCAGCACGATGGAGGTGCTGCGCCGACGCGGCTTCCTGATCGCCGGCATCGATCAGAGCAGCTTCCCGTTCGGTTTCGTGGACCCGAAGTCGAACACCCTCCGCGGCTTCGACATCGACCTGCTGCGCGAGGTGGCGAAGGCGATCTTCGGCGACGACGGCCCGCAGCGCATCCAGTTTCGGGTGGTGCGCAACGAGGAGCGCACGATCGCGGTCGCGCGCGGCGACGTGGACATCATCGCCGAGACCATGACGATCAACTGTCAGCGCAAGCAGAGCGTCGAGTTCTCCTCGGTCTACTTCAACGCCGGCCAGCGACTGCTGGTGCAGCGCGACGGCACCGCCGATCGCGCCGACTACGGCGCGGGGTTGGCCGCACTGCCGCGTGCGATGCGGGTGTGCTCGGTGCCCGGTTCCACCTCGATCACCCTGCTGCGCGAGCAGGCGCCGCAGGTGAAGGTGGTCGAGGGCGACACCTGGGCGGGCTGCCTGGTGTTGCTGCAACAGGGCGAGGCGGACGCGATCACCACCGACGACACGATCCTGGCCGGTCTCCAGGCGCAGGACCGCGTCTTCACCGTCGTGGTCGGCGGCAACCTCACGTTGGAGCCGTACGGCATGGCGATCGCCAAGGATCGTCCCGACTTCGTCCGGTTCGTCAACGCGGTGCTCGAGCGAACCCGCCGGAACGGCCGGTGGAAGGAGCTGTACCGGGAGTACCTGGGCAACTCCCTGGCAGCCGAGGTACCCGACCCGCCCGCGGCCGAATACCGGGACAGCGCGTGAACCGAGCCCCCCGCGTACTGGGCCGCGACGAGATCGACGAACTGATGGCTCGTCACGAAGCGGAGTACGACGGCATCACGGCCGGTCTGATGGAGTTGGAGAGCCACCCGGGACGACAACTCCTGGAAGGCGGTCCGCTCACCGGTCGCACCGCCGAGCAGTGGGAGACCGGCCGTCGGGCGATCTCCCTGCTGTGGGGGCACCGCGAGGCGTACGGCGCGGTGCTGGATCGGCTGCGCGCGCTGCGCGGTCGGCGCGGCAAGCCGCTGCGGCCGGAGTTGGAGGAGTTGTCCTTCCTGCTGCTGGGACAGTCCGCCGAACTGGCCGCGCGCGACATCCCGATCGGCCGGCGCGGGCTGACCGACCCGGCGACCCAGGCACGCCGGATGAGCCTGGCCGAACTGGTCGCGGACATGGCGCCGGCGTGGACCGAGGTGACCGCGGTGGTCGAGGCTGCGGACGCGGTGTGGACCCGCCTGGTGCCCACCCTGGACCGGGTGGACGCGGGAATCGTGGCCGCCGAGGCCCGGGTCGCCGAACTCGGCGGCCCGGACGCGGTGCCCGAGCAGACTGCGGCGCTGGACGGGATCCGCCGCCGCCTCGAGGCAGCCCGTACCCTGGTGGCCGGCGATCCGCTCGCGCTGACCGGTGCGAACGAGCGCCGCATCGGCACCGTGGACGTCTCTGCCATCGAGGCCGACCTGCGCCAAGTCGACGACACAGTGCGACACTTGCTCATCGTCCGGGGTCGCTTCGACGAACGGATCCGCCGACTGGCGGGCATGCTCGACGAGTTGGGGTACCAGGAGGGCGACACGATTCGGCGACGCGCGCACGTGCTCGGCCGGATCGGTGACAAGCGGGTGCCCGAGGTGCCGCTGCGGGCGGCCACGTTGCGGGATCGGCTGGCCTCGGTCACCATGCTCGGCGGCGAGGGCGACTGGGCGCGCGTCTCGCGGGAGCTGAGCGCGTTGGAGAACGACGTACAAGGTGCCCGGGACCGGCTTGCGGCCACCCGTGCGCACATCGACGCGCCACTGGCCCGGCGCGACGAACTGCGCGGCCTGGTGCAGTCCTACCGGGCGATGGCGGCACGCGGCGGACACGGCGAGGACGCCGCGTTGGAGTCGCTGTACAGCCACGCCAAGGAGTTGTTGTGGCGAGCGCCGTGTGAACTCGAAGTGGCGGTACGGGTGGTGACCCGCTATCAGGAGGCGGTGATCGCCGCGCACCGCGAGGATCGTCCGGACGACAAGGGGGAACAGAGATGACCAAGTGCAATCGCCCGCCTTGCCCGGGCGAGATCGACGACGGGTTCTGCACCGAATGCGGCCGCGAACCGCTGGCCGCCGGCCCGGCCCCGGTGGATCCCGGGCACGACCCGAATCGGTCCGCGAGGTCCGGCGTCTCCGGCACCGCGGGCACCGCGGGCTCCTCGTCCGCGCGCAGCGCCTCCGGGCGCAGCTCGCGGCGCTCCGGCAGCACCGGCACCAGCCGTCGGCTCGGCGGCGGTCTGGTCGAGATGCCCAACGTGCCGCGCCGCAACCCGGAGACCGCGCTCGCGCGCAACCCGGTGATTCCCGAGGAGAAGCGCTTCTGCCGCAAGTGCGAGCAGCCGGTCGGCCGCGGCCGGGGCGGTCGGCCCGGCGTCGCGAACGGGTTCTGCCCGCGCGATCGCACGCCGTTCTCGTTCGCGCCCAAGCTCCAGCGCGACGACATGGTCGGCCAGTACCGGATCATCGGCTGCCTCGCCCGCGGCGGCTTCGGCTGGGTCTATCTCGCCCAGGACACCGCCGCGCACAACATGTGGGTCGTGCTCAAGGGCCTGCTCGGCAGCGACGACGCCGACTCGCGCGCCGCGGCCCTGGCCGAGCAGCGCATCCTGACCCAGATCCAGCACGCCAACATCGTGCACATCCAGACCGTCGTGCAGCACCCGGACCCGCTCACCGGCCAGGACGAGACCTACCTGGTGATGGAGTACGTCGGCGGCCTGTCGCTGATGGACCGGCTCAAGTCGATGCGCGAGAGCGACCCCAAGGCCGTGCTGCCGGTCGAGCAGGTGCTGGCCTACGCGATCGACATCCTGCCCGCGTTCGGCTACCTGCACCAACAGAACCTGGTCTACTGCGACTTCAAGCCGGACAACGTGATCCAGACCGAGGACCAGCTCAAGCTGATCGACCTCGGCGCGGTGACCGACCTGGCCCGACCGGGCAAGTTCACCTACGGCACGGTCGGCTACCAGGCACCCGAGATCGAGACCGTCCGGGCCGAACCCTCGGTCGAGTCGGACCTGTTCACCATCGGCCGCACGATGGCCGTGCTCAGCTTCTACTTCGCCGGTTACACCCGCAAGTACAAGGCGGGCCTGCCACCCGCCTCCGAGGTGCCGCTGTTCACCGAATTCGAGTCCTATCACCGGCTGTTGCTGCGGGCCACGCACCCCGAGCCGGAGCAGCGCTTCGCCTCAGCGGCGGACATGGCCGAGCAGTGCGTCGCGGTGCTGCGCGAGGTGGTCGCGATCCGCTCCGGCGAGCCGCGTCCGGGCGTGTCCGGCCTGTTCGGGCCGGAGACCCGGGTCGTGCACGCCGAGGTGGCCGCGCGCAACACCGAGCCCGGCCTGCTCGCGCCCGCCCCCGACCCGGCGGTGATCGCCGGCGCGCTGCCGGTGCCCCGGGTGGACGCCGCCGATCCGGCCGCGAACCTGCTGGCCACGGTGGCCACCACCAATCCCGACGAGCTGCTCTCCGCGCTCACCGCCGCGGGCATCTCCTCGCCGGAGGGCACGCTGCGGCTGGTCCGGATGTGCATCGAGCAGGGCGATGTGGTGCGTGCCCGGGCCTTCCTCGCGGACATCGACGCCGACGACTGGCGACTGCCCTGGTTCGAGGGCCTTGCCGCGCTCTCCGACCAGGATCTCCCGCGTGCCCACGAGTGCTTCGACGGGGTGCGCGGTGCGCTGCCCGGCGAGCCCGCGCCGCGGATCGCGCTCGGCGCGGTCCGCGAACTGATGGGCCGCCACGACGAGGCGGCCGCCGAGTATCGCGGTGTGTGGGCCACCGACCGGGCCTACGTCGCGGCGGCGTTCGGACTGGCCCGATGCCAACTGGCCACCGGCGACCGGGCGGGTGCGGTACGCACCCTGGAGAGCGTGCCGGACACCTCGGCCAACCACGTCGCGGCACAGACCGCGGCGTTGCGCACCCGGATCAGCGGGCGGGGCGCGGGCGAGGAGTTGGGTCCCGACCTGACCGCGGCGTCCGACCGGCTGGGCGCGTTGCGCCTGGAGGGGGAGGCGCACGATCGGCTCGCCGTCGAGTTGTTGGAGACCGCGCTGGAGTGGGTCAAGGCGGGCGCGAAGGGTGGGAATCCGGGCACCGGGGACGCGGGTGGAACCGCGAAGGTGCTCGGCAGCGAGTTGAAGGAAAAGCCTCTGCGGTTCGCCTTGGAAAAGTGTTACCGCGATCTGGCCCGGCACGTGACGACGCATGCGGAGCGCATCGCGCTCGTCGACCGGGCGAACGAGGTGCGACCGTGGACGTGGGTGTGATCAGAGTGGCTGGATATGGACGACTGGACGCGGCCGGGCCCGGGGGTGCCCCGGACGGGGACGAGGCCGCCCCGCCCGAGCCGCCGACGGCCGCCGGCGGGGCGTGTCCCTCGTGCGGGCTCGCCGGCGACGCGGATGACCGGTACTGCGAGTCCTGTGGCTACGACCTGGACATCCCGGTGCCGCCGGTGGCCGAACGGCCGCCGCCCAGGCGGGTGGTGACGCCCAGCGGGCACGGCCCGGTGTGCTCCGCGTGCGGTACCGCGACGATCGGCTCGGACGGGTGGTGCGACGCGTGCGGGCGGCCGTTCAACCCGCGCGATCACGTCGAGAGCGACCTGGGGCTGGTCGCGATGGTCAGCAACCGGGGTCTGCGGCACCGGCGCAACGAGGACTCCGCCGCACTGCGGGTGTTGCGGATGCCGGACGGCAGCGATCACGTGGTCGCGGTGGTGTGCGACGGGGTGTCCTCCTCGCCGCGCCCCGACGAGGCGTCGGCGACCGCCGCCGAGACCGCGTGCGCGACCATGGCGGCCACGCTGGTCGAGGGATGCGGACCGGCCAAGGCCACCAGCGCGGGAGTGGCCGCCGCGGCGAGCGCGGTGGCCCGCATGCCCGGGGCCGAGGACGCGGGCAACGCCCCGGCATGCACCCTGGTGTCGGCGATCATGACACCCGGCGAGATCACCGTGGGCTGGGTGGGTGACAGCCGCGCCTACTGGCTGGCCGATCCGGACAGCGGCGCGGACGACGCCGCGGACGGCGACGACACGCTGCCCGGTGCGAGCACGCTGCCTCGTGGGGCGGTCGGCGAGCCGCACGCGGACGACACGGGGTCGGACGAGGCCCGGCGCACCCCCTCCGCGCTGCTGACCGAGGACGACTCCTGGGCGACCCGGATGATCGCGCTCGGCGCGATGACCGAGGCCGAGGCGTACGCGGACCGACGCGCGCACGCGATCGTGTCCTGGCTGGGCGCGGACGCGGGCGAGGTGCGGCCCCGGGTGACCAGTCTGCGCCCGTCCGGCCCCGGAGTCCTGCTGCTGTGCAGCGACGGGTTGTGGAACTACCTCTCGGTCGCGCCGACGTTGGCCGCGATGGTGCTGCCCGGCGCGTTGGAACAGCCGCTGGCCGCCGCGCGGATGCTCACCGGCTTCGCGCTCGACCGCGGCGGTGCCGACAACATCACCGTCGCGCTGATCCCGTTCAACCCGCCCGGGGATCCGGTGCGCGGCCCCGACCACGTCTGAGCCGGAAACGAAGGAGTCGGATTCATGTCAGGCGCCCCCGAATTCACCATCGAGATCAACCAGAACCCCTACCTCCCGATGGGAGGTCACGAGGTCCACGCCGTCGCGCACATCCGGGCCTCGGGGCCGCCGACCGGAGTGCGGGCCGGCGCTCGCGGCGCCGAGGTGATCATGGTGGACAGCTCGGGTTCGATGGACTTCCCGTCCACCAAGCTCAAGGCCGCCAAGCAGGCCACCAAGGCCGCGATCGACACGCTGCGCGACGGCACACTGTTCGCGGTGGTCTCGGGGACCGGTATGGCGTCGATGGTGTATCCGTTCGAGGAGGGCCTGGTCGCGGCCGACGAGCGCACCCGCAAGGAGGCCAAGCGCGAGGTGGACAAGCTCCGCGCGCGCGGCGGCACCGCGATGGGGCAGTGGCTGCTGATGGCCCGTCGCCTGTTGGAACCGCACAAGGACGCGATCCGGCACGCGATCCTGCTCACCGACGGCAAGAACGAGAGCGAGCGCGAGCAGGACCTCGCCGAGGCGATCGCCTACTGCGAGGGTGTGTTCGTCTGCGACTGCCGGGGCATCGGCCTGGACTGGCGGGTGGAGGAGGTGCGCAAGATCTCCACCGCGCTGCTGGGCGACATCGGCCTGGTGAGCGAACCGGCGGACCTGGTCGCCGACTTCACCAGGATGATGCAGAACGCGATGGGCAAGTCGGTGGCCGACGTGACCCTGCGCGTGCGCACGATCAACAACGCCCGGGTGAAGTACGTCAAGCAGACCTACCCGGTGATCGACGACCTGACCGCGCGGCGCACCGAGGTGGGGCCCAACGTCGGCGACTACCCGACCGGTTCGTGGGGCGGCGAGAGCAAGCACTACCACGTGTGCCTGGAGGTCGAGCCGGACGAGGTCAACCCGGGCGGCAAGCGCCGTCCGTGTCAGATCTCGGTGGTGCTGCCGGACGGCGCGGGCGGTCTGGAACTGGCCAAGGCCGGCGTGTTCGCGCAGTGGACCGACGACGAGGAACTCTCCACCCGGATCAACCAGGAGGTGGCCAAGGTCACCGGTCGGGAGAAGCTGGCCAACGCGGTCCAGGAGGGTCTGCAGGCCCGTCGCGACGGGGACGAGACCACCGCGACCGCGCGGCTGGTGCAGGCCCTGGAGCTGGCCAACGAGGCGGGTGACGAGCACACCGCGCGGCTGCTCGGCCGAGTCGTGGAGGTCGAGGCGGACGGCACCAGCAGGCTCCGCAACGACGACGACGAGGGCATGATGATCATCGACGTCGAGTCGCACAAGACTGCCCGGGTGGGACCGCCGATCGAGGGCTGAGCCTGGTTGCCGGCACGCGTCGGGCTGGGTACGGGGAACAGGAAGGAGGTCCGCTCATGCACATCTGTCCGGTCGGTCATGAGTCCACCGCCGCGGACTACTGCGACGAGTGCGGACGTACGATGCCCACCGCCGGCGATCCGTCCGACGGCCCGAGCGGGTCGGGCCCGGACGGGTCGGGGCCGGGCGGGAACGTGCTGACCTGTCGTTTCTGCGCGACCGAGTACACGCCAAACGACCAGTTCTGCGAGGGCTGCGGGCACGAGTTGACGCACGGGTCGAACCAGCCCGGCGGCGTGGACGACGACGGGAACACCGGGAACACCGGGGGCGGTGGGAAGGACGGGAACGGAGGCAACGGCACGAAGGGCGGGCCGGGGCCGACCGAGGACCCGCCGCCTTCCCGCACGGTGTGGACGGCCCGCGTGGTGCCCGACCACGACTACTTCCTGCGGGTGCTCGAATGGGACGGCCCGGACGCGCACAGCATGCGCTTCCCGCACGAACAGGAGCCGTGGACGCTGGAGTTGACCGGCGAGTCGATGCGCATCGGCCGGCGCAACTCCAGCACGAGCTCGGCCCCGCCGGAGATTCCGATCGGTGACCCGGGAGTCTCCCGCCGCCATGCGATGTTGCTGCGCTGCGGGGACGGCACGTGGGAGGTGATGGACCTGGGATCGGCCAACGGGACCACCATCAACGCCGGTTTCGACCGGGTCCGCCGCGACCCGGTGCACCTCGAGGACGGCGACCGCGTGCACGTGGGGGCCTGGACGACGCTGGAGATCCGGCGCGTGGAACTGTGAGGCCGCCGGCGCGGCGACGCCGGTCGGACCCGGGGGCACGCCCCACGGCCGACCGGCGCCGGTGCGGTCAGCCGGTCGCGGCCACGCCCGGGGCCAGGGCGGCCAGGATCGGGCCCGGGTCGGCGGCAGCCTCGGCCGAGGTCAGCCGCGCGGTGACGCGTCCCGTGGACAACACCGTCAGATGATCCGCGATGCCCTGGACGAAGCCCAGTTGCGGGGCGGCGACCAGGATGGTCAGACCCTCGTCGGCGAGCGTGGTGATCAACGCCCGGATCTGCTCGGCGATCACCGGGGACAGGCCCTCGGTCGGCTCGTCCAGCAGGATCAGCCGCGGCCCGCCGAGCAGTGCCCGGGCGATCGCCAGCATCTGCTGTTCGCCGCCGGAGAGTTGCGAACCCCGATTGCCCGCGCGCTCGCCCAGGCGCGGCAGGAGCTCCAGCACCCGCGCGGGGGTCCACGCGGCGTGCTTGCGGTGGGCCAGCTTGAGATGCTCGGCCACGGTCAGGCTCGCGAACACCCGCCGACCCTGCGGCACCAGGCCGATGCCCGCGAGCGAGACGCGGTGCGCGGGACGCCCGGTGAGGTCGCCACCGTCCAGCGTCACGCGGCCGCCGGAGGGCTTGAGCAGCCCCGCGACGGTGTGGATGAGGGTGGACTTGCCCGCTCCATTGGCGCCCAGGAGCGCGTGCACCGTGCCCTCGGGGATGCTCAGGTCCACCCCGTGCAGCACCGAGCCGCCCTGGTAGCCCGCCGTCAGTTCGCCGATCTCCAGCACGATTCAGCCCACTTCCTGGTGCTCGGGCTCGGACGCGCCCAGATACGTGTCGCGTACCGCCTGGTCCGCCGCGATCTCGTCGGGCGTGCCGGTGGCCAGCAGTTGTCCGGACGCCAGCACCGTCACGGTGTCGGTGACCTCGCGCACCAGCGCGAAGTTGTGCTCGACCAGCACCATGGTCACCTCGGCCGGCAGCGCCTTGAGCACCGCGGCCAGCCGCTCGATGTCGGTGTCGGTCAGACCCGCGGCCGGCTCGTCCAGCAGCAGCAGCTTCGGATGGCCCGCGAGGGCCATCGCGATGTCGAGCAACCGCCGTGAGCCGTGCGAGAGTTCGCCGGCGTTCTCGTCCGCGCGGTCGGTCAGGCCGACGGTCTCCAGATGGGTCGCCGCCTCAGCCGCCAACGCGCGGTAGCGGGTGGGTCGCCACGCCGTGCCGGTGACCCGGGCGTGCCGCCACGCGGCCAGTGTCACGTTGTCCAGGACGGAGAGCGAGGGCACCACCGCGGGCTGTTGGAACGCGCGCGCGATGCCGATCCGGGAGCGGCGCGCCGGAGGCAGCCGGGTGATGTCGCGACCGGCGAACACGATGCTGCCCGAGGTCACCGGGATCGCGCCCGCGACCATGCCGAGCACGGTCGACTTGCCCGCGCCGTTGGGACCGAGGAGCGCGTGCCGGGCACCGCGGCGCACGGTCAGATCCAGGCCGTCCACGGCCGCCAGCGCGCCGTAGCGGCGGGTCAGGCCGGTAATGGTGAGCAGCGCCTCCGGGTCGGCGACGGTTTCCGGCTTCGTGACCGGATCCGCCACCGCCTTCTCGGTTTCCCCCTCTTGCCCTTCCTTCTCCGCCGCTCCGCCGGCTCGGGCCAGGGCGCGCCACGCGGCGCGTGGGCCGCCCGCCGTCAATCCGACCAGGCCGCCCGGCAGCGTGTACACCGCGATCAGGAAGAGCACGCCCAGCAGCAGCGGGCCGTGCCCGGGCCAGGGACCGGAGAGCCAGTCCCTGGTGAACACGATCAGCGCCGCGCCGATCATCGCGCCGACCAGCGACGCGCCGCCGCCGATGACCACCGCGAGCAGCACCAGCGAGGAGGTGTCGAAGCCGATGTGCGCGGGCGAGATGTAGCGCTGCACCGAGATTAGCAACGCGCCGGCGACGCCCGCGAGCGCGCCGACCCCGATGTAGGTGACCGAGAGGTAGCGGGTCACCGGGTGGCCGGTCGCGCGCATCCGGGTCTCGTTCTCGCGCGCGCCGTCCAGCAGCAGACCGGCCGGCGAGCGCAGCACCAGCGCGGTGATCCCGATCACCACGAGCGTGGTGATCAGCACGTACCAGTAGGTGTCCACGTCGTCGACGAGGTCGCCCATGCCCCAGAAGGGCTCGATCGGCGGCACACCGGACTTGCCGTCGGTGCCGCCGGTGACCGACTTCCACTTCTCCGCGGCGGTGCGTACCAGTTCGCCGACGGCCAGGGTGATCATCAGCACCGTGACGCCGCGCGTGCGCACCACGATCGGCGCGGTGACCGCGTTGAACAGGGCGCCGGCCGCCGCCGCGACCAGGGTGTGCACGACGCCGATCCGCATGCCGTGCTCGGCCAGGATCGCCGCCGTGTAGCCGCCGACCGCGTACGGCGCGACCTGGCCCAGCGAGGGCAGTCCGGCGCCGCCGCCGAGCACCGCGACGCTGGCCGCGAGCACGCCCAGGGACAGCGCCTGGGACAGCAGGATCAGGGTGAACAGGCCGACCAGGTAGGGCGCCGCGAACAACCACACGATCGCGGCGACGGCCAAAATTCGGCCCACCAGGACCGCGCGCGGCGAGCGCAGCGCGGTGCGTGCGCGCAGGGCGAGGGTGGTCATACTCGGCTCCCCGTCGGGCCGAAGCGCGCGGTGCGCGCGATCAGCATCACGGCCATCGTGGCGAACAGCAGATAGGGCGCGAGGTCGGGCATCAGCGTGACGCCGAGCGTCTGCACCTCGCCGACCAGGATCGCCGCCAACAGCGCACCGCCGACCGAACCCAGCCCGCCGATCACCACGACCAGCAGGGATTGCAGCAACACGGTGTTGGCCACCGACGTGGACGGGCCGATGATCGGCGCGCCCAGACCGCCCGCGAGGCCGGCCAGGGCGCCCGCGGCGATCAGTACGCCCGTGCGCACCCGGGCCGGCGAGATGCCGCCGGCCGCGAGCATCTCGGGGTCGTCCACCGACGCGCGCACGGCCGCGCCCACGCGGGTACGCGAGAGCACGTACCAGCCGGCGACCCCGAGCACGACCGCGACCACGATGAACGCGAGTCGGTAGCCCGGGTAGTTGTGGCCCAGGATCGACACCGGCTCCTCGAGTGCGCCGGGCACCGAGACCTGCGGGTCGTCCTTGCCGAACGTGGTGGTCAGCAGATCGCTGCCGACCAGCGCGACGCCGAAGGTCAGCATGGCCTGCGCCATATGACCTCTGCCGGCGATCGGCGCGGTCAGCGCCGCGAGCACCCCGCCACCGGCCGCGCCCGCCCCGATGCCCGCGAGCACCGCGAGAGCCAGACCCACCCACGAGCCGTCGGCGACGGCGGTCGCGGTGTAGGCGGCGAACGCGTAGAGCGTGCCGTGCGCGAGGTTGAGGACTCCACCCGAGCCGAAGGCCAGAGTCAGGCCCGCGGCCACGACGAACAGCAGCAGCCCGTAGGCCACTCCGTCCAGGGCGGGGATGAAATTGTCGTCGAACCAGCCCACGGCACGCTCCCTTTCGCTCCGAATCCGCCGCTAGCCGAGCGTGCCGAGTTCGCGGACCATCACGTTGCTCAGCGCGGTGCCGTCCTGCTTGACCTCACGCAGGTACCACTTCTGCACGGGAGCGTGCGTGTTCGGGTTGAACTCCCAGGACCCGCGCGGGCTGTCGACCTTGCCGGTCTTGGCGATCGCGGCGTTGACCGCCTCCGGGGTGACCTTGTCGCCCGCGGCGGCGATCGCCTTGTCCAGCACGGCGGCCGCGTCGTACATGGTCGCCGACATCATCGTCGGCAGCGTGTTGTACTTGCCCTGGTAGGCCGCGACGAACGAGCGGTTGGCCGGGATGTCCAGGGTGGGCGTGTAGTTGAGCGAGGTGAACACGCCCTTGGCGGCATCACCCTCGGCCCCGAGTACCGCGCCCTCGGTCAGGAAGCCCGCGGCGTACAGCGGGATGTCCTTGACGTCGGACTGCTTGTACTGCTTGACGAAGTTCACCGCGGCGGTGCCCGCGTAGAACGTGTAGACGGCCTTGGCGCCCGAGTTCTTGATCTCGGTGAAGTACGGCTGGAAGTTGGTCGTGGCCGGGAACGGCGTCCACTTGGTCTTGCCGTCCGGGTTCGCCAACTTGCCGCCGGCCTGATCGAAGGTCTTGGTGAAGCCGCCGAGCTGGTCCCAACCACCCTGGTAGTCCGGGCCGATCGCGTAGACCGAGCCGGCCACGTTCTCCTTGATGTACGGCGCCGCCGCCACACCCGGCTCCTCGGAGAGGTAGCTGGTGTGCCAGACGTAGTCCGGCTTGTCGATCTTGCCGGGGCGACCGACGGCGCCGATCATCGGCACCTTGTTGTCGTTGACGATCTGCACGTTGGCGGCCACCGTGGCCGCGTTGGACAGACCGACCACCGCGGTGACCTTGTCCTGCTTGATCAGCTTGGTGACCGAGGGCACCGAGGTCTGCGGGCCGTCGCCCTCGTCGGTGATCACGAGCTCGATCTTGTGCCCGCCGAGCTTGCCGCCGTGCTGGTCGAGGTAGGTCTGGAAGCCGTTCTGCAGGTCCGGGCCGAGCGACGCGTAGACACCGGTCAGCGGGATCGTCAGGCCGATCTTGATCGTGCCGGAGGACGACCCGCCCTTCTTGTCGTCCGCCGCGCTGCCGCTGCACGCGGTGGTGAAGGCGAGGGCGCCGGCGATCAGGCCGGCGGCGGTGACGCGGAACGTGCGTCGGGTTATGGGACTTGCCGGGGTCATGACGTGCTCCAGGGTGTGGACGTGGGAGAGCGATCGAGCAGAGGGAGGGCTGCGTCGGGAGGGACGCGAGAGTGCTTCGGTCAGCCCAGCGCGCCGCGCTGCACGTGCAGGAAGCGCTCGCGGGCGGCCGGGGTCAGGGCCGGGCCGACCTGGTTGATCAGCTCGGCCATCTCGAACGAGACCTGACCGATGTCGCACTCCCGCGAGGCCAGCACCAGCAGCGAGGCACCGTCGCTGACCTGCATCGAGAACATGAACGCGCCGTTCATCTCGGTCAGGTTGCTGGCCACCGGGTCGGTGCCGAACAGCCGTGCGGCACCGGCCAGCAGGCTGACCAGGCCGGACGCGACCGCGCCGAGCTGGTCGGCGCGGTCCTGCGGCAGCGAACTGGTGTTGGCCACCACGAGTCCGTCCGCGGAGACCGCGACGGCGTGCAGCACCTCGGGCACCCGGGTGGCGAAATCGTTGAGCAGCCAACTGAGATCGGCTGCGGTGGGGTGGGTCACGATCTCTCCTTGTGATCCGGTTCGCCGCCGCCGGGGCGGGGCGAGGGGGCGCGGCGGGCCCGGCTGTGCCCGATGCCCTGCGCGAAGGCGGACATGGCCGCGGACACCTGGCGGGCGTCCCGGCGGTCCGGCGTGTTGTTCGCCCGGGCGGGCGTTCCGGCCGAGCCGACCAGCGGCGCGGCGGGTGCGGCGGGGCTGCCCGGGTGCACGGTGGGAGTGTCCCGGCGAACCCGCAGCGGCAGGCCCGTGTTCGTGGTGCGGCCGGACTCCGTCGGTTCCGGAGCCGACGGCAGCGACCGTTCCGGACGCCGCTCGGGTTCGACCTGCGCCGGCGGGGCCGGCGGGGCGAGCGCGGGCGGGGTCGGGGCGGCGGGCACGGGCGGCCGAGAACCGGTGAAGCGCAGTCCCGAGGGCGCGGGTTCACGCGGTCCGGGAGCGCTCGCGTCGCTGACCGGTTGCGGCCGGGTGGGCGTGAACACGCTCGGCACCGGCTCGAACGGACCCGGGTCGGGATGGCCGCCGGCGCGCACGCCGACGTCCGGCGCCCGACCCGAGGGGGGCAGTTGCGCGACCTCGGCCTTGGGCACGCCGCGGTGCCGACCGGGGCGATCGCGGAAGACCACGATGTCCTCGGGCAGGCCGACCTCGGCGACCGTGCCGCCCTGCGGGCCCGGGGTCAGGGTGATCGTGATGCCGTAGCGCGTGGCCAGGTGGCCCGCCACGGTCAGACCCATCGCGCGCACCGCGTGCACGTCCAACTGGGCCGGCGACGCGAGGCGTTCGTTGAACCCGGCCAGCCGCTCCGGGGTGATGCCCACGCCGGAGTCGGTCACGGTCAGCACCGCGCCGTCGCCGCGACGGTTCGCCTGGAGCACCACCCAGGTCTCCGGACGGCTGAACTTGGTCGCGTTGTCCAGCAGTTCGGCGAGCAGGTGCGCGACGTCGTCGCGGGCCCGTCCGGCGATCAGGATGCGCGGGTCCACCGCGCCGGGGTCGACCCGGGTGAACCGTTCGATCCGGCCGATCGCCGCACGCGCGACGTCCAGGAGCAGCGCGTCCTCGCGCACGCGCGCGGTGCCCTCGCCGCCGAGCACCAGCAGACTGGTGTTGTTGCGGCCCATGCGCTGGACCAGGTGGTCGAGCGAGTACAGCCGCTTGAGCCGGTCCGGGTCGTGCTCGTGCGCCTCGGCCTCGTCGAGGACCTTGACCAGGCCGTCGGTGAGCCGCTGGTTACGGCGGGCGAGCGCGACCAGCACGGTGGCGATACCGGCTCGCAGGACCGCCTGTTCGGCGGCGATGCGGACGGCGGCGGTGAAGACGGTGTTGAACGCCGAGCCCACCTCGGCGATCTCGTCCTTGCCGCGCACCTCGATGGGGGTCCCCGCGCGTTCGGCGATCTCGTCGGCGGTCGCGCCGTCGAGGGAACGCCCCTGCTGGAGCTTGGCGACCGCGTCCGGCAGACCGGTGTAGGCCACCTCGTGCGCGGTGTCGCGCAGGCGCAGCAGTTCGCGCGTCATCGGCCGGCCCAGGCGCAGCACCAGGATCACGGCGGCGGCCAGCGCGAGCAGCACCGCCGCGGCCTGTCCGATCGCCCACCAGCGTCGGCTGTCGCGTTCGTCGCTGACCGAGGACAGCACCGACGCGTCCACGCGTCGTTCGACGTCGCTGATCCGGGCGATCCGGTCGGCGGTCGCCTTGGTCCACACGTCCTGAGGGATCAGGATGGGTGTGTCCACCTTGGCCCGGGAGACGGCGTCCTCGAGCTGGTGGACGGCCAGGATCTCCGGGCCGGTCTGGGCGAGTTCCAGCCAGCCCAGCCACTCCTCGTCGGCGAGCGACTCGAAGGACGTCTCGCTCTCGTCGTAGCCGGTCCGGGTGGCCAGGATGTCCTGCTGTTGGGACGGCGAGATCCGGTTGGACGACAACGCGCGCAGGACCGCCGTCTGTTGTTGTCCCAGCCACTCCGTGGCGTGCGAGAGCGCGGCGGCGGCACGCAGGCGGTCCGAGTTGTCGGGGCCGGCGCCGCCGGCCTGGGCCACGCTGTCGCGGTAGTCGAGCGCGTCCGCGATCAGGATGCGGTAGCGGAAGACGACGGCGGTCAGCGAGGTGCCCTTGGGCGCCTGGACCTGCTCGCGCAGCGCGGTCAGGTCGGTCAGACCCGCGTCCAGCCTGCGCAGGCGTTCTTTGGTGTTGCCGGGGATCGAGCCGAGGTCCTTGCGCAACTTGCGGTAGCGCGTGGCGCTCTCGTCCGTCGCGGCGGTGCGCTGGTGGTACGTGACCAGCGCGTTGCTGCCGGCGTCCGGCCACAGCACCGCGGCGGCGGCCGCGCGTTCGCTCTGCAGGCGGTGCGCGAGCTCGCCCGCCTCCGCGGAGACCTTGGTCAGCGAGCGAAGGCGGTTCGCGTCGAGGGCCTCGCCGGTCGTGGTGGACACGGCGAGTCCCGCGGACCCCACCATCACGGTGAGGGGCACGGCGACGAGCAGGACGAGCTTCCGAGTGATGTTCAGGTCGTCCACCACCAGGTCGGTGCCGGGGTGGAGCGAGGCAGGGATACGGAGTCGAGTATTCCGCTTGTCAAGTACGTCATTTTCCCGATGATTCGCACTTTCCGGTCTTGCGCTTTCGGTGACGCGGATCGCGTCCTATTCCGTGCACGACGGGCAGAGCCTAGCGGCATTCGCACGTGTGCTCGCAGTGGCCGGTGGGTAATGCATCGCGCGCCCCGCATACGGCGGCGAATGTTGACATCCGTAAGTTAACTCTGCGAAGGAATATGCATGGTCGGTCATGGCAATACACGGACGCATATCACCTGATTTGGCTCCGACTTCTCCCGTCGGACGTCTTTATCCGTATTTTGACCCCCACCTCCGGGTGCCCGTTTGCCAACCATTCGTTGGGATATACCGGATCGTTGCCCTCCGGTTTCGAAGTGTCGACCAACCGGATAGTCGACCCCGACTGCCTAGACTGAGCCGAGACCGATCCCGGCGGACCGAATTGGGAGAGTCACATGCAGCGCCGACGCGCCCTGGCTTTTTTCCTGGCCGTGCCGATCGCCGCCGCCGCGGGGACGGCCGTATGGGTCACCGACTCGTCCTCCTCCGACGGCAACCCCGGGACCGACCCGGGCGCGGCCCCGGGCTCGGGCGCACCGGACCCCGGTGGTGCCGAGCCCGGCGCTGCCGAGGCCGGTGAGCCGCCGCCCGGACCACTCGCCGCCGACGCCCGAGGACTGGTCCCGATCCCGATCGAGGCGCTCGGCGCCCAGGGCGCGGGCTGGACGCTGTCCCGGGACACCAGGGTGCGGGCCGCGACCGAGGCCGCGCGGGCGGTCGCCGAGGTGGTCGCCGCCGAACTGCGCACCGCCACCGGCCTGCCCCTGCCCGTGGTGGTCGATGCCCGCGCCCACGCCGGAACCGACCTGTCCCTGGTGCCGGACCCGCCCGGGACGACGCCGGCGGACCGGCCGGCCGGCGACGAGGCGTACGCGTTGACCGTGACCGCGGGCGGCGCCACGATCCGCGCGAGCGCTCCGGCCGGCCTGTATCGAGGCGCCCAGACGTTGCGCCAACTGGTCCCGGCCCGGGCACCGTTCGAACTGCGTCCCGCCGTGGTCCGGGACGCGCCGCGGTATCCGTACCGGGGCATCATGATCGACCTGGCCCGGCACTTCTATCCGCCCGCCGAGATGCGCCGACTGATCGACCACATCGCCGCCTACAAGTTCAACCACCTGCACCTGCACCTGACCGACGACCAGGGCTGGCGGATCGCGATCGAGGGCCGACCCCGACTCACCGGAATCGGCGCCTCGACCCAGGTCGGCGGCGGGCCGGGCGGCTTCTGGACGGCGGCCGACTACCAGGGGGTGATCGGCTACGCGGCCGAGCGCTTCATCACCGTGGTGCCCGAGATCGACATGCCCGGACACACCAACGCGGCGATCGTGGCCTACCCGGAACTGGCGTGCGACGGACGCAAGTACGCCCCCTACACCGGTACCCAGGTCGGCTTCTCCGCGCTGTGCGTGGACGGCGAGGCGACCTACACCTTCCTCGACGAGGTGCTCGGCCGGCTCGCCGAACTCACCCCGGGCCCCTACCTGCACATCGGCGGCGACGAGACGCACACCCTCAAGCCCGCGCAGTACCGGGCGTTCATGGCCCGCGCGCAGCCGATCGTGGCCAGGCACGGCAAGCAACTCATCGCATGGCACCAACTCGCCGCGGGCGACCCGGTGCCCGGCGCGATCATCGAGTACTGGGGCGCGTCCAAGCAGGACGCGGCCGCGGTCGCGGCCGCCGCGCGGGCCGGGCACAAGGTGGTGATGGCCCCGGCCGACCACGCCTACCTGGACATGAAGTACGCCGGGGGCGAGCGGCTCGGGGTGACCTGGGCGGGCACCGTGGATGTGCGCACGTCCTACGACTGGGAACCCTCGACGCACCTGCCGGGGCTGCCCGCGGACGCGGTGCTCGGGGTCGAGGGCGCGTTGTGGGGCGAGACGATCAAGAGCGTCGCGGACGCCGAGTATCTGCTCTTCCCACGGATCGCGGCGGTCGCCGAGGCGGCCTGGTCCCGGCCGGAGCGGCGCGACTGGGCGGACTTCAGGACCCGGATCGGCACGCACGAGGCGCGGTGGCAGGCGCGGGGGATCAACTACGCGCGGAAGTTGTCCTGACGCGGGCGCCCGGCGTGGGTGGGTTCGGCCCTCGGGGCCTGTGCCCGGGGTCTGTGCTCGGGGCTGGTGCCCGGGGCCTGTGCTCGGGCCTGTGCTCCGGTTCGGGCTCGTACCTCGTGCCCACACCCCGTGCCCGGGCCCACCTCGGATCCGTTCCCGGGTACCGGTCCGCCGATCGGATCGATCGGCGGACCGGTACCCGGGAACGGAGCAGTCAGCGGCGGACCGCCCCCGCGGTGAGCGCGATGATCGCGACCAGCACCGCCGGAATGGCCAACGCCGTGGTCAGGCTGGTGTGGTGGGCGATGAAGCCGATCATCGGCGGGCCCGCGAGCAGCCCGATGTAGGCGATGCCGGTCACCCGCGAGATGGCCCACGCGGCGGGCACTCCCGGGGTGTTGCCGGCCGCGCTGAACGTCACCGGTGCGACCGGGGCCACCCCGACGCCGAACAGCGTGAAGCCGAGCACCGAGACCGCCGGCCACGGCGTGGCCAACGCGAGCGTCATGCCGAGCGCGCCGATCAGCGCGCCCACCCGCAACACCGCGACCGGGCCGAACCGTTCCACCACCCGGTCACCGGCGAACCGGCCCGCGGCCATCGCCACCGACATGCCCGCGAAGCCCAACCCGGCGACACCCGGCGAACTGTCCAGCGTCTCGCGCAGATGTACGCCGCTCCAGTCCGCCACCGCACCCTCGCCGACGAACGAGCACAGCCCGATCAGCGCGAGCAACACCACGGCGCGATAGCCCGCGAGCAACCGGAGCAGACCACCGCCCGCGGCCGGCGCGGCCGGTCGCGCCGGATCCGCCGGCTCGACCGGCGCGTGTACATGCGGGTCGTCCGCGACGCCCAGCAACGCACGCGAACCCGCCCATACGGCCAGTGCGAGCACCACCGCCATCACCGACAGATGCACCCGGGGAGTGATCCCCAGGGCAGCCGCGCCGGATCCGACGAGCGCGCCGAACAGCCCGCCGAGGCTGTAACCGCCGTGCAGGCTGTTCATGATCGGGCGGCGCAAGTGCTGCTCGATCGCCACGCCCTGCGCGTTCACCGCGACATCGGTGAAGCCCATCAGCATGCCCAGGACCAGCAGGCCCACCGCCAACGAGGGCAGGTCCCACGCGAACGCCGGCAGGAGCAGCGCCAGACAGCCGCCGATCACCGACACCCGCGCGACCCGCTTGCTGCCCCATCGCCCGGCGGCGGTACCCGCGAGTTGCACCGCCACCAGCGCGCCGACCGGCGAGCCGAGCAGGGCCAGCCCCAACTGGGCGTCGTCGAGTTCCAGATCCTCCTTGAACTGCGGGATCCGGGCCAGGAAGTCCGCGACCGCGGCGCTGAACGCGAAGAACACGAACAGCGCGGCCAGTCGCGCACCGCGCAACCGCTCGGCGGAGAGTTCCCGGGTCGTTCCCCCCGAGACGCTCACACCGCGCAGGAGCCGTCGGCGCACGCGTCGCCGTCGCCCGCGGGCGCGGCCGACTCGGCGCTTTGATCCCGCACCTGCTCCAGGACCTGGAGGAACGTGGACGCCTCCTGCGCGCCCTGGACCGCCCACTTGCCCTCGAACACGAACGTCGGCACCGCGGTGACGCCCATCTCCCGCGCCTCGGCGATCTCGCGCCGGACCTCGTCGGTGCCCTCGTCGGACGCGAGGAAGGCGACCACGCGGTCCCGGTCCAGGCCGGCCTCGACCGCGAACTCGGTCAACCGGTCGTGGTCGGCGACGTTCTCGCCCTCGGTGAAGTACGCCGCGAGCAGCCGGTCCTTGAGCGCGGCCTGGGCCGCCGGACCGAACTCGGTGAGCGCGAGCCACAACACCCGGTGCGCGGTCAGCGTGTTCACCGCCAGGGCCTGGGTGAAGTCGAAGGTGATGCCCTCGCCGGCGCCCACGTCGGCGAGCCGCGCGTTCATCCCGTCGAGGTTCGCCGCGCCGAACTTCGCGGCCAGTCGCTCGCGCAGCGGCGCCGGCTCGGCCGGAGTGGTGGGGTCCAGCTCGTAGGGACGGTACGTGACCTGGATGTCCTCGGCGCCCGGGAACGCCGCGAGCGCGCGCTCGAAGCGCCGCTTCCCGACGTAGCACCACGGGCACGCGATATCGCTGTAGATCTCGACCTTCACTTGCTCTCCAGCTTCCTTGCTCGGTGGTCGGGGGCACGCGACGCTCGGCGGCGGCGTCCCGGGACGCACGGGATCGAAGACACGCCCTGGGGCGATACAAAGGACGGACGTACCGACGGTCACGGCGGCGGACGCACCGGATGTGAAACATACGTGCAGGCGCCAAACATTCCCCAACCGGCCGTATCGCCGCCGGGGACCCGGGCGTAATCTGACCGCTGCTCGTCGTCCGTCACCCGGAACGCATGCCGTGCCCGCGCGGCGTCACCTGCCCGAGGAGTCCTCGTGGACCAGATAACCCAGTACAGGCGCGCCGTCGACGCCTTCCGTCCGCTGCTCGCCGAGGTCGGCGACGAACAGCTGGGGCTCGAGTGTCCGTGTGATCAGTGGGACGTACGAGGTCTGCTCACGCATGCCACCGGCGCGCAGCGCGGTCTGGCGGCGGCCCTGGCCGGGCCCACCGAGCCGGTTTCCGAGGATCCCCGGGAGGACTTCGAGGCGGTCGTCGAGACGATGCTCGCGACCTTCACCCCGGAGCGGATCGCCGCGGCGATCAAGACCCCGTTCGGCGAGCAGAGCGGCGGCTTCCTGCTCGGCCTGGCCACCGGCGACATCTTCGTGCACGCGTGGGACCTGGCCCGCGCCCTGGGCAAGCCGACCGATCTGGACCCCGAGCTCGCCGAGGTGCTCCTGGAGCGCATGCGCAAGACCCTGCCGGACGCCGCGCGCGGGGAGGGTCGCGCGTTCGGCCCGGAGCAGCCGGTCGCCGCGGACGCGCCGCCCGCCGACCGGCTCGCCGCGTTCACCGGCCGCGCGGTGAACTGACCCCGAATCGCCCGCCGGGCCCGGGACATCCCGGACAAGCCCTACCGGACGCGGCACCTGACGGCTCGTCAGGCTGCGCACGGGGTGGTCGGCGGTGTATGCACGTCAACGCACACCCCCAGTCGATCGGGAGTATCGATGAGCACGTCGCAGCACGATCACGGCCGGATGGATCCGCCTCGCGTCCAGGAGGTGGCCGACGGAGCGTACGCGTACATCCAGCCGGACGGCACCTGGTGGATCAACAACACCGGGTTCCTGGTCGGTCCGGAGGGCGTCGTCGCGATCGACGGCTGTGCCACCGAGGCCCGGACCCGCACTTTCCTGGAGACGATCGCGAAGCACACCGACGCCCCGGTGCGCACGCTGATCAACACCCACCACCACGGCGACCACACGAACGGGAACTACCTGTTCGAGTCGGCCACCATCGTGGCGCACGAGAACACCCGGACCGAGATCCTGAATCTGGGGATCATGGAGGTCGAATCGATCTGGCCGGGCGTCGGCTGGGGCGGAGTGCGCGCGGTCCCGCCGTTCCTGACCTTCACCGACGGCGTCACCGTGTACGCGGGCGATCTGCGCGCGCAGGTACGGCACTTCGGCGCCGCACACACCTCGAACGACTCGGTGGTGTGGCTCGAGGAGCAGGGCGTCCTGTACACCGGCGACCTGATCTTCAACGGCGGCACTCCGTTCCTGCTGATGGGCTCGCCCGCCGGCTACCTCGAAGTGCTGGAGCGGGTGAAGCAGTTGGGCGCCACCACGCTGGTTCCCGGACACGGCGAGGTGTGTGGTCCGGAGCAGATCGACTACGCGATCGGGTACACGAACTTCGTGCTGGAGACCGCGCGCAAGGGGCTTGACGCGGGGCTGGACCCGTTGAGCGTGGCGCGCGAGACGGACCTCGGCGAGTATGCGGCGTTGTCCGACCCGGAGCGGATCGTGGGCAACCTGCATCGTGCGTACGCGGAGTTGAACGGGGTCGAGCGGGCGGGGGCGATCGACATATACGGCGCGCTCGGGGACATGGTGACGTTCAACGACGGCAAGCCGCTCTCTTGCTTCGCGTGACGGGGTTGGCCGACCTGCGGTTTCGCTTCGCGTGACGGGGGTTGGTCGACCTGCGGTCCGGTGGCCTCAAGCGCCGGCCGGGCTGGGTTGGCCTCAAGCGCCGGCCGGGCTGGGTGGCCTCAAGCGCCGGCCGGGCTGGTGTGCTCAAGCGCCGCACGGGCTATGTGGCCTCAAGCGCCGGCCGGGCTGGGTGGCCTCAGGCGCCGGCCGGGCTGGGTGGCCTCAGGCGCCGGCCGGGCTGGGTTGGTCGGCCGAGTTGGATGTGGTCGGTTGCGGGCGGGTTGGGTGGTTGTGGGAGCGCCGGTTGGGCTGTGGGGTGGCCTGGCCGGCGCTTTTGGTGGGTTTCCGGTGGGTGGAAGGTTGGGGGGTGGGGCGGGGGGTGGGCGCATAGCTTCGGGGGGTCGGGGTGGTGGGTGATCGGAGATGGCGTGGACAAGGTGGTCGGTACGGCCGAGGCGGCGGTGGCGGATATCGGGGACGGGGCCTCGATCGCGGTCGGCGGGTTCGGGCTGTGTGGGATTCCCTCGGTGCTGATCGGGGCCCTGTACGCGCAGGGCGCCGGCGATCTGCGGGTCGTCTCCAACAACTGCGGCGTGGACCGATGGGGACTCGGCATCCTGCTGCACGCCGGGCGCATCTCGCGCGCGACCGGCAGCTATGTCGGTGAGAACAAGGAGTTCGCCCGGCAGTACCTGTCCGGTGAGATCGAGCTCGAACTCACCCCGCAGGGCACGCTCGCCGAACGGCTGCGGGCCGGTGGGTGCGGCATTCCGGCCTTCTTCACCCCGGCCGGCGTCGGTACCCAGGTGGCCGAGGGCGGTCTGCCGTGGCGCTACGACGCGGCCGGCGCGGTCGTGGTGGCCTCGCCGAGGAAGGAGGTGCGGGTCTTCGACGGGGTCGAGTACGTCCTGGAGGAGTCGATCACCACCGACTACGCGCTGGTCCGGGCGGCCCGGGGCGATCGGCACGGCAATCTGGTGTTCGACAAGTCGGCGCGCAACTTCAACCCGCTCGCCGCGATGGCCGGGCGGATCACCGTCGCCGAGGTCGAGGAACTGGTCGAACCGGGCGAACTCGACCCGGACGAGGTGCACCTGCCCGGCGTGTTCGTGCAACGGGTGGTGGTCCTGAGCGCGGCCCAGGCCGCCGAGAAGCAGATCGAGAAGACCACGATCACCGCGCCGGCGGCGTGGGGGACGGTGCGCGACTGATGGCCTGGACCAGGGACGAGATGGCCGCGCGGGCGGCGGCCGAGCTGGCCGACGGGTCGTACGTGAACCTCGGCATCGGGTTGCCCACGCTGGTGCCCAACCACATCCCGGCCGGCGTGCACGTGGTGTTGCACTCGGAGAACGGGCTGCTCGGAGTGGGACCCTACCCGCGCGAGGACGAGGTCGACGCGGACCTGATCAACGCCGGCAAGGAGACCGTCACGGTCCTGCCGGGTGCCTCGTTCTTCGATTCGGCGCTGTCCTTCGGGATGATCCGAGGCGGTCACATCGACGCCGCGATCCTGGGCGCGATGCAGGTCAGCGCGGTGGGCGACCTGGCGAACTGGACCATCCCCGGCAAGATGATCAAGGGCATGGGCGGCGCGATGGACCTCGTGCACGGCGCCCGTCGGGTGATCGTGCTGATGGAGCACGTGTCCCGGAAGGGCGAGCACAAGATCGTCGAGACGTGTTCGCTGCCGCTCACCGGCAGGCGCTGCGTCCAGCGCGTGGTCACCGACCTCGCGGTGATCGACGTCACCGACCGCGGCCTGCTCCTGGTCGAGACGGCTCCCGACGTCACCGAGGACGAGGTGCGCGCGAAGACCGGCGCGAAGTTGCTGTCCTGACACGGTGGGCCGACCCCTGTGGCTCTGTGATCATGTGGCGATGATCATGGGGCAGTGATCATTTACCTGTGATCATTCAGCGATACCGACGCCGCGTCGCCGGTGCTCGGCACGTATCGGAACAGGGAGCAATCGCATGAAGTTCGCCACCTTCGACCTGGCCGGCTCGACCCGTTGCGGAGTCGTGGCCGGTGCGGGCGACGCCGTCGTGCACCCGCTGCCGGTGGGCGTCACGCTGCTCGGCCTGATCGAGCGCGGCGCCGAGGAATTGCGCGCGGCGGGCGAGCGGGCTCTGTCGGAGCCGGCGGTCGCGCTCGCCGAGGTGCGGCTGCTGCCGCCGCTACAGCCGCCCACCGTCCGCGACTTCGTGGCGTTCGAGGAACACGTCGAGGGCGTCGCGGTCACCGTGCAGGGCCCGGACGCGACCGTGGTGCCGGAGTGGTACGAGCTGCCCACCTTCTACTTCACCAACCCCTACGCGATCATCGGCCCGAGCGACGTGGTGCCGATGCCGCCCGGGTCGAACGTGCTCGACTTCGAGTTGGAGGTCGGCATCGTGATCGGCCGCGCGGGCAAGGACCTGACGGTCGAGCAGGCGGCGGAGCACATCATCGGCTACACCATCTTCAACGACTGGTCGGCGCGCGACCTCCAGGCCCGTGAGATGCGGGTGGGCCTGGGTCCGTGCAAGGGCAAGGACACCGCGACCACGCTCGGCCCGTGGCTGGTGACCGCCGACGAGTTCGAGGTCCACCGGGACGCGGACGGCTTCCTGGACGTGGCCATGCGCGCGTCGGTCAACGGCGTCGAGGTCGGCCGGGACTCACTGGTCAACATGGGCTGGCCGCCCGCCGAACTGGTCGCCTACGCGTCGCGTGGCACCTGGGTCCGACCCGGTGACGTACTGGGCACCGGCACCTGCGGCAATGGCGGTTGCCTGGGTGAACTGTGGGGTCTGGGACGCGAGTTGCCGCCGCTGCGACCGGGCGACACGGTCGCGCTCACGGTCGAGGGAATCGGCACGCTGACCAACACCGTGGTCGAGGGCGCCGCACCGCGAGCGATCCCGGCCGCGCGCAAGCGCCCGCGCACCCGCAAGGAGTCCTTCGACGCGTGAGGCCGCGGCCTCCCCGGCCTCCCGGCACTCGGTCGGCGGGTGCTCGTTCGCTCAGCCGTTCAGATAGGCGAGTACGGCGAGCACCCGTCGATGCCCCGCGTCGTCGGGGGCCAGCCCGAGCTTCGCGAAGATGTTGCGGATGTGCTTGTTCACCGCGCCCTCGCTGATCACCAGAAGCCGGCCGATGTCCGTGTTCGACCTGCCCTCCGCCATCAGTGCGAGCACCTCGCGCTCGCGGGGGGTCAGTTCACGCAGCGGGTCGTCGGAGCGGCGCCGGACCAGGAGTTGGGCCACCACCTCGGGATCCATCACCGTGCCGCCCGCCGCCACCCGACGCAGCGCGTCGGCGAACTCGTCGACGTCGCCCACCCGTTGCTTGAGCAGATAGCCGGTCGCCCCCTTGCCGTCGGCGAGCAACTCCGCGGCGTACCGGTCCTCGACATAGGCGGACAACACCAGCACGGGCAGCCCGGGCCGGCGCCGCCGGGCCTCGATCGCGGCCCGCAGCCCCTCGTCGCGAAAGTCCGGCGGCAGTCGCACGTCGACGACCGTGACGTCCGGGCCGTGCGCCGCGACGGCGGCCAGGAAGTCGGCGCCGTTGTCGACCGCCGCCGCGACCTCGAAGCCCTCACCGGTCAGCAGCAGGACCAGGCCCTCGCGCAGCAGCGCGTCGTCCTCCGCGATCACCACCCGCACGGCAACTCCGCGCGCAGTCGGGTCGGTCCGCCGACCGGGCTGTGCACACTCAACCGGCCGTCCAGCGCGGCCGCGCGCCGCCTGATGCCGACCAGGCCGCTGCCCGCGTGCTCGTCCGCGCCACCGCGCCCGTCGTCCTCGACCTCGATCACCAGCGTGTCCTCCTCGCGGGTCAGCCGGACCTCGACGTGTGCGGCGCGGCTGTGCTTGGCCACATTGTTCAACGCCTCGGCGACGACGAAGTACGCGGCCGTCTCCACCGCGGCCGGTGTGCGGGTCAGCCCGGCGGTGTGCACGACGCAGGGCACCGGACAGCGGGCGGCCAAGGCCGAGACGGCGCCGTCCAGGCCGCGTTCGGCCAGGATCGGCGGGTGGATGCCGCGCACCACGTCGCGCAACTCGTCCAGTGCGTCGCCGGCCGCCCGTCGAGCGCGTCGGACCAGCGGCAGCGCCTGCTCCGGATCGCGTTCCAGGGCCCGTTCGATCAGCCCGAGATGCAGCACCACGGCGAGCAGTCGGTTCTGCGTACCGTCGTGCAGATCCCGTTCGATCCGCCGCAGTTCGGCGCCGTGCGCGTCCAGTGCGGCGGCTCGGCTCGCGGTGACCTCGGCCAGCCGCTCGACCACCGACCCGTCCGGCGGGGTGAGCAGCGGCCGGGTCAGCCGGGCCTGGCCGCGCAGCAGCGGTGCGGCCAGGGCGACCGCGAGCACCGCGACCGCCGCGCCGATCGGGAGCATCGCCGCGGCCTTCCACCACGAATCGACCGCGAAGCCGACGCCGGACGGCGCCCGACCCGGCACGGCCCACCACCACAGCGGCATGGTGAGGTTGTTGACGGCGCTGATGGTCAGGCCGAGGCCGAGCACGGCGGCGAGGGTGCCGCTCAGGCCGTGTACCGGAAGCCACAGCAGGTCCCGTCGGCCGGCGGGGTCGGTCAGCGCGATGCGCGCGCGGGTGAGCAGGGGGCCGTCGAGGGGGCGATAGTGCTCGGGCACCGGTGGGCCGCCGAGCACGACGCCCACCCGACGGCGTTCGGCGCCGGCCAGTCGCCGCACCCCGCGCAGCAGCGGGGTCAGCAGGGGCAGGCCGAAGCCGGCGACGTACAGGCACGCGCACATGAGGACCACGGGCAGCGCGAGCAGGGCGAGGAGGCCGGTGCCGCCGGCTCGCGCGAGCAGACCCAGCCGGGTGGGCAGGCCGCGAAGCGCGGCGCGGGCTGCGGGCAGGCCGGAGAGTGCGGCTCGCCCTGTGGGGAGCGCGGCGCGTGCTTCGGGCGGTTCGGGTTTCGTGTGCACCGCTCGACCCCTTTCCTGGGCTCGTTCGATGGTCTCCGCCGCCGCGCGCGAGAGGTAGCCGAGCCGCGGGTGTCCCGATGGTGGTGCGCGCACCACCATCGGAACGGGCGCGTGCGGGCTGCCGGGACACCGCCACGAAATCCTACGTTTGTGCAGGTCGGCGGCTCACCCGGAGCGGTCGGCGGCAACGACGAAGGAGTCGACCGTGAGCGACCGATCCTCCCGACCGCGTCCGGCGCTGCGTCCGCCGTGGTCCTGGCTGCTGCTGTTGCTCGTCGTCGGCGTGGTCGTGAACGTACTGATCACGGTGTGACGGGCGGTGCCGCGGACCTGCCCTCCATCCGGTGTGCGCGCACCAGTTCCAGCACCCACACCAGCAGTGCCAGCGCTCCGAAGGCCGCGCCCAGTGCGCACACCGCGAGCCAGCCGGCCGCCGCGTACAGGGTGGTCGAGGCGATCGCGCCGCCCGCGCTGCCGATCGAGTAGAAGATCATGTAGCCGCCGATCAGCCGGCTGCCGGCGTCCGGGCGCAGCGGGTGGATCAACGTCTGGCTGGTCACGTGCACCGCCTGTACGGCGAGGTCGAGCACGATGGTGCCCAGGACCAGTGCCCACAGCGACTGGCGGGTGAAGGCGAGGGGCAGCCAGGACAGGGTGAGCAGCACGAGCGCGATTCCGGTGACCCGGTTCGCGTGTCCTCGGTCGCTCAGCCGCCCGGCCGGGATCGCGCCGAGCGCCCCGGCCGCGCCCGCCAGGCCGAAGGCGCCGATCGCGGTGTGCGACAGCGACAGCGGCGGCTCGCTCAACGGGAGCGCGACGCTGCTCCACAGGGTGCTGAAGGCGGCGAAGATCAGCAGCGCGAAGAGCGCGCGGACCCGGAAGAGGCGTTCCTCGACGAACAGCGTCACCGTCGAGACGAGCAGCTTGCGATAGGACGGTGGCGCCTTGCGGTCGGACGGCGGCGTGTCGACGGAAGCGGGCACCCGATCGTCGCGCCGACGCGGAAGCACTCGGTACAGCGTCCCGGCCAGCGCCAGGGTCAGCGCGGCGAAGCCGAGGTACACCGCGCGCCAGCCCGCCAGGTCGGCCACCGTGCCGGAGACCGTTCGGGCGAGCAGAATGCCGGTGACCACGCCGCTGGTCACCGAACCGACGACGCGACCGCGTTCGGCCGGCGCGGCCAGTGCGGCGGCGTAGGCGACGACCGCCTGGGTGACCACCGCGAGCAGGCCCACGGCGATCATCGCGACGAACAGCGATGCGGCGTTGCCGGCCAGCCCGACACCGGCCAACGCGGCGGCCAGCAGCGCGAATTGGCCGACGAGTAGCCGGCGACGGTCGACCAGGTCGCCGAGCGGGACCAGCAGGAACAGGCCGAATCCGTAGCCGACCTGGGTCAGCGTGACCACGACCCCGACGGTGCCTGCGGCGAGGCCGAGGTCGTGCCCCATGGTCACCAGGAGCGGTTGGGCGAGGTAGACGTTCGCGACGGCGACGCCGGCGGCGATCGCGAAGACGAGGGTGAGCGCACGGGAGAGCGAGCCGGATCCGGCGGTCGACGCGGTGCCCACGGCTTCCCGGATTCGCGCGCCGGTTCGGGCTTCGGTCCCCTTCCCTGTTCCCGCGTCGGTTCCCTTCCCGGTGCGCGCTTCGGTCCTCTCCGCGGTGCTGTGTTCGTTCCGCTCCTCGGTGTGCTCCGGCACGTCGTGCTCGGCTGCCATGTCCCGCCCCTCGTGCATCTGGTTGCAAATTGCCACCAGATGCACGCTAGACGAGCTTGGTAGCATGTTGCAACCAGGGTGATGGTGGGTGATCGCCCGGCAGGAGAGGACGAGGCATGGTGCAGCGCACGCGGTTCGACGACAGCACGTGTCCGGTGGCCCGGTCCGTGGACGCGATCGGCGACTGGTGGTCGCTGCTGATCGTGCGCGACGCGTTCGACGGGAGCCGGCGGTTCGGCGAGTTCCAGCGCAGCCTGGGCGTGGCCAAGAACATCCTGACCGCACGACTGCGCGCGCTGGTGGCCGGCGGGATCATGGAGGTGGTGCCCGCGTCGGACGGCAGCGCCTACGGCGAGTACGTGCTGACCGCCAAGGGCCGCGACCTGTTCACCGTGATCGTCGCTCTGCGGCAGTGGGGCGAGGCGCACTGGTTCGAGCCGGCCGAGCCGCAGTCCAGCCTGCTGGACCGCCGCGACGGCCGGCCGCTGCGGGCGCTCGAGGTGCACGCCGCGGACGGCCGGCGGATCCGGCCGGAGGATACCGAGGTGCGCAAGGTCGAATGAGCCGCGAGCGGCCCGGGGCCGCGTGAGCCGCGAGCGCCCCGGGACCGCGATCGACCTACCGCGCGGGCGCCGCCACCAGGCCGAGGCGGGTCAGCAGTTCGAAGAACAACCGCTCGACGAACGGATCCCGCTTCAGGGCCAACAATTCCAGGACGGGCTCGGGCCGCACCTGGTACCCGGCCGCCGCGGCCCACCGGACCGCGGCCTCCGCGACGCGGGGCCGATCCTCCTCCAGCCACGCGGCGGCCTCGTCCCGGACCCGGGCGAAGTCGCCCCGCCCGCCCGCGCGTTCCCACCGGTCCTGGGCCAACCGCGAGGCGGCGGTGCCGGGGTCGAGCCAGCCCTCCCAGAAGTGCGTCCCGCTCAGCCCCTGGACGTGCGCGACATCGCTCTCGAACACGCCGCAGACCAGTACGGGAGAGCCGGTCCGGGCGGCCAAGTCGGTCAGCCACGGCCCCTGGAAGGCGTACGGATCCTCGAAGTGCCGCACGTGCACCGCACGCCAGCCGTCGAGGTAGGACCACTCGCCGTAGACCGGATGTCCGCTTCCGCCGACGAAGGGGGCCAGGTCCGTCAACGGCGTCTGTGCGCGTAATACGACGATGTCCCCGTTGAATCCCATGGCCCACCCCTTCGGTCGCGATGTCCGTCGGGGTTCAACGTAGATACCGCGTCCGACAACCGACCGGGTGTCAGGTCCGCGCCTCGGGGACCTGCTCCACGGCGCTCGTACCGCTGCCCGGCCTGGACTCCCACTCCCAGGTCTCCTCCAGCCGGATCCGCCCGTCCGGCAACACGACCACGGCACTGAGGCAGTGCCCCGAAGCGGTGGCGCCGGACCGGTTGAGCTGCGTGTAGCGGAAGTCCAGCGTGTCCGCTTCGCGAGTGCCGATCAGGTGGCCCCGCACGATGTCGCCGCCGCTGTATTCGGCCCAGACCACGCCGTCGCGCTCGTGGTACGTGAAGAACGTGGAAGCGTCCACCTCGCCGTGCTCGGGACGATCGAGCGGGGCGAAGCCGAGTCCATCCAGGGACGGTGCGGGCATGGTGCGTACCTCCGACGGGCGTGTGCGGTCGGGTATGCGACGCGCGACGGGTACCCGGTGTCGGCGCCGGGCACCGCGCGTGCGGTACTCGGCTCCGGGCGTGCGATGCGGCGCTCGGACGCGAGCAGCGTAGACGCGGGGCGCCTGGATCGACGTCCTCCACCCGGAGGATTCGACGGCCCCGGCCTACGTCGCGGGGAGGCCCTGCCAGCGCCACTTGCCGACCCGGCGCGGGTGACCGGGGAGTTCGGTACGGCCGGTGCACCACAACAGGGTGGGCCAGGCGTCGAAACCGGTCGGCGCGTCGGGGAACATCCGTGCCAGCACGCGGGCGCAGATCTGCGGATCGGGCCGGTAGGCCAGGTCGAGCCCGGCCGCCAGGTCGTGCATGTGGACCATGACCTCGATCATGCCCATTCCCGCGAAGCCGTCCGGGTCGGAGATCCCGTACGGATGGAACGCGCGGGCCGAGTCGGGCCGGGTGGCCACCATGGCGGTGAGGAGCGCCCCGCCGGCCCGGACCGCGTGCAGGATCTCGGCCGGCGTCGCGTCGGCGTCGGCCTCGATGTCCACCGGGAGGTAGTCGTCCATCCGGCCCGACGCGATCTGGCCGGCGTACACGTACAGATCGCCGACGATGTGGACCAGGGTGTAACGACAGTCCCATTCCAATTCGCCCGCCGGGCGTGACCAGTCCCGTTCGCTCTCGGTTGCCTCGGTCAACACCGCGACGGCGTGTGCGACCGTCGATTCCACGTCCTGTGCAGCCTGTGATCCCATTCGGCGATTTATACCGGGGCGGGTGCGAAGGCGCATGTCCATTCGGTGAGGATGGTGGTTCTGCCGGCCACCGCGTCCCCGGAGAGCATCATGACCACCGCCACCACGACCGCGACCATCGTGCCGATGCGTGCCGAGCACGCCGACCAGGTGCTCGCGATCTATCAGCTCGGCATCGACGGCGGGGACGCCACCTTCCAGGAGAGCGCGCCGGACTGGGCCGAATTCGACGCGGGCAAACTGCCCGAGCACCGCTTCGTCGCGCTCGACGGGGCGACCGGCACGGTGCTGGGTTGGGTGGCCGCGAGCCCGACGTCCAAGCGCGCGGTCTATCGCGGTGTGGTGGAGACCTCTGTCTACGTCCATCCCGACGCGGCGGGCCGGGGAGTGGGCCGCGCCCTGTTGAGCGCGCAGATCGCCTCGACCGAGGCGGCCGGCGTGTGGACCATCCAGGCCGGCGTCTTCCCGGAGAACACCGGCAGCCTCGCCCTGCACGCGGCTCTGGGCTTCCGCACCATCGGCACCCGCGAGCGGGTCGGCCGGCACCACGGCCGCTGGCGCGATGTCATCCTCCTGGAACGCCGCAGTCCGACGGTGGACTGAGCGGACGCGCGCTTGAGGGTCGGGGTGGGTCGAGGCGGGTCGCGGGCCAGAGGTGCCCCCGGACCGCGGTGGGTCGAGCGGGGCGCGCACGGCTCCGTGCCGCGGGTGGTTCGAGCGGGACGCGCACGGCTCCGGACCGCGGCGGGTCGAGCAAGACGTGCATCCGACGGATCGCGGTCGGCGGGGCGCGCCCTTCGAGGAGCGCCCTCGACGCGCCCACGATCGCCGCTCGCGCCCGCCTCCGCGCCCGGCGACCGCCGTCGTCAAACGTCCGACGGGTCGTCAGATCCCAGGCCCGCTATGCCTTGACCTCTTCGGCGCGCGGTGAATAATCGACATCGTTGTAGTGATCAAGGATGTGGAAGTTCGGCTTGGGGTGGGCCGGTCCGGTGCGCGGCGAACACACCTCGCGGCGGGCCGTCCGCCCGGAACGAGGAGACGGTACATGCGCGCGATCCTGCACACCGCCACGGGCGCCGAGATCCGGGACGATGTCACCGTACGTGACCCGGAGGCCGGTGAGGTTCTGGTACGGATCGTCGCGACCGGGGTCTGCCACAGCGACGTCAGCGTGCTGGAGGGCGTCATCGAGTGGCCCACGCCGTCCGTGCTCGGGCACGAGGGCGCCGGGATCGTGGAGAAGGTCGGCGCGGGCGTCGGTACGGTCGCGCCCGGCGACCACGTGGTGATCACCACGATCGCCGCGTGCGGGATGTGTCGGCACTGCCAGACCGGCCACCCCAATCGTTGCCGCCAGACGCTGGGCAACCGGGGCACGCCGTTCGCGATCGGCGACGAGCCGGTGTGGAACTTCGCCGGTGCGTCCACCTTCGCCGAGCTCACCCTGGTCAAGGAAATCCAGTGCGTGACCATCCCGAAGGACGTGCCGCTGACCTCCGCGTGCCTGGTGCCGTGCGGCGTGGTCACCGGCTCGGGCGCGGTGCTCAACCGGGCGAACGTACTGCCCGGTCAGACCGCGGCCGTGATCGGCCTCGGCGGCGTCGGCCTGTCCGCCGTCCAGGCGCTCCGGCTCAAGGGCGCCGGCCGCGTGGTCGGCATCGACACCGTGCCCGGCAAGTTCGAACTGGCCGGCAAGTTCGGCGCGACCGACTTCGTCAAGTCCGGGAAGGACGTGGACGTCGCGGACGAGATCCGCACCCTGTTCCCGTACAGCGACGAGGTCAAAGTCGGCGTATTCGGCGCGGGCGGCGTGGACTGGATCTTCGAGTGCACCGGCATCCCGTCGGTACTGGAGAACGCCATGGAGGCCCTGGACTGGGGCGGCACGCTGATCGCCGTCGGCCAGCCCGCGCAGACCGCGACCGCCAACATCCGGATTGCCAATCTGCTCCAGTGCGACCGGGGCATCCTGGGCACGCGCGCAGGCGGGGTGCGTCCGCACGAGGACATCCGGGCGATCGTCGAGCTGTACCGCCAGGGCAAGTTCGACCTGGACGCGCTGGTCTCCAAGGTCTATCCCGCCGACGGCTTCCACGACGTGCTCGACGACATGCACAACGGCCGGATCGCGCGCGGCGTCATCGCGTTCTGAGGCCCGCCCGGCCCGGATCGACCGGCCGGATCGCCGATCCGACCGGCCCGCCCGCCGGTTGCGGATCGCCGATCCGGCCGGCCGCCCGAGAGGACCGCCGACCCATGACGGACGACACCCGACCCGGTACGGACGAGCCGGTGCCCGCCGCCGGGAACTGGGGCCGCTGGGGCCCCGAGGACGAGCGCGGGGCGCTCAACCTGATCGAACCGGCGGGCGTCCGGGCCGCCGCGCACGAGATTCGGACCGGGCGCTCGTACTCGCTCGCGCTGCCCATCACGCGCGGCAACCAGCCCGCCTTCGACTTCCGCGGCTCACCGCAGCGGCTCACCCTGGTCAGCCAGACCGACGCGATGTTCGAGGGGTTCGAGGGCGGTGACGACGTCGGCTCGAACGAGGACGTGCTGATCATCCCGTCGCACAACCTCACGCACATGGACGCGCTGTGCCACGTGCAGGCCAAGGGCCGCTTCTACAACGGCTTCCCGGCCGAGACGTTCCGCTCGCACACCGGCGCCGGCCGCTGCGGGATCGACAAGCTCGGCGCCTTCGCGACTCGGGCGGTGCTGTTGGACCTGCCTCGGTACTTCGATATCGAGTATCTGGAGGGCGGATACAAGATCACCGGCGCCGACCTGGCCGGTTGCGCCGAGCGACAGGGCGTCGAGGTCCGCCCCGGCGACGCGCTGCTGGTCCGCACCGGCTACCTCGACGAGTACCGCGCCATCACGGCCTCGGGCCGCGAACCGTCGTTCGCGCAGCCGGGCCTGTCGCTCGACGCGGTGGAGTACGTCCGGGCGCGGGACATCAGCGTCGTGGGCGCGGACAATAGTGCGATCGAGTGCATTCCGTTCGACGATCGGTTCCTGTCGGTACACATCGCGTTGCTGGTCGAATCGGGAGTCCCGCTTCTCGAACACCTGTGGTTGAGCGAGCTCGCCGAGGCGATGGCGGAGGAGGGCGCCTATTCGTGCCTGTTGTGTGTCGCGCCGCTTCCGGTCACCGGCGCAACGGGTAGCCCCATCAATCCGGTTGCCATTGTCTGATCGTCTGACGACTGACATAGTCCATGGGCAGGTCGTCTCGGTCTCGTTTCCTCCGTCGGGACCGAGGCGACCGCTTAGCCGAGTCGCTTAGGCCCGCCGCCGGGCCGCAGAAAGCAACATGTGTGATCACACATGATCGCGGGTGCGTCGCGTACGTATCGCAGACCCCGCTCCTCGGCTCTCCGTGAGCCTTCCCTGGATGTGAAGCCCCGTTCGCGGGTTCGCAATGCCGAGCCTTTAGTCGCGGTGTACAACCCAACCCGACCCGGCTTCGAAATCCGGCCCGAGATATGCACGTTATCGCACAGTATTAAATTGACGCAGTCAAGGACTGCTATCATGGTCGGGTGAACTCCACCGAAAACGTCGAAGCGATCCAGCGGGCGCTGGAGGCCCTGCTTCGGCGCCACGCCAGCCGCCGAGTGTACGCGGGCCAGGCCGCCGCGGCGGGCGCGACCATCTCGCAGCCCGCCTATGTGCTGCTGCGCCGAATCGAGAAGCAAGGTCCGCTCCCCATGGGGGAGTTGGCGCGCATGACCAACATGGACCCGGGCGCTACCGCCCGCCAGGTGGGCCAACTGGAGCGGGACGGCTACGTACGGCGCTCGCCCAGCCCGGACGACGGGCGGGTCAGCCTCGTCTCGCTGACGCCGCGCGGCGACTCGGTCCGGCGCCGGCTCAACGACGTCATGGATCGGCGGATGAGCGAGATGCTCGACCGCTGGAGCGACACGGACCGCGAGACGTTCGCCACCCTGTTGCAGCGATTCGTCGAGGAGATGGCAGAGGGCGAGATTCCCGCCGCCGTCGAGGACCCCGCCGTCTGAGCACGACCGACGCCTTCGGGTGGCGTGCCTGACAATTCGTCATACCCCAAATTGCCGGAGCTTCTCGTTGCGAGAAGCCCCGGCAATTTGCGTGAGCCATCGACTTGTCCACAAAGCCGGCCGCATCCGTATCCGGGTTTCGACTGTCCGCTATCCGACGCCCGGGTTCGGGATCGGACCGCCGGCAAAGTCCTACGTGCCGTCGGTAGCCCCGATATCGGTGCGGTCGAGGCCGTATTCGCCGCCGATCGGGGACGGCGCGACGTTGTCCACGGCTCTCGGGCTTCCATTCGGAAACGGGGGGTTCGCCCAATCCGCCACGAGGCCCATAGGGCGGTCGACCGGTTCGAGGTCCGCCGACAGCGCGAACCAGGCGGGACCGGTCGGCGGTTGCACGATCGCCAATGTGCCCTTGTCCACGGCCCACAACTCCATGACCGCGCCGACCGGCCGCTCCTTCGCGTCCTCCGCTCCGACGTACGCGACGCGCTCGTACAGGACCGGCCGGGGGAGCCGGAGAATGACCAGGTCCCGGATTCGACACGTGAATTCGATGCCGCTTCGCAGGCGCAGGTGGACCTGCCGGCCCCATACATCCGTGAGCACGCCTTCACGACCGGAGTAGGCGTCGCGGCACCACGCGTGCCGGTAGCGCTCGAAGAACGCGCGGCCTCTGTCGAGGTCCCGCTGCGTGCTCCCCGCAAGCTGCTTCCGCTTCGACGAGGCGGTCATCGCCCGTCCCGTCCACCCGAGCGCGACGTGCGAAACCGCACCGTCAACCGCGAGACCCGCCGGGTCTGCCAGGTCCGCCAAGTCCTCCACCAACGACGCTGAGAACGCAGGTGCCGAAGGACCGGCGTCGGGTGCGGGGCACGCGGGGCAGGTCGGAGAGCGCAGAAGTCCGCTTCGTCGACCCACTTCCGGACGAGCAGGCGCAACTGCTCGTCTTGCGCGTCGCGTTCCGGTGTCGACACGAGCGTCGAGCTTCGTTGGGTCCATCCGATGCGATCTGTCATCGTGATGACGTGTCCTTTCTCGTTTCGGGGCACGCAGGGGGCGAGGCGCTGTCCAGGCATTCACTCGCCCCCTACCTCCCATCCCTCGTCGGACCGCCGCTCGACCACGGAACGGCTGTGCCGACTCCCTCGCCCCGCACGGTCGGTCGGGACGGTCTTTGACGCACGCGGAAGTCCATCCCGCGCCGGAGTGACCCCAGCGGTTGCGGTGGGTGGTTATTCGGCCACTCTGTGGTTCAGGATCGGCCAATCGCCCTAGTCTTTGAAGAAGGCCACCGTTGCGGATGCAATTGGAACGAAGAGGGGTACGGGTGTGCGATTCCGGGAGCATCGGACCGATCCGACAAACGGATCACCTCGTCAGCGCGTGGCCGCCCAGATTCGCGAGCATCGAACGCGAGCCGGCATGTCCGTAACGGAGTTGGCCGACGTCGTTGGCTACAGCAAGGCGTCGATGAGCCGATTCGAGACGTGCGACAGTCCGGTCCCGGAAGAACTGTGCCCGAAGCTCGACGCGGCGTTCGGTACGAACGGCCTGTTCACCGCTCTGTTCGAGATGCTGCGCGGAGTGCGGTTCCCGGATCGGTACTTGGAGTACATGAGCCTGGAGAACGAGGCACTGAGCCTCGGCGAGTGGGCGGGGCTGTACATCCCCGGACTGCTTCAGACGCCGGCCTACGCTCGTACCCTGTTCCAAAACGCGGACTTGGGAGCCACCGACGAGGAGCTTGACGTCCGTGTAGCCGCACGAATGGGTAGACGCCACATCTTCGACAGGGAGAGCGGCTCCTACTTCATGGCCCTCATCGATCAGGCGGTGCTATACCGGTGGATCGGCGGAGCGGAGGTGATGCGCGCACAACTCGAATCTCTCCTGGCGCTCATGGATCACGAACACGGGATGATCAGGGTGCTGCCCTACCGCAATGCCGGGTTTGGCATCAGTGACGTAACCCAGATCGTGGTCGAGTTGGAAGACGTGACTGTCGTCTATGTTGAGGGGGGCATGTTCGGACAGATCGTTGAAGATCCGGACACCATCCGAGTACGTCGGCTGGCCTACGATCGCGCATGCGCCTACGCCCTTGACCCGAGGGAATCGGCGGTCATGATCCGTGCAGCTCTAAAGGAGTACGAAGGATGTTCACACCTCCCGACATAAGCGCACTCACATGGCGTAAGTCGACCCACAGCAACCCTGACCAGGGCGCGTGCGTCGAGGTCTCCGACGACTTTCCCGGCGCCGTCCCGGTCCGCGACAGTAAGGACCCGAGCGTCGGGTGTCTGGTTGTTCCTGTCGCTTCGTGGGGTGTGCTCACGGCGGCGTTGCGCGGCTGAGGCAATCAGTCTGTCCCGTTGCCGGGTTCGGTGAGTGGCGGGGCGTCGTGTCGGGGTGCGGCCTGCGCCATGCCAGGCCGGAGAAGTCGAGGTCTTCGACGGTCAGTCCGGCGTTGAACCGCCGTCCGGAAGGAGCACGAGGCATGCACACAACTCCCGACCTGAGCGCCGCGACCTGGCGCAAGTCGAGCCACAGCAACTCGGATCAAGGTGCGTGCGTCGAAGTGGCCGATGGCTTCCCGGGTTTCGTCCCCGTTCGCGACAGCAAGGACCCCAGCATGGGTTGCCTGGTCGTGTCTGCGGGTTCGTGGGGTGTGCTCACGGCGTCGTTGCGCGGCTGAGGCAATCGGCCTGCCCCGTCGCCCGAATCGGCGGGTGACGGGGCATCGTCCCGTCGGTGCGCGGCTCGCGCTACGCCGGACCAAAGAAGTCGAGGTTTCCGACGGTCAGTCCGGCGTTGAACCCGCCGTCCAGGCGTGTCCGGAGAGGTCGAGGCTTCGACGGCCCATTCGACGTCGAATCCGCGGCTCGACATCACGTCTACACCCCCAACGCGGTTCGATCCCGCGGTGGTTGTGAGTGTGGAACGGCTTCAGTCCGTGGCCTTGGGATGGCCCGTACCCGCGTAGGTGATCCACGCGATGTGGTTGACGTCGTCGAGGAGATACCAGATACGTCCACCGCCGGTGACCTCGTATCGCCAACGTTCCAGTTCGTGGCCTTTGAAGGTGCTGATGCCTAGTTTGCCCTTGAGGCGGTGCTGACGGTTGGGGTTGTCGACGGCGCGGGGAGCGACCCGGATCTTCTCGAACGCGCGGCGCACATTGCCCGCTGCCTGGCGGCTCGAGTGTGTTCCCAGCCGTCGGCTGCCTCGCCGTTGGCGAAGCGAAGGTCGTCTTCGTCACCGAACGGCGGCGGCGCGGCGCGGGCTCCGCGCTTCGGGCTCACCCCGTTGCCTCGGGCATGGGCACCGGTCCGAGGTCGCCATCCGGCTCGCGGGTGAGGATCGAGAGCAGGGTGGGATCCGCGTGGATCTCCGCACTGTGCCGCCATTGGGTGAGCAGGAGCGCGATCGGGGCCAGGTTGTCCAGGGCCACCGCGCCGCGCGCCGTATCCACCAGTTCGGACAGCAGGGTGTCTATGTCGTCGGCGGGTAGGAACGTGCTCCACGGCAGGGCTTCGGGTAGTGCCTGGCGCAAGGCGGCGACGTTCTCGGTTCGCGCCAGACCGGCCGGCAGGCGTGACGCGAAACCCATCACCGAGGTGTCTTGCTCCATCTGGTCGACACGCATCAGGGCGAGGTCCCCGGCGTCGCGTCAGCGCAGTCGTAGCGCGCGGACGGAGTCCAGCCTGCGCGTGGTCGCGGCGGGATGGTGGAGCAGCTCGCTGAAGGGCACGTCCTCGTAAGCCGTCGGCATGACATCCACAGTAGTTCGGGTGTTCAGTATTCGGGTGTGGATCGGGACACCGCAGATCAGGCATCGTCCGAGTGCCACGGAACCCTGCCGGCTCGAACGCCGGCCCCGGCACCTCGTGCGCCTTGCCTCGGGCCGTACGGATGGCGCCGGCGACGTGAACCTGATGGGACGATTTCGCCGCCGAGCCGGCGCCCCCTTGCCGGCCCCGCGCACCAGAGGCTAGGAGGCACGCCCCGTCGCCCGGTTCGGCGGGTGACGGGGCGTCGTGTCGGGTGTCGCGCGCGCTACGCCAGGCCGGAGAAGTCGAGGTTGCCGACGGTCAGGCCGGCGTTGAAGCCGCCGTCCAGGTTGATGTTCACGCCATTGAGGAAGCCCGAGGCGTCCGCGCCCAGGAACGCGAGCGCGAGGGCGACGTCACGGCCGGTGGCGAGGCGTCCGTTGCCCTGGGAGATGTTCCAGTCGATCACCTTGTCGGAGATCGTCTTGCGGAAGTCCGGCAGCAGTGGGGTGTCGATCGGCGAGGGGCACACGCTGTTGATCCGCAGGCCCTTCGCCGCGGCCGTACGGGCGTAGTGCATCGTGTAAACCTGCACGAGCTCCTTGCTGTAGCTGTAGGCGTCGCTGCCGAGTTCGTTGCTCGCGAGCCATTCCTGCGCGGCGTCCCAGTCCTCGATCGCGATCAACTGCTTGATCGCCTCCAGGTGGGCCGGCCACGAAATCCCCGCGATCGATGCGGTGTTCACGATCGCCGCGCCCTCGGGCAGTGCACCCTTGGCCACGAGCGCCTCGGTCAACCGGCGCAACGAGAGGTAGTTGATCGCGAACACCGCCGGTGCGGGCAGCGTGCCGGCCACGCCCGCGTTGTTGAACAGCGCGTGTACCGGGCCGTCGATCGTGTCGACGGCGGCGTCGACCGACGCGGCGTCCGACAGGTCGGTCCGGATGAATGTGTGCGCCGAGCCGGTCGGCTCCTTGAGGTCGAGCACGGTGATGTGCTCGGCGCCCTGCTCGGCCAGCACCTCGACCAGGGCGGCTCCCACACCCGAGAAGCCTCCCGTGACGACAACGCGCTTACCTTCGAACCCGAACGGGTTGGTCATGGTGTGGAGTCCCCTCGTGACATTGGTTGGTCAGACCCTAAGGAGCATCCCTTGATTCGGTCAACGATCTGGTGAGTCGACCTCGAAGCCTTCGCTTGACCTTGTCAAGGAATCGGCCTACCGTCCGAGAGTGATCCAGTTCGCCATTCGCGACGGCATCGCCGTCATCACGCTTGACCGGCCCGAGAAGCTGAACGTGTTCTCCGGCGGGATGGGCATCGCCCTGGGAGACGCGTACGCGCGCTGCGATGCGGACGACGCGGTGCGGGTTGTGGTGCTGACCGGCGCGGGGCGGGCGTTCTGCGCGGGGGCCGATATGTCGCCGGCTGCGGACACTTTTGCGGGGCCGGAGCCGAGGTCAGGGTCCGGGCCGGGGTCGACGGCGGCGCCGGGGTCGGCGCACGGACCGGAGCCGAAGCCGAAGCCGGGGTCCGGTGGGCGTGCGCCTGCGCGTGCGCGGGAGTTCAGCGCGTCGCCGGTTCGGCCGCCCGCCTGGGCCGTGCGCAAGCCGGTGATCGCGGCGATCAACGGGCACGCGATCGGCATCGGGTTCACGCTGGCGATGCAGTGCGACATCCGGATCGTGGCCGAGGACGCGAAGTTGGCGATTCCCCAGGTGCGGCGCGGCATGGTGCCCGACGCGCAGTCGCACTGGACGGTGCCGACCGCCACCTCGCGAGCGGTGGCCGCCGACATCCTGTTGACCGGGCGTACGTTCCGGGGGAGCGAGGCACTCGCGCTGGGGCTCGCCTCGCGCGCGCTGCCTGCGGCCGAGGTATTGCCCGCCGCGCTGGAGATCGCCCGCGACATCGCCACCAACGTGCACCCGGTGTCGGCCGCGCTCACCAAACGCCTGCTGTGGGCGGACGCCGGCCCGGACGAGGTCGAGCGGCTCGAAACCGCCTATCACCGCATCCTGATGGGCACCGAGGACGCGCGCGAGGGCCCGCGCGCCTGGTCGGAACGGCGCGCGCCGCGCTGGACCGGCACGGTCACCGGCGCGTGGGACCGTGTACACGAAGCGGAAACCGCGAAATCCTCGGTACAGGAGAACAAGTGACGCCCCCTCAGCTCGATGTCATGGCAGCCGGCCTCACCCTGCGCGGCATGCAACGCGCCGCAGCCGCCACCGAGCGGGCCGGCTTCGACGGGCTATGGCTCACCGAAGGCGGCCGCACCGCGTACACCGCCGCGACCGCCGCGGCGCTGGCCACCGAAAGCCTGACCATCGGCACCGGCATCGCGGTCGCCTTCGCCCGCAGCCCGATGGTCACCGCGTCGGCGGCCTGGGAACTCGCCGAGGCCACCGGCGGACGCTTCGTCCTGGGCCTGGGTACGCAGGTACGACCGCACATCGAGCGGCGCTACTCGGCCGAGTTCGACCAGCCGGGGCCGCGACTGCGCGAGTACGTCGGCGCGTTGCGGGCGATCTGGGCGGCCTTCCGGGGTGAGGAACGACTGCGGTTCAAGGGCGACTTCTATCGCTTCACGCTGATGACGCCGGAGTGGACGCCGGGCGGCTCGATCGCCGACCCGCCGATCTACCTGGCCGGGGTCAACCCGTGGATGTTGCGGATGATCGGCGAGGTGGCCGACGGCCTGCACGTCCACCCGCTGCACAGCGTGCGCTACATCGAGGAGGTGGTCCGCCCCCAACTCGCCGCCGGCGGCGCGGCCGACGACTTCGCGCTGGTCTGCCCGGTGATGACCGCGACCGGCGACACCGACGAGGAGATCGAGGCCGAACGCGAGAAGCTGCGCCTGCGCTTGGCCTTCTACGGCTCGACGCCCGGTTACGCCAAGGTCTTCGAGACCCACGGCTGGGACGACCTCCAACCCCGCCTGAACCGCCTCTTCGCCGCCAAGGACCGCGCGGGCATGGCCGCCGCGATCGACGACGAGGTCTTGGACAGCCTGACGGTGAGCGCCCCGTGGGACGGCCTGGCCCAAGCCCTGATGAACCGCTACCGCGGCGTCGCGACCCGCGTGGTCGCGTACTCGGCGGTCAGCACCTGGCGCGAGGACACCGGCGCGGTGGAACGCTGGACGGAGGTCGCAGCCGCGTTCCACGAACTGGCGTGAGAGCGGCCGGTCGCGGCGGCGCAAGGCCGAGGCGCTTCACCCGGCTGGGCGGGGCAGGTGGTCCTGAGACGCGGTGCGCGCGGCCGGGGCGGCTCGGGATGAAGCCTGCTTGGGGTTGTCGAGGATGTTGCGTCGTCCGGCGAGCCGGGGGCTGAGCCGACAGAAAAAGCGACCAACGGTGGCAGGAGGGGCGGGTCTTCGGTCGAGCTTTTGTCGAGCAGCCTCCCGAGTGACCAGTGCTCTTCATAGAGAGCACTGCTCTCGGCGTTCGTTGCGCGTCGGCGGGGTCGAGCGGGCCGGCCTTTTGCTCAGGGTCTGCGTTGGCCGGTGTCGGTCGTCCGGTCCCGGGTCGCCGGTGGTGGGGCCTGAGTTCTTCGGCGAGATGCGGGCTTTGCTTGGCAGGAACGGCCGCTGGCGACGGTGGAGGGAGTGAGCGGCCCGGTGCGGCCGGCCGGGGCGCGTTCGCGAGTGACCAGTGCTCTTGACGGAGAGCACTGCTCTCGGTGTGCACTTCGCATTGGTGGGGCGGTATGCGGGTGGCTTTGTGCTCATGGGTTGGCGTTGGCCGACGTCGGTTGGCCTTGGGTCGCCGGTGGTGGAGCCTGAGTTTTCCGGTGAGACGCGGTTTGCTCGGCAGGAAGGCTCCGACAACGCCGGGGGTGGGTAGGCCAGTGGGGCCGGCCGGGGCGCGTTCCCGAGTGGGTTGATTGTTTGCGGAGAGCAGTGCTCTCGGTATGCGTCGCGTGTTGGGGGGCTGGGTGCGGGTGGATTTGTGCTCGCCGGTCGGCGTTGGCGGTGTCGGTCGGCCCCGGTTGCAGGTCGCCGCTGGTGGAGCCTGAGCCTTCCGGCGAGATGCTCGGCAGGAAAGGCACCCGCAGCGGCGGAGGGAGTGGGCTGGTCCGCCGAGGTTTCCCCGAAACGCCTTCCCGAGTGGCCCGACTCTTCATGGAGAGCACTGCTCTCGGCGTGCGTCGCGCCTTGGTGGGGTCGGCCGCGGGACCGCCTCGTGCCCACAGGTTGGCGTTGGGCGCTGTCCGTCGGCCCGGTCTCGGGACGTCGGCGGTCAGGAGCCCTGAGTTCTCCGGTGAGATGCCCGCTTGCCTCGCCGGGGAGGCGCCGGAGCGGGTGGTCCGGTGCGGTTGGCCGGTGCCTTCCCGGGTGGGTCGGGTGGTTGCGGAGTGCGGTGCCCGCGGTATGCGTCGCGCCAAGCCGAGAACGGCTGCGGGTGGCTTTGTACTCACCGGGCGGCGTTGGCCGGTGTTGGTCGGCCGGTCCCGGGTGACCAGCGGTTCGGGAGCCCACGACGCTCCGGCGAAATGCATCGAGATTGGTGGCCTCGAGGTCGCTGGGAATGGCGTCGTGCGCGGGCTCGGTGGGCCCCCGGTCGCAATTTGGAGGCGGGTCTCGAACCCAGGGTCGACGGCCTTCGGACAGGCGTTCACGCAGCCGTCCACACCTTCGGTAAACCGGCTCTGAGCTGCTGGTTTCCCGGAGCTTACCTAGGCTGATGACTTCTGCCGCACACCCTCGGAGGGGACATCGTGAGTGGGGAAGCGATCAGGTACGACGCAGCCGACATCCAGGTGCTGGAGCCGCGGGAAGCCGTTCGGAAGCGACCCGGTATGTACGTCGGCTCGACCGGTGAACATGGTCTGCACCACGTGGTGTTCGATGTCGTCGACCGGGCGGTGAACGAGGTCCTGACCGACCGTGCCGGCTGCGTCGACATCACGCTCACACCCGACGGCGGCGTGCGCGTCGCTGATGACGGGCCGGCTCTGTCCATCGAGGACGGCGAGGACACCGGCGGTCCCAATCTCGAAGCCCTGCTGACACGCATGCACTGCGGGCCGGGGCCCAGTGGCCGCTACGACGTGATGCCCCTCTACGGCGGTATCGGGCTCTTCGTCGCCAACGTCCTGTCGAGTCGAATGACGGCTGAGGTGTGGCGCGAAGGGGTCCATTGGGGATGGGAGTACGCGCGCGGCGTCCCGATCACGGCGCTCACCGACGCGGAGCCGTCGACCGGAAGCGGCACCACCATCGCCTTCCGACCGGACCCCGAAATCTTCGGGACGGCGGAATGCTCGTTCGACACCCTGGCGGACCGCTTCAGGGAACTGGCCTTCCTGAACCGGGACTTGGAGATCTCGCTGACAGATCTGCGCCGCCCGGCCGAGTCCCGGTCGGTTCGATTCCGGTCCTCGGACGGCACACGGGAGTTCGTCGCCTTCCTCGACGCACAGGAGGCGGCACCCGCTTACCCGGACATCATCGGCTTCGAACAGGAAGACCCACGGATGGCCGGGACGATGGAGGTGGCGTTCCGGTGGTGCGGCTCCGGCGAGGAGCGGATCCGGAGCTTCGCCAACAGCCGGCCCACCTCCTGCGGCGGAACCCACGCGAATGGCTTGCGTGATGGACTGGCCGCTGCGGTCAACGCGTACGCGCGGGCACGGCGACTCCTGACGGCGACGGATCCCGATCTCGGCGCCGACCGGATCGGCGAGGGACTGACTGCGGTCGTGTCGGTGAAGCTGGACCATCCCGAGTTCGAGGGCTCCACGCGCGGCGTACTGGGCAACGCCGAAGTACGCGCCTGCGTTGCACAGGCCGTCCGGGAACACCTCGCCAGGTGGCTGGAACAGCACCCGGAGCAGGCCGCAGCCCTGATCGACCGAATCCTCCAGGACGCCGACCAGAACTGACCGCCACCAAACCGTCCCGCTGGTCCCACATCCGGCACCTGCGGGACGACCGGCACCACACGCATACGCGGCCAAGCCCGCGCCTCGGCCACGCCCGAGGCCGGCTCCCGCGTCCAGTGCCACAGACAGCACGCCGACAGCCCGTCACCCGAGACTACGAACAACTCGGCACAACCCATCCGTGACAGCGACCAGATCACCCGAGCCCGGGCCGGCGGCGATCTCGACCCGGATCACGGTGACGGTTGCGGACATTGCGAGCCTGCGCGACCTCCGGTTTCGGTGGGACGGCGCAAACAAGAACTTGCCGAGTGCCGGCTTCGCGCACCGTCGGCACAACTCACCGCTACACCCGAGCAAGTACCGCCGCAGGGATCAAAACCCGGATCCCGACGTCCGCGTCTCGCTCCGCGCTCACCCGGACCTGCGGTTTCAACCCGGGTGAAGCCGCAACCTGCAACGCCATCCGGCTTCGTGACACCTCGTCACCTCCACTCGCCGCACCCAAAACGCCCCATCCCACCCGGGAAGGCGCCCCGGCGAACCTCACCGGACCGCTCTCTCCCTCCGTAGTCGCGGGCGCCTCCCGACGAGCAAGGCCCGCGTCTCGCCGGAGGGCCCATGGCTCCTGGCGCCGGTGACCTGGGGCCGGGCCGACCGGCATCGGCGTACGTCGATCGGTGCGTACAAGGCCGCCCATGCCTGCTCCCACCGAGGCTCGGCGCATGGTTCGACCGGCCGACCCACTCGGCAAGGCCCTCGACGAACCTCACCGACCACCCACCCCCGCCGTCGTTGCGGGTGCCTTTCCCGCGAGCGAGCTCGCGTCTTGCCGGCGAGAACTCGGGCCCCAGACCACCGGTGACCTGGAACAGGGCTGATCGACACCGGCCGCTGCCGCCAACCTATGAGCGCAAAGCCGGCAGCCCCCGGCCCGGCCATCGCGCAACGAAGGCCGAGAGCAGTGCTCTCTGTGGAGAGCATGGGTCACTCGCGCGGGAGGCTCCTCGGCGGGCCCAATCGGAGTCTCGCCCTCTCCCGCCACCGACGGTCGCTTTTCTGCCCGGCTGCGACCTCGCCCCGCCTCGCCTCGCCGGATTTTTCCAACCCTTGCGACGACCCCGACTCGCGCCCCGATTCCCGACTTGGGCCAACCCTTCGACCGCGACAGTTAGCTGACGGGCCGTCAGGGAATTTCTATCACAAATGACCTCAAAACGTACGCACTCCTGGTGATCACTCTTCCCCGTGCCCGTGCGCCGTGCTAAACACTGTCAATCAGTTCGGCTGGAGTGCACCGATCCGGTTGGCACCGTCCACGAGACGCGCCCGCCCCATCGAGGCCGAGCGGCGTTTTGCCCCCAAAGATTCCGTACAAAACCGGACGTGTCGCAGTGGTGACACGTGTCCGGCGCGCGCCTCTGCACAGAACGGAAAGTACCGGTATGTCTGCGACCGTTGAAGTACCCGCGAAGCCGCCGGAGCCCGAATCGGACCCGTCCTCGGTCGACACCGGTCGACTCGAAGGGGTGTCCAAGGGCCGGGTCTTCGCAGTTCTGGCCGTCGTGGTCATGTTCTCCGAGGTCGTGCCGCTCCAGTACGCGATGATCTCCTCTGCCGTGCCCGAGATCGCCCCGTCGTTCCGGTCCGTCGGCGAGAGCATCTCGTGGATGGTGGTGATCCTGGGCCTGGTCGGCGGCGCGGTGAGCCCGCTGATCGGGAAGCTCTCCGACGTCTACGGCAAGAAGCGACTGCTGCTCGCGACCAGCGTCTCGTTCCTGGTCGGCTCGCTGGTCTGCGCGCTCACCAGTTCGTGGCCGCTGTTCCTGGTCGGCCGTGCGCTCCAGGCGGTCGCGTTCGGGATGACCGCCGTCGTGTACGGGCTCATCCGCGACCTGATGCCGCGCAAGTTCATCCCGGTCGCGATCGGCATCTCGGCCACCGGCCTCGGTCTCTCGGCCGCGCTCGCGCCGGTGGTCGGCGGGCTGCTCACCGAGCACTACTCGTGGCGCTCGCTGTTCTGGTTCCTGGTCGTCTACATGCTCGTGCTGATCCCGCTGCTGCTGGTCGTGGTGCCGGAGTCCAAGCTGCGCGTTCCGCAGAAGGTGGACTACGTCGGCGGTGTCATCCTCGGCGTCGGGCTCGCGCTGATCCTGCTCTACATCAGCCAAGGGCAATCCTGGGGCTGGAGCAAGCCCTCCGCGTTCGGATACGCGCTCCTGGGCGTGCTCGTGATCGCGCTGTGGGCACTGTGGGAGAAGCGGGTGGAGAACCCGATCATCGACCTGAAGCTGCTCACCGCCCCGCGTGTGGCGCTCGTGCTCGGGATCGCGTTCCTGGCGAACATGATCATCGGCATCCAGAACTACCTCACCAGCTACATGGGCCTGACCCCGGACAACGTCAAGCAGAGCACGCTCGACCAGTACGCCGACGGCGCCGTCCAAGGCGCGAAGGCGATGGGCGCGCCCGAGGCGATGTGGGCCGGAATCGCCGACCAGGTCAAGGCGGCTGTCTCGTTCAACGACTCGCTCGACTACGCGCTCGGCTTCACCCTGCTCGGGCTCGCCCTGCACGTGCTGATCTGGCAGTCGATGTCCAGCATGATCGCCGGCCCACTGGCCGGGCTGTGGGGCCAGCGCCGAGGGCTGCGGATGCCGATGATCGTCGGCGTCGGGACGCTGACCGTCGCCGGCTTCATGTACCTGTTCCTGCACGACTCGTGGCAGTTGATGCTGCTCTGCGGCGTGGTCTACGGCATCGGCTTCGGGATGTACTACGCCGCGGCGCCGAACCTGATCATCGAGGCGGTACCGCAGGAGCAGCAGGGCATCTCATCCAGCATGCTGGTCGTCGCCCAGTCGTTCGGCGCGTCGGTCGGGGTCGCGCTGCTGTCCCCGATCTTCACCGACAACCGGTTGAAGATCACCGGCCCGGCACCGAGCGGCCAGGGCCTGGCCACCAACGACGCGTGCAACGAGCGGGGCTGCACGTACACCACGGACGCCTTCACCACCGGGTTCTGGGTCCTGATCGTGTGCGGCGTGCTGGCGCTCGTGATCGCCCTGGTGATGAAGCACGGTCGCAAGCCCGCCACGGGTGGCCTGCTGCACTAGCGATCGGCCGCCACCGAACGGGTCGACCCGGTCGCGTCGGTCGGCGTCCGACAGGGGTGCCCTGCGGCCTGACACACCCTCAGGGCCCGGGTATCCGAGGGGGATACCCGGGCCCTGACGGCACGTCACCGACCGACCCGACCGACCCGACCGACCCGACCGACCCGACCGACCCGACCGACCCGACCGACCCGACCGACCCGACCGACCCGACCGACCCGACCGACCCGAC